>CAYOVU010000124.1:0-3333 GCA_964407505.1 uncultured Acidobacteriaceae bacterium | reverse complement strand
GGCGGGGCGGGATTAGCGCGGGGGTATTGGCGGAGGCCGGCTCTGACGGCGGAGCGGTATGTGCCGGACCCGTTCAGCGGCGAACCAGGAGCTCGTTTGTACCGCAGCGGGGATCTGGCGCGGTGGCTGCCCAACGGAGAGTTAGAGTTTCTAGGGCGGCGGGACGGACAGGTGAAGCTGCGCGGCCATCGCATCGAACTGGGCGAGGTGGAGGCGGCTTTACGGCGGCATCCGGAGGTGAGCGACGCGGTGGTGGTGCTGCGCGAGGACGAGGCGGGGGGCAAACGGCTGGTGGCCTATGTGGTGGCCGCGCAAGATCTCACGACCGGCGCCCTGCGTGACCATCTGGCGGCTCGCTTGCCCGAATACATGGTGCCGGCCGTGTTTGTGGCCCTGGAGCGGCTGCCGCTCACTGCTCACGGCAAGCTGGACCGCAAGGCGCTGCCGGCGCCGGAGGGCATGGCTCTGCCCGCGGCGACTGCCTATGTGGCTCCGCGCGATCCGGTCGAGGAAACTCTGGCGGCCATCTGGAGTCAGGTTCTGGGTGTGGAGCGTGTCGGAGTCCACGATAACTTTTTCGAACTGGGCGGCGATTCCATTCTCAGCATCCGCATCAAAGCCCAGGCACAGGCTCAAGGTCTGGAGTTCGCCATCCAGGATCTGTTCGAGTTTCAAACCGTGGCTGGTCTGGCGGAAGCCATTCGGGGCGGTGCTGTGGAGAGCCATGCCGCTCCCGCTACCGCTCCCTTCAGCCTGCTTGACGATTCGATTCGTGCCGCGCTGCCCGGCGATGTTGAAGACGCTTATCCGCTCAGCGCCATGCAGGCTGGCATGCTGTTCCACAGCCTCTACACTCCCGGCTCACCGCTGTATCACGATGTGATTGTCTGGAGTTTCCGTTTGCCGTTCGAGCCCGGGCGTCTGCGGGAGGCCCTGGATGCACTCAGCCGGCGGCATCTGCTGCTGCGCACCAGCTTCGATCTCCGTTTCGCCGAGCCCATCCAGCGGGTGCATGAACAGGTCGTTCTTCCGTTCCAGGTGGAGGATCTCCGCGGCTGGTCGGTCCCCGACCGGGAGCGGCATCTGGAGCAGTGGCTGGAACAGGAATCCCATACCAGTTTCGAGTGGGAGCAGGCGCCGCTGTTCCGCGTGCAGATCTTTCAACTGGAGGCTGATCTGTGGCAATGCGCCTTCAGCTTCCATCACGCCGTTCTGGACGGCTGGAGCGCCGCGGCGCTGCTCACCGAACTTCTCGGTCTGTACGCGGATCCTTCCCTGGCCGGTCTACCCATTGCGGCCACCTATCGAGAGTTCGTGGCATTGGAGCGGGCGGCCATTAGCTCTGAGTCCAGCCAGCAGTTCTGGGATGGCAAGCTGGCCGATGCCGAGTTTGCCTCTCTGCCGCGGCTGGAAGCCGGCGATGGCAGCGGCTTGGAGCGGCTGCCGGTTCAGATCTCGCCACAGTGTGCCGAGCGGCTCACCGCCCTGGCCCGCACCCTGGGGGTTCCCTTGCGCAGCGTGTTGCTGGCGGCCCACCTCAAAGCCCTCAGCGTGCTCACCGGACAAACCGATCTGGTCACCGGCCTGGTGTTGAATGGGCGCCCGGAAGTTCAGGGTGGCGATGAACTGCTCGGCCTGTTTTTGAACACCCTGCCGCTGCGCTTGCCGTTGGAACCCGGCTCCTGGTCCCAGCTTGTTACCCGCGCTTTTGCCGCCGAGCAGGCCATTCTCCCTCACCGCCGCTTCCCGCTGGCGGAGATCAAGCGCCGGCTCAACGGCGCTGCTCTGTTTGAGACCATTTTCAACTACACTCACTTTCACGTTTACGAACGGCTCTCCGGGGAACAGAGTTCTTCCATTGTGGGCCGCGGAGGGTTTGAGCAAACCAACTACCCGCTGGTGGTACAGGCCGGCATCCAGGCCGGCACCCAACAGCTGTACCTGGTGCTGGAGCTGGATTGCGCGCAGTTTGCAGCTTCCCAGCGCCGGCGCATGCGGGAAGTCTACCAAGCCGTGCTGGAGGCCATGCTTTACAGCTCCGAAGCTCATCATGGCCGTAGCTTTGTTTCTCGGTTTGAGCAAGAACTAGAGCTCAGTCAATGGAACCCACCAGCGCCGGCAGTGGCCGCGCTCGAAACCGTGCCCTGCCGGTTTGAGCGGACTGCCGCGGAGTGTGCAGACACCGTGGCTGTAGTCGACGCAAGCCAATCGCTGACGTATGGGGAGCTGAACCGCCGGGCCAATCGCCTGGCCTACCGGCTGCGCGCCCAGGGGGTGGGCCGGGAGACGCGGGTGGGGTTATATCTGGAGCGCTCGCTGGATCTGGTGGTGGCGATAGTGGGGGTGTTGAAGGCCGGTGGAGCTTATGTACCGCTGGATCCGGACTATCCGCCGGAGCGTGTGAAGCTGCTGCTAGAAGATGCCCAGCCGCAGGTGGTGGTCAGCATCGAGCGGCTGCGCCATCGATTGGCCGAGCCAGCAAGCCAGGTATTGGTTCTCGACGATGGATTCGAGGAAGATTCAGAGACTGATTTCTCTGTCAATCCGGAGACTGTAAATCAAGGGGAAGATCCTGCTTATCTTATCTACACCTCCGGTTCCACTGGCAGCCCCAAGGGCGTGGCGGTCACTCACAACAACCTGGCCCGTTTGTTTGCCGCGACCCAAGAGCGGTTTGGTTTTCGGCGCCAGGATGTGTGGACCCTGTTTCACTCTTATACCTTCGACTTTTCGGTGTGGGAGTTGTGGGGAGCATTGCTGCATGGTGGCCGTCTGGTGGTGGTGCCCTATATAACAAGTCGTTCGCCGGAAGCCTTCCATCGGTTGTTGTGTGAGCAGGGGGTGACGGTGTTGAACCACACGCCCTCTGCTTTCCGGCAGCTGATACAGGCGGACCTGGAGGCCGGATCGCAGAGGCAGCTGCAGTTGCGTTTGGTGATCTTCGGCGGGGAGGCGCTGGAACTAGCAAGTCTGGCGCCCTGGGTGCAGCGGCATGCGGCTGGGCCCGAGTTGGTCAACATGTACGGGATCACCGAGACCACGGTGCATGTGACTCATCGTCGGATTGAGAGTGCGGAGATAGAGGAAGGGGCTGGCAGCCTGATCGGCCGGCCCATCGCGGACCTGCGGGTGTATGTGGTGGATGAGTGGGGGCAGTTGGTACCGGTTGGGGTAGCGGGTGAGATGTGGGTTGGCGGGGCGGGATTAGCGCGGGGGTATTGGCGGAGGCCGGCTCTGACGGCGGAGCGGTATGTGCCGGACCCGTTCAGCGGCGAACCAGGAGCTCGTTTGTACCGCAGCGGGGATCTGGCGCGGTGGCTGCCCAACGGAGAG
>CAYOVU010000123.1:0-36683 GCA_964407505.1 uncultured Acidobacteriaceae bacterium | reverse complement strand
GATTCTCATCCGGATTCTATCGAGGCCCCCATCCTGTGTCAAACGAGCGTGCACCGCTTCGGATGTCTGTTTCGATTGTTTCGCGAGAGCCTCCACCTCCCGGTTTACTTCCTCGTCGCTGACCTGAATTTTCTCCAGGTCTGCAATGCGTTCCAGCAGCAACGAGGACTTCACATCATTCACCGCCTGCTCCCGCTGACCGGCGCGAAGGCGGGGCAGGTCCATTTTCTTCAGGTCTTCCATCTTCATGCCCTGCGCGGCCAGAGCGCGCAATCCTCGTTCCAGGCGCAAGTCGATCTGGCGATCGATTAAAGACTCCGGCACTTCAAAATCGTTGCGCTTGACGAGTTCGGCAACCAGCTTATCTTTCGCGGCATGCTCGGAATTGTGTTTCTTTTCCGCTTCCATGTTTTCGCGAATCTGCTTGCGAACCTGTTCGAGGCTGGTAAAGTCACCCAGTTCCTTGGCGAAATCATCGTTGAGCTCAGGCAGACTCTTTTGCTTGATGCCGTTGATCTTCACCGTGTAAACGAAAGTCTTGCCGGCCAGCCGTTTATCGGAGACGTCTTCGGAGTAACTCACATCGAAGGTGCGCTCTTCGCCGGCCGAAGCGCCGGTAAGGTGCTCGGTAAACTCCGGTACGGTGTTCTTGCCACCGATCTCGATCAACACGTCATCCATATGCACGGGATTGGCGCTGGCCTCTGCGACATCTTTGCCATCTTTCGGCTTGCCATCCATCGAGGCCTGGGCGAAGTCGCCTTCGGCAAGCGTCCGACCTTCCACGGTCGTGTAGGTGGCACGCTGCTCGCGCACATTGTTGAGCGCGTCTTCGATTTCCTGATCGGTGACGGTAATCTCCGGCTTGTCGGCGCGCAGGTCCTTGTAGCCTTCGACCTGAATCTCGGGCAGCACATCGAAGGTTGCCTTGAATCGGAGAGGCTCGCCGTCGTGCATGTGAAGATCGGTAATACGCGGCTGCGAAACCGGAATCAGACCTTGCTTCTCAGCTTCTTTGCGAAAATGTTTGGGTGCGAGAGCCTCAATCACGTCGTTCTTGAGGCCGTCGCCAAAGCGCTGGCGGATGATCGAAGCCGGCACGTGCCCGGCGCGAAAGCCGGGTAGCCGCGCACTTTTCTGATAGCGCTGAATCTGCAACTCGGTTTCGCGGGTAACTTCGGTGGCAGGGATCTCGACGGAAATCTCGCGCTTGACACCATCTTTATCTTTGCTGGGAGATTCGTTCTTAGCGTCGTTCTTGACTTCGGTAGTTTCTGTGGGGCTCACGATTCGCCTTTCACTGCGCGCCGGAATCCTGGGGTTCGTCGAGCAAACGGACCGGACCGAATTCATACGGCGTTAACTTGAGTGTAAAGACGGGAGGGGAGGGAGGTCAAACGGACGAGGAGGGTTCATCCGTCGCAAAATGGGAAGCACAAAAATAAAGCTGACCGGCTCCGGCCCAGCTAGAAATCCTATCAGTAGTCAACAGAGTCTAACCGCGGCGAACGGTTCTGAATCGCGAGGTCATCACTGGACGCTGGGAATTCGGTGGGACGAGTCTGCGCCGTCGCGGGATTCGCCGAGATTTCACAGAGCAGTAACGCCCGTGTAACATTTCGGCGCTAATAGTCCTCATGGAGGTTCTACATGAAGGCCTATAGCCTAATAGTAACTGGGGTTGCGCTGGTGTTCGCATTGGCGTCGTCGAGCGGAGTAGCGGCTCAAACAAACACTGTGGGTTCGGGGAAGATCAAGCATGTGGTGCTGTTGAGCATTGACGGCATGCACATGGTGGATTTCTATAATTGCTCGCATGGGATCGCGGGCGCGAATGGCGGTAGTCCGTATTGCCCCAATCTGGCGGCGCTGGGCCAGACTGGAATTAACTATGTCGCCGCTTCATCGTCAAGACCTTCGGATTCTTTTCCGGGAATCGCGGCACTGGTTTCTGGCGGCACGCCCAAATCGACTGGACTTTACTACGATGTGGCCTTCGACCGATCGCTCGATCCTCCCGCAGAGACGACCGGCACCGGCTTGGGTGCGGGGCCGTGTATTCCATACGCTACAGCGTTTGGAACGACCACCGACAACGACCAGGGCATTGATCTCGACGATACCAAGCTGAACGGCGGCGCGCCGGGTGCCGGATTGACTGAAGGCGGAATCGCCTCGATTGATCCGAAGAAGCTGGAGCGGGACCCGATGAATGGTTGTGCACCGGTGTATCCCTGGAATTTCATCCGGGTAAACACGGCCTTTGGCGTGGTCCATGCTGCAGGAGGCTACACGGCGTGGATTGACAAGCACCCCTCCTACTCAATGGTGGGCGGGCCCGGCGGAAATGGTCTGGATGACTATTATTCACCGGAAGTCAGCTCGGCTGTGGTGCCGCTGCCCGGCGTAAAAACGCTGGATGGAGCTGCGTGCGACCCAATCCGCGATACGATCGGCGCAGGGGCGTGGAATGCCAGCTTTGAAAACATTCAGTGCTACGACGCGATCAAGGTATATGCCTTACTGAACCAGATTGCGGGCAAGACTCATTCGGGCGCACCAGCGATGGTTCCGGCGATATTCGGCATGAATTTTCAGTCCGTGTACGTGGGGCAGTCCGTGAACGAAGCCGGTGTGGGCGCGGGTGGTTATAAGAACGCCGCGGCGGTTCCCAATTCGTTCTTGCTGAACGAGATCGAATACGTGGATACCGCAATCGGCCAGATCGTCAACGCTCTGAAGAGTGCCGGAATCTACGACAACACGCTGCTCATCATCACGGCGAAGCATGGAGAGTCGCCGATCGACCCGATCCGCTACGTGGCCGATGGGGCAAATACCCCAGCAACTCTGATGGGAAATCTGATCCCCTTCTCGGAGTCGCCGCTGAACACGTCAGGAATTGGCGCAACCGAAGACGATGTCTCCGTACTGTGGCTGAAAAAGGGAGTGAACCTAGACAAGGCTGTTGGGATTCTCGAAACGAATGCCACGGAGATCGGCATGGGCGAGATTTACTATGGGCCAACGCTGGCGGCGAACTATAACGTTCCCGGCACCGGGCCGGGAGAAGATTCGCGGTCGCCGGACATCATCGTAACCCCGAACGTGGGCGTGATCTACTCGAACAGCACTTCGATGGTCGGAGATCACGGCGGCTTCGGGCATGACTCGACCAACGTCATGCTGCTGGTGGCGAACCCGAGCTTTACCGCAGAGACGGTCTCGGCCGACGCACAAACCATACAGATCGCACCGACCATGGTGAAGGCACTGGGTCTGGATCCGCGGTCGCTGGACGCGGTGAAACTGGAAGGTACACGGGTGCTATCCGAGGTTTCGGGGCAACTCGCGAAGTAGTCGTTAGCTATACAAGGGGAGCCGCGCACGCGGCTCCTCTCCAGTTCGCTGTATTTCGGTTTTTATGGGTGCTCTTCGGCCGCGGAGTGCCCCCGGACGTATCACCCGACCGAAAATGCGTCGCCTAAATCGCGCTTGATCTACGGGGTCGGAAGCGCGAAGTGCAGCGTGATTCTGGCTTGCATTTCGACTTCGTTGCCATTGACGTAGCGCGTGCGGAAGCGCCATTGCTTTACGGCGGCGGTTGCGGCTTGCACAAGAAGAGGCTGCCCGCTGACCAGATCCACGCCCTGTACCAGACCGTCTTTGCTGATGTGCAGGTCAAGCACTACCGGACCCTGCACTCCCTGCCGGCGAGCTTCTTCCGGATAGTCTGGTTCTACGCGATAGAGCAAGTTGCCTTCAGCCAGCCCCGGCGACAGC
This sequence comes from uncultured Acidobacteriaceae bacterium, assembly GCA_964407505.1. Taxonomy (GTDB): domain Bacteria; phylum Acidobacteriota; class Terriglobia; order Terriglobales; family Acidobacteriaceae; genus Sulfotelmatobacter. The sequence continues at coordinate 32,900 of CAYOVU010000123.1, read as the reverse complement.
GCGAGAACTCGTTCTGAACCCGGCGACGACGACAGATTACTCGCCGAGGCAGTCGGAGATTGCGCCGGCACTGCGGCCGGTGCCACAACCGGCGAAGAATCGGAAGACGCTGAATTCCCCGAGGCAGCGGCCGTGGGCGGCGGAGTAGGGATCAAGGCGTTAGTATTCTGATCCGCGGTTGCCGGCGCGATGCTATAGGCGGGCTTCGCTCTGCGAACTGGTTCGGGAGCGTGATGCGGCATCAGTCGAAGAGCAACCAAGGTGATCAGCAAAACGGCGCACGCCAGGACTACCACGCTGAGAGCAAAAGTCACAAGGTCAAACTTACGGCCACTAACTATTGCTGGCGATTCCGAGGCATTGACGTCTGACGAAATATCTGCACGGCCCGTTTTCGGTTCCGTGCGTTCGATTTCTTTCGGTTGCGCTGGCACCGGCGCACGCTCTGGCGTGCTTTTCGGAGCGCGCAGTTGCCCAAGCTGCAGTTCGCCAAGATTGACATGTACCACTACAGGCGCGCTCACATTCGCGGGCTTCGGTGGGGCGTCGGAACCCTTGTCGATTGCTTTGGACTTTTCCTTGCTGGGACGGTGGCTCGCTTGATCTGAGACGGCGGGCGACTCAACCATCTTCACTTCGGCGATCTCTACTTCGACGATCTTCGCATCGACGATCTTCACTTCGGAAGCGAACATCGGGGTCTCGGACACCTCCGCGGCTTTTTCTTTCTTTTCCCGGTCTAGTATTTTCTGCTTCGCAGGTACTGACGCGGGCTCTGAAGCTTGAGCTTCAACCAGCATTGGAATCACGATTCGAAGGGCCTGATTGATCTTGTCTCGGCGCTGTTCCTCGATATTGGGCTGTATTGGAAGAGCGGTTGCCGGAGCTTCCCGTTCAGTCGGGAGTTCCTCAGCTGCGCTCGTCGAGGCAATCGCGGCCGGCACAGGATCAGAGGTTTGCGCTTCAACCAGGGCTGGAGTCGCAATCGGTTTTTCCTGATTAGGCTGATCGCTACTGGACTGATCGTTGAGACTCGTGACTGCCGGAGATTCCGACCTCGGGGATTTCTTCTGTTTCTTTTTCTGTGTCGATACGAGGCTTGCACCAGCGAGTTCAACAGTCGCGGGAATCTCAGCGACCATGGGAATTCGAATCGACTCCTTCTGATTGAGAGGTTTGATTTCCACTGGCGCTGCGAATGCTGGAGACTCCAGCTTCGGAGATTCCTTAGCGGTCTCTACTGGTACGAACCCGGCAGGCGCGGGTTCAACTGCGGCGGGAATTTCAGCAAGCACCGGAGCCGGAATCGACTCCTTCAGATCGAGGGGCTGATTGTTCACTTTGATTTCCGCAGGCGGAGCCGATGTAAGAGACTCTAACTTCGGGGCTTCTTTCTCTGTCTGTGTCGGTACGAGGCTAACGCTCGCGGGTTCAACGGCCGCAGGAATCTCAGCAACAACCGGAGTCATAGTCGACTCCTTCTGATCGAGAGGTTGATCCTTTACTTTGATTTCTACCGGCGGAGCGGATGCCAGAGACTCCGACTTTGGGGATTCCTTTTCTTTCTGTGATGCGGGCGCTGTCGATACGAGGCTGACGCTCGCGGGTTCGGGCGCGGCCGGAATCTCAGCAACCACCGGAGTCGTAATCGACTCCTTGTGATCGAGAGGTTCTTTCACCTTGATTTCTATTGGCGGAACCAATGTCGAGGACTCTGACTTTGTAGATTCCTTCACTTCCTGTTTCAATGCGACGTTGGTCGATGACGGTGCAACGGAGGTCTCGGACTTAACCGGCTTCGGAATTCTGGGCGCGACGACGGGAGAGACTCGTTCCCGGCCTTTGCAGATGGGGCAGACCTCGAGGTCGGCGGGGAAGTATTTGTGGCACTTCGCGCAGGGCAGGCCATAGCCCACTTGCCGCTTTGGCGCTTCTCTAGTTGGTCTGTCCGCAGGAGCGGAAATCGCCTGGGTCTCCATACGCGCTACAACTCCTTTTGATGTAAGCACTTAGACTTGTGCGACTGAAATGCTTGGGGGTCATCTGGGATTAGAGCCGGTCGCGGTTACTTGCGTCACAGGCCTTATCCCGCCGTTGTATCTTTCATTAGCAGAATTGTCCAACGGAGTCGATGGCCTCTTCGTGCCGTATGGACTTCTTAGCTACCACTTTGGGAAGGCCTGCGCGCTAGGATTTCTGTCTTGCGGCCCGAACAAGACAACGTTTGGCAAGCAGCAGCGATGCATCTGTAACATGAAAAGACGAAGTACGACAATTTCATGTAGCTTGAGGAATGCAAGCTCGGTAACGGCTGGCAGTTTCCCCCAATGCCCCACTGGCTAACAGTTCTCAACCATGAAGTAATCGCTTGCACACGCTGCCCGCGACTTGTGGCATATCGCGAACAAGTGGCGCGCGAAAAACGCAGCGCTTACCTTGACTGCGAATACTGGGGAAAGCCCGTGCCGGGTTTCGGCGATCCTAACGCGCGGGTGCTCGTCATGGGGCTAGCGCCGGGGGCGCACGGCTCGAATCGCACTGGGCGGCCCTTTACCGGCGATGCTTCGGGCAAGTTTATGTTTCCTGTGCTGCATGAAACCGGATTCGCGAATCAACCCAACGCCACCGATTGCAACGACGGCCTCAAGCTCAAAGATCTTTACATCACGGCTGCGGTTCGCTGCGCTCCTCCAGACAACAAGCCGACCCCGCAGGAACTTGCCGAATGCTCGCATTTTCTCGACCGTGAGGTTGCAGGATTAAAAGCAGTGAAGGTGGTGGTCGCGCTGGGCAAGATTGGTTTCGACGCATATCTGAACTATCTGAAGCGCGGAGGCTTGCTGCCCAACCGCCAACCTGGCCTCTCCGAGCGTTTTCTCTTCAAACATGGCGCCAGTTACCGGTTACCCGATGGTAAGGTGTTACTCGCGTCTTACCATCCCTCGAATCAAAACACACAGACTGGCAAGCTTACGCGAGAAATGTTTGTGGCTATTTTTAAAGAGGCGGCAAGACTAGCCGATGAGTAACTTGAGGCGCCGTCGGAGCCGGATCGTTGCACCCACCCCTCATTGGGGTTTCGCTCACAAGGCAGGGTCACGAACTGGGGCGGCGCCGATTGATTTGCCTTCATGATTCTTCATGGAAGATTGTGTGGGACAAACTCAGAAGCCCACCATAACCGGCTCCGGCTCCAACTTCACGCCCCAGATTTCCTCGACACGTTGCTGGATTTGTTCTTTCAGGGCGATGACCTCGCTGGCGGTGGCGCCACCGCGGTTCACAATCGCGAGAGCGTGTTTGCTCGAAATGCCGACGCGGCCGAAGCCGAAGCCTTTGTTGAATCCCGAGCGCTCGACCAGCCACGCCGCCGAGACCTTCTTGTGGGTTTCGAGCGCGGGATAGCTTGGGACGGTCAACCCGCGCACGGCGGCGCGCTGTTTCAGGCGTTCGTGTTCTGTTTCCGAAAGTACGGGATTCTTGAAGAACGAGCCCGCGCTCTGGCAGTCTGCGTCGCCCGGGACGATCAACATCCCTTTAATAGCGCGGATATGGCGCACCGCTTCGCGCGTCTCGGCGAGATCGGGCGTGGTTTCGCGGCCTTCGAAATGCCGCTTGAGATCGGCATAAGCGATGCGCGGCTTGCCCCCGGGCGTGAGCGCATACGTGACGCGGAGAACGATGAAGCGTCCACGCTCTGTCGTATTGAAGATGCTTGCGCGATAGCTGAAGCCGCAGGCCTCACGGCAGAGTTCGCGCACCTGGCCATCTTTCAGGTCAAGAACTTCAACAGAGGAAATCGTGTCGGCCACTTCCTGCCCGTAGGCGCCGACATTCTGAACCGGCGTGCCGCCTACGCTGCCCGGAATGCCGCTCAGGCACTCGACCCCGGCGCAGTGAGCCATCACCGCGTGGGAAACAAATCTGTCCCACGATTCACCTGCTCCCGCATCGAAAATGACGGAACCGTTCTCGTCTTGCCCATCACGCTGTTCGATGCCTTGCAGCGCGACTTTCAGCACCAGCCCTGGCCAACCGGCATCGGAGACTACAAGATTGCTGCCGCCGCCCAGAATGAAAAGAGGCAAGTCGCGGGCGCGTGCAAAAGTCACCGCCTCCTGTACCTCGCCGGCGGTTGCGGCCTCTACGTAATACTTCGCCGGACCTCCAATCTTGAAAGTGGTCAGCGGCGCGAGCGGGATGTTTTCTAGCAGGTGCACGAATTTTCAATATACACAGCGCTACGATGGGGCGCACCCGCGCGCGTGGTTACGGGAGTGTAATGCAGCGAATGATAATTCCGCACTCGATCCGCGGAGAAGGAATGCTTGCCAGGCACAATTCTTACTTAGCTTCGCAGTTATAAACACATACTCTGCCACTTGCCTGCGGGCATTAGGATTCTGTATGTTAAGAAACAGGTAGTCCGGGAAAACCCACGATGCTCCGGCTCACCAATATCGAAGATGTGCGCTGCAGGCTCTTGAGCGTTGCGATCGTTGTGATCGCCGTGTGCGCACTTACCGTGAGCGTGGCTACTCGTTATTGCTATGCGGGTAGTTCTTCGGCACACGCGACAACAACTTTGCATAAGCATTCGTCGCCGCAGACGACCCAGCGCTTGAGCAAAGATGCTGCCACGTGGATTCCTCCCGTGTTCTTCTCGGCCAACCTGCAGGCGGCCACCTTTTATCCTCGCGTCGCGCTGGCTGGACCTCCGATACCCGGCCTTTTTTTTGAGAAAAGTTTATACAACCGGCCTCCTCCATCCTCTGCATCTCTCATATAAGTACTTCGCTGTTAGTGGATGACGCAGTTATCCGGCCCTGGGAACTAAATCATTTCCTTTCCGGTGGCGCACGTCATACGCGAACGGCCCACTAAGCATTGCCGGAGCGCGCACTTCACCGGAAGCCTTGCTGAAAGGAAAAACGCATGGCTATTAGACCTTTGGTGACGGAACAAGAGTTGGATGCTCTTCGACAGTTCGACACCTGCATGGTAGCGAACGCGGTCGAGACATTTAACCTCAGGCTGCGCAATACCGGATTTACGAACGCCAAGGTTCGATGCATGTTCCCCGAAGCGCCGCCTATGGTGGGCTATGCCGTGACCGGCCAACTCCGATGCGGCGAACCGCCGATGAAGGGCGGCGCATTCCACGAAAGCACGGATTTCTGGAACAGCATTCTTGAAGTTCCTGCACCGCGAATCCTGGTTCTGGAGGACATGGATGATCCGCCGGGGCAGGGAGCGTTTGTTGGGAACGTACACGCCGCCATCTTAAAAGCGCTGGGCTGCATCGGATATTTGACCAATGGCGCGGTGCGTGAGCTGCCTTCGATCCGCACCTCAGGAATTCAGTTGTTTGCCGGAAGTACCGCCGTGTCGCATGCCTATGCCCACATCTTTGGAGTTGGTGCACCAATCATAGTCGGCGGTATGGAAGTGCGTCCCGGAGATCTTTTACACGGCGACCGGCATGGGGTCTTTAACATTCCGGCGGAGATCGCCACTGCAGTCCCTCAAGTGGTATCCGCGATGCGGCGGGCGGAGCAGAAGGTAATCGAGTTTTGCAAGTCCAGTTCCTTTTCGGTAGCGAAGCTAAGCGAGGTTATGAAGGAGTTGGGATAGCGACAAGTCTGGATATCGCCGGCGGGACACAGCAGAGAGAGCCGGCCAAGAGGGAAGCGATGGCGCAAGCTGGCAGCGGAAATAATGCGAAGCAGCGGCACAAAAACGAACGACTTATTACCTGTGCTCTTGTGACGGTTGCGATCACGGGGTTCGTCTCTCTGTCGGCATGTTCGGGAAGCGCCGACAAACGCGTCGAAGCGAGCGGACCTGCGATTACCGTCGGTGTAACCAAAGTGGTGAAAAAATCTCTGGGCCGGCAAATCACTCTTTCCTCGGAGTTGGTGCCGTTTCAAGAGATCGACGTTTACGCCAAGGAATCCGGCTACGTGAAGAAGCTGACGGTCGACTATGGAACTCGCGTGAAAGCGGGAGAAGTCATGGCCGTTCTTGAAATTCCCGAACTGGAGGCGCAGTTGCAGGAAGACGAAGCCGAAATCAAGAACGCGAACAATCAAGTGACGAGGGCACAGCACGAACTGCAGCGCTATCAGGCGCAGTACAACGCGCTACATCTGCAGTACACGCGCTTAAATGGAGTCTTCCAGAGTCAGCCCGGAATCGTGGCACAACAAGAAGTCGATGATGCGCAGGGAAAAGACCTGGCAGCGTCTTCGCAAGTCGATGCAGGGCAGGCTGCTTTGGAAGCTACGCAGAGCCAGCTCTCTGTAACCCGTGCGAAACTTTCTCACGACCAAAGTCTCTACGACTATTCGAAAATCACGGCGCCGTTTGCTGGTATCGTCACCGAGCGCTATGCGAACCTCGGAACCCTGATGCAGGCCGGGACGGGTTCGAGCACGCAAGCCATACCCTTGGTGAAACTGTCGGAGGATGATCTATTTCGCCTGGTTATTCCGGTTCCCGAATCCTATGTTCGCTACATTCGCATCGGAGATCCGGTGAATGTTCTTGTCCCCTCGCTCAACCGGACTTTCCCGGGGAAAGTAGCTCGATTCTCAGTGGACGTGCGGTCAGATACACGCACGATGCACACCGAAGTTGATGTTCCGAATCCGCAGCGGGTTCTGCTGCCGGGCTTGTACGCCGATGCCGAACTTGAACTCGACCAGACAGCGGATGTTCCCACGGTTCCGGTGCAGGCAGTAAGTCACGCAGGAGAAATGACACACGTTTTTGTAGTGAACAGCGACGGGGTGCTCGAAGAACGAAAAGTGCAAGTGGGAATGGAAACGAGCAGCGACGCGCAGATCGTTTCCGGGTTAAGCGAAGGGGAACAGGTAGTGGTCAGCGATCGCAGCGGCTTGAAACCGGGTCAGAAAGTGCACCCGCAACAGGTCGCGATGATGGAGTACCACGAGAACAATACACAGTGATGTAAAGCCGGCATCCCGCCAGCTTTCGGAAACGGCCGCCGGGACGGCGGCGCGACGGCAGGGAAGTTAATAAGTCCGCAGGAATGATTGGATAAGTTTTATGCCAGGGTTTTCAATTCGCAATCCTTACTTCATCAGCGTGATCTGCCTGGTGCTCCTGGTCATCGGTATAACCAGCCTGGCGCGCATGCCGGTCGATTTATTTCCGCCGATCAATCTGCCGGAGGTGGTGGTCGCGACTTTCTATTCCGGCATGCCGCCTGAGGACGTTGAGACCGACATCACAGATCCTCTAGAGCGTTTCTTCACGCTGGCGTCCGGCGTCGATCACATGGAGTCGCGATCACTGCTGGGAGTGAGCATCATCAAAGTTTACTTTCAGCCGGGAACCAGCCCCGATGCTGATGTAACCCAACTCTCCAACCTTGCTCTGGCGGACCTGAAGCGACTACCACCGGGAACGTTGCCTCCGGTGGTGTTGAAGTTCGACGCTTCTAGCTTGCCTGTCGCACTGGTCACAGTAAAGGGGGAGGGTCTCAACGAAACGCAGCTGCACGACTTCGCGCAATTTCAGATTCGAAATCAGATTGCGGTTGTGCCCGGTGCTGAGATTCCTGGCGTGTTCGGTGGTACGTACCGGCAGGTCATGGTTTACGTCGATCCGTATAAATTGTCGTCGCGACAGCTGAGCTTGATGGACGTGGTAAACGCGGTCAACAGTGCCAACCTCATTCTGCCCGCGGGCGACGTGAAGATGGGGCCTTACGATTATTTCGTTTACTCAAACAGCCTCGTCGACAACATGGATCAGTTGGGCAAAGTCCCGCTCAAAATCAATGGGCATTCCTGGGTAACCATCAATGACGTTGGGAAGGCGGAAGATGCTCACGGGATACAAACCAACATCGTTCGAATCGATGGCCAGCATTCCGCATACATCCCCATCATGAAACAGGGAGGAGACACCAACACTATTGCGGTGGTCAATGGGGTTCGCGACCTTATTAAGCATCTCTACGACATTCCCAAGCAGATGGTCACCAGTATTGTGTTTGACCAGTCTGTCTACGTCAAAGAAGCGATTGATACGGTGCTGCACGAGGGATTTTTGGGGTTGGTCCTGACTAGCCTGATGATCCTGATTTTTCTGGGGAGTTTTCGCGCTACGTCGGCCGTGCTCTTGTCGATTCCGCTCTCGGCGCTGGCCGCGTTTGTAATTTTGGCGCTGATGGGCGGCACGATCAACACAATGATTCTGGGTGGCATGGCGCTGGCTTTCTCGCGCGTAATCGATAATTCGGTGATCTCGCTCGAGAACATTTACCGCCATCTGGAAATGGGTGCCGCGCCCATGGTCGCCGCTGAGGTTGGCGGCTCGGAAGTGAGTCTGGCGGTGCTGGCTGCCACGCTCGTGGACGTAGTCGACTTTTTCCCCGTCGTATTTCTCTACGGCGTCGCTAAGTTTTTGTTTTCGGCGTTGGCCCTCGCGTTCTGCCTGTCGCTGCTGGCTTCGTATGTGGTGGCGATGACAGTGATCCCCCTTTTCTGCTCGCGCTTCCTGAAGGCGGCGCCTCACGGAACTGAGCATGAACACAAAGAATATGAGATTGAGCCAACGGTGGCGGCGAAGCAATCCTGGATGGAAAGGTTCAACGCCCGTTTCAACCGCATGTTCAATAAGATTCTGGATTACTACGAGTACTGGGTGAGGCGGGCAGTGCAACGTCCCAGACTGACGGTTTTGGTTTTGAGCGGAGTTTTTGTGGCAAGCCTGGCAATCTATCCGCTGCTTGGCTTGGCGTTCTTTCCCAAGACCGATGCTGGCCAGTTCACCATCAACCTGAAGGTACCGACGGGAACACGCATTGAAGTGACGGATCAATACGTCGCGAAAGTCGAAGACTTGATCCGGAAGGCGATAGAAGGCAACGATTTGAGACGCATCGTCTCGAATATCGGCGTGGTACCGGATTTCTCTTCGCTCTATACAACCAATTCCGGTCCTTACACCGCGACGGTTCAGGTGCAGTTAAATCCGTCGCATCGGCTCAGCAGTTTCGACTATATGGACCGTGTGCAGCAACAGATGGCAAGCCAATTTCCGGAGATTCGTACTTTCTTTTCCAGCGGTTCGATGGTCGACGCAATATTAAATACCGGGATGCCGGCGCCGATCGACGTGCAGGTGAGCAGCCCCGATCTGCGTGAGATTCATGGCATCGCAGAAAACTTGGCTGCGGAGATTCGGCAGGTGCGTGGTGTTGGACAGGTTTATATCCCGCAAGACATGAACTATCCGGCTCTGCGCCTCGATGTGGATCGCGTGCATGCAGGCGAATTGGGACTCACGCAGAAAGATGTAGTCGATAACGTCATCACGGCGCTCAATTCAAACTACATGATCGCTCCCAACTACTGGGTCGACCGCAAGAGCGGCAACGACTATTACCTGACGGTGCAGTTTTTCGAGAAGGGCCAGGGTGCGATTCACAATATGGCCGACCTCGGGCAAATTCCATTGCGAGATCCGGACGCGGGTGCGGGCATGAATTGCGGGCCCTCAGGACCGCCACGCCTCGGCAATGGCCAGCCCTCATGGGCCTGCGCGGGCGAGGGCAGGCCGACTACAGTGCTTAACAATGTGGTGAATGTGAAGCAGGTGCAGACCCCGACCGAGGTCGATCACTACCAGATTCAGCGAGCGATGGATATCTATGTAACCCCTGCCTCGGAAGATCTGGGCCGCGTGACCAGTTCGATCCGCGACATTCTCGCGAAAGAGAATATTCCCGGCAATGTGCGCGTGAATTTGCGCGGCATGGTGCAGGGTATGGAAGCGTCCTTCAAGAGCTTCGCCTTCGGCTTCCTGATTTCCTTTGTTCTGTTGTTTCTGATCCTGACCGCGCAATTCAAATCGTTCGTCGATCCTTTCCTGATCATGCTGGCGATTCCCATGGGATTCGTCGGCGTGCTGATCATCCTGCCGCTTACCCACAGCACCTTGAATGTCATGTCGCTGATGGGGGTGTTGATGCTGGTTGGCATCGCGGACTCAAACAGCATTTTGATTGTCGACTTTGCTCACAATCTGGAAAAGCAGGGGTTGTCGCCGGCGGATGCAGTCATCACCGCATGCCGCGTGCGTCTGCGGCCAATTCTAATGACCTCGCTGGCGACCATCATTGGCATGATCCCGATGGCACTGAAGATGGGAACCGGCGCGGAGCAATATGCGCCGATGGCAAAGGCCATCATCGGAGGCCTGACTTCGTCGGTGATACTGACCATCTTTATCGTGCCGGCAGCGTATTTGCTGGTCTACGGAAAGAAAAAGCCGCAAGCGGCAGGCGCTCTGTCAACGGAGACCGCGCAATGAAAGAGACGTCAGCGGCGACGACCGGAAAGAGGCTTTATGGACACTTGGCAATGCTGGGCGCGGCTTTGTTATGGCTGGGTGTCGTTTCCATACAGGTCGGTTTCTCGCAATCGACTACCGATGAAGCGGCCTATGTCGAAAATCTGCCCTCCGCTCCCGTGCCACAAGGAACGCAAAACCCAAAGCCGATCATGATGCTTCCTGAAGCCCGAGTATCCCTCAACACCAGTTTTCCGCAGAGCGCCCCGCAGACGGCTGCCCCGGTCGATCCTCAAACGCCGCCGGTGCCAACGCCATCCGGCGCAATGCGTTTGACACGAACGCAAGCCGAACAGCTGGCCATCAAGAACAATCCTCAGATCAGCGTTGGGCGTTTGCTGGGTTTGGCGCAGCACCAGATTTACCGCGAGACCCGAGCTGCGGAACTGCCTACTTTCAACGGCGCGATCACGGCGATTGACGCCAACGAAGGCACTCGCATTGGAGCAGGTTCACTCACCGCATCCACGCTGCTGGAACACGCCGGCGCGGGTTTCACATTAAGTCAGCTCATCACCGATTTTGGGCGCACAACCAATCTGGTCTCTGCTTCCAAGCTCCAGGAGAAAGCTGGACAAGCCAATGCCCTGGCGACAACCGAAGACATGATCCTGGCGACCGACCAGGCTTTTTACAATGCGCTGCAAGCGCAGGCGTTGCTTAAGGTCGCGCAGCAAACCGTGACCACTCGACAGTCGGTCGAACATCAAATCGATGAGCTAACGAAAAATAAATTGAAATCCGGGTTGGATCTTTCTTTCGCCCAAGTAAATCTCTCCCAAGCCAAACTTCTGCAACTGGATGCGCAGAACAATGTCGACTCGACGATTGCCGCACTCAGCGCGGTACTGGGCTTCGATAAGCAAGTTCGCTATGAGTTGACAGAAGAAGATACTCAGCTTCCATCCGCGCCGCCTTCCGATGTGGATGCGCTCATCAGCACTGCGCTGCGGCAGCGTCCTGATCTGAAGGCGCTCACTTACAACCAAAGGGCCGCGGAAAAGTTTCACATCGCCCAACGCGACCAGCTCCTGCCTACGATCAGCGCTCTCGGCATTGTGGGCGCCACTCCCGTACGCCCCGACTGCTTCGGTGGTTGCACCGACTATTTCATTTCCAGTTGGTACGGAGCTATCGGCGTGAACATGAACGTTCCAATCTTCAACGGCTTTCTGTTTTCCGCTCAGTCGTCGGAAGCGAGCCTTCGGGCAAAGGCCGCTGCAGAAAATACTCGAGACTTACGCGATCGAGTGGTGCGCGACGTTCGGACTGCATGGCTGGCTGCGAACACAGCATTTCAACGCGTCAGCGTGACGGCGGAACTCGCTAAGCAAGCAGACTTAAGCTTGAATCTCGCGCAGGGCCGCTATCAGCTTGGCCTAGGCTCGATTGTGGAACTCAGCCAGGCGCAGTTACAGCAAACTGATGCCGCCATCGGTTACGTGAATGCTCAATATCAATACCGTCTCGCTCTCTCAACCCTGAATTTTGAAATCGGAGTCACGCCCTGAGTCGAATATGAAAGGTATCCGCCTGCGCGTTCGGCCTCTGACCTGATGATCTCGCGCCGCTGTTGAAGTTCATGACCAGAAGTAAAAAGAGTAGGCAATCTAGGTTCAGCACACGTCAGGGACTCATGCTCTCGCTTGTCATCGGAGCTTTCGTCGCTCTTGTTTTTGTCGTTGTGTATTACGTTTATGTTTTGCCGATGCAGCGATCGGTGGAATAGTCGCTCGCCCCGTTTTTTGATTGCGGATGTCTTAACTGCCCTCGACCGTGACGCTATAGTTCGTGCCCTCCCAGCGACTCTCCCTCGGCCAATAAAAAGTGAAATCAACGTTGCTGCCCGGAGGTAACGACGCCGTCGGAAGATCGAGGATGTAGGTGCCGAAGCCAGTGTCGCGAGTGTTGGTGTCCTGAGAACTCTTCCAGCCGTCGATACTCCAGTGCACCATGGCAGGATTCAGCAAAACGAGGCGGAGTTTCTTGTAACGCGGCACGCAGCGAGTCTTGTTGTTAAATCTCCAGCCAAAAATTTGCCGCGTAGGTTTTTCCACCAGGTAGCGCTGCACCGTTTGCGGAGGCTGATCGAAAATCCTGCCATCGCGGAGCGAGCGGCGCAGTTTCACATATTCCGAGTGAGCCCAGACTAGCGGACATGCCGAGCCCGTAGGCTTGCCACGAAACAGCTCGAAGGCAGGAACATCGTCAGCATCCCAAACTTGTTCGGGCAGTAAACGGCCGTGCCCGGCGGTGCTGTTTTCAATCATCGATAGCAAAGCCTCGGCTTCGCGGTGGTGTCCTGCGGCCAGTTCGTAGTGAGCCCGTTCTCCGGTGAGCAGCGGCCACGGACGGCCGATTCCGGTGCCGTCAAATGGGGAGCCGTCTTTGTGCTCGCCGTACCCGTCTCCGTTGTAGCGGTACCAACACGGGCCTTGGGGAAGCTGAACGCGCAGAAGAGCGTCGATGACTCGGATCGTATTTAGAATTCGAGGATCGTCATGGGCGCGCAGGCCGAATCGCACCAGCGCCAGAGAATCGGGGCTGACAATTTCAAAGGCGCGACTCATATCGCCGCCCGGCGGACGATTTTTGATGGGAACGAAGCCTTGCGTTGGAGAGGCTGCGCCATCGCTCTGCGGCGGAGAGATGCGCACGTAATAACCATCCACGCCGATTTGCTGCGCAAGATCGCCGCCCGTGGCATAGACCCAGCGCTCGATGTTGTCATTCCAGGCGTCCGCGGTGTCGCGAAGCAGAACTGCGCCATCGGCATGACCGGTGAGTTCAGCGATGTCGGCTGCGGCCAGCAGCGCCGAAATCTCCGCCGCAAGAGTAAACGGAGAATAGCCGCCGTCTTCCTCCCAGCGATCCTGCTGCGTGACCGGGCCATTGCGCAGGATAAAGCCAGCAGCGTTGCGCACCATCGGCCACCAGCGCTCCAGTTTGCCCAGGCCTGGCGCGGCATCGCGCCGCAGCAGGTCCAGCAAAAGGATTGGGAACGCTGTTTCATCCATCTGCACGCCGCTCCAGTAAGGCCGGCCATCGAGCCACAGATTCTGCGCCCAGTTGCCGTCGGCCTCCTGCGTGGCCTCCAGATAACGAAGAACTCTGACCGCGTCGTTCGACGCGCCCGCTGCCAGCAGCGCGCCCGCAGTTTCCACCAGATCGCGCGGCCACACCAAGTGATAACCGCCAAGGTCTTCGTCGCCTTTGTTGAATCCCCACGGTATCGACAGGCTGGCGATGATCCCGCCCAGAAAATCTTTGGATTCGTGTGTGCGCAACACCGCCATGGAGGCACGGTAGTGATCGTGCTCACGCGGCGGCTCATCGAGTTTCAGCAAAGTGCTCTGCCAGTTTTTCCAGTGGAAAGCATAATGCTCGCGAAGCTCACTGTAATCTTCGAAGAGAGTGGACCGGGCTTGCTGTCCCGCCTCAGTCCAATTTCCCCCGAAGCCGAGGGCCAGCACAAACTCGCCCTTGCAGGCGGCGAGATCGATCTCTCCCGTACAGGCGAGGTTGCCATTCTCCGCGCGCTGATACTCCCATTGCATCTGAAAATGGGCCGACAAATCCTGCCAGCCATCGGACGCGCCAACGTATCCCACCGACATCTTTTTCCACGGCACCGAACAAGCCAGCGCCAGTGCCGTGCCGTCGTGCTCGGCAAAGAACATGGGCACGCCTTTGTAATCGCCTACCCAACCAGTATTCCCGTATCCGCAGTTAGCCAAGTGCGGCGACAGCAGCGCGTAAAGGCGATAGTCAGAGATTTGACCCTGCGCCGCTTCAAAGCGAACCTTTTGCAGCACGACGTTGCGATAGGGATCGGTGAGAACTTCCTTAAGAATGCGGTAACGCCCGCTGATTTCTGAGTTAATCAGGTTGTAGCCGGGGATTCCCGGCTCGAAAGGTTTTAGGTCGAAAGTGCAATGCCGCTTTTCCTCGGAAAAGAAATCGGTTCCGTTGGTGACCATGAAACCGAAGTCGCGAGTGCATGCCTGATCGACCCGCGGAAAGTACACTTCGTTCAAAATTCCGTGACTTAGCGTGAACCAAACTTTGCTGTGCTGGTTCAGAGCTGTTCCGATGCCTGTCTTTGCGCTGGAGGTCCATCGCGGTGGGATGCCCGACCAACCGGGGGCGTAACGTATCGGCGAATCGCTCATGACATATCGTCCTCGATGTGCAGACGGCCAGACTCGTATCAACAATCCGATTCAGTACGGCTTGTTACTGGAAAAGGATCGTAATGAAATAAGACTCGTTAGTTCGGGTTAAGATCCACTTCCGGAAGCCGCATCTTTGCAAATATTTGACAAGAATGGTTTGGCCGCCCAGCCCACAATTGGCATCGAAACGATCAAGCGCAAAAGTGACCTCATTAAGTAATCTTGCGCTTCTGCGGAAAGTGACGATAATAGGAAAATTCGACTCGAACTCATGCCAGCCACCGCCAACTCGAAAGCCGCGTTAAGCCTCGTTATGGTATCAGCCCTCTGGCTGAGCCTGGCTTGGAGCGCCACAGCGCATGCCACTACGCCGGCTGATGCCATTGTGAGCACCGAGCTTGACCGCGGCTTTATGGGCCTCTATAACCTGGATTTTGACGGCGCGCAGAAAGATTTTTCCGCCTGGGAGGTCCAGCATCCGGACGATCCCGTTGGTCCGGTCAGCGAAGCTGCTGGGTGTCTTTTCTCCGAGTTCAACCGCCTGGGTGTGCTGGAGCAGCAATTCTATGAGAACGACGCAGCCTTTTACGCTCGTCCAAAACTCACTCCGGATCCTGCCGTGCACAGCCATTTTGAGAGCGCACTGGATCGCACTCAAACACTGGCGCGTGCCCGCCTGAGTAAGAACCCGAAGGACCAGGACGCTCTGTTCGCAATGACCCTGGCATCCGGGCTGCAGGCGGACTATGCTGCTCTAATCGAAAAGAAAAATCTTTCTTCGTTGCACTACACCAAAGAGGCTTCGAGCTGGGCCCAGCAGTTGCTCGCAATCTGCGACGATTGTTCCGATGTGCTGGTAGCGACGGGATTTAGCAAATACATCATCGGCAGCATGTCCGCGCCGGTGCGCTGGTTGCTTCGGATGGATGGAGTGTCGGGCGACAAGCAAGCCGGTATCGCCGACCTGCAGATGACCGCGCAGCACGGTCATTACCTTGCGCCATTCGCCCGCGTACTTTTGGCGATTGCCTACCTGCGGGACAAGGACCGAGCCCGCGCCCTCGAATTGCTTACGTCACTGCGCGCACAGTTTCCGGCCAATACTCTATTTCCAACGGAAATCGCACATCTACAATCCTCGCATTGAGCATCACCTCATGAAACTGCGTCATAGACTAACTACCTTTCCTGCTATCGTTTCTCCATCGCTCTCACGACCCATTCACAAGAAATTTACTCGTTTGTAACCGTCTTGTAACACTGGGCCGATAGAACCGAGGGTACAAATCCAGAGGAGGAGTCACCCAGCGATGCGCAGACTCGTGCCGCTTTTGTTGTGCGCTCTTTTTGCACTGCCCACCATGGGCCAAACTACGTTGAATGGAGCGGGTGCTACGTTTCCCAATCCCATGTATTCCAAGTGGTTCAGCGAATACCACAAACTGCACTCTGATGTGCAAATCAACTACCAGCCAATCGGCAGCGGGGGCGGCATTCATCAAGTGATCGTCGGAACCGTCGACTTCGGGGCCAGCGATATGCCCATGACCGACGATCAGCTCAAAGAAGCAAAATTCAAAGTCCTCAATATTCCCACGGTTTTGGGTGCGGTAGTTCCTGCCTATAATATTCCCGGAGTGACTGGGGAAGTGAAGTTTACTCCAGAAGCCCTCGCCGGAATCTTTCTGGGAACGATTACGAAGTGGAATGACAAGGCCATCACCGGCGCCAACCCAGGAGCGAATTTTCCGGACCAGGAAATCATCGTCGTGCACCGCTCCGATGGCAGCGGAACCAGCTTTATCTGGACTGACTATCTATCGAAGGTTAGCGCGGATTGGAAGAGTCAGGTGGGCAGTGGAACCTCTGTGAAATGGCCGAAAGGTCTGGGTGGAAAAGGCAATGAAGGCGTTGCCGGATCGATTCGGCAATTAAAAGGCGCGATCGGCTACGTCGAATTGATCTATGCGGTGCAAAATAACATTTCCTTCGGCAGCGTCAAGAATTCCTCCGGCAACTTCTTGAAAGCGTCTCTGGAAGGAGTTACGGCTGCTGCTGGTTCGGCTCCCAAAATGCCAGCCGACTTTCGCGTCTCCATCGCCAACGCCCCTGGAAAAGATGCGTACCCGATCTCCAGCTTTACCTGGCTGTTGATTCCAGCCGAGTCCAAGGATCCGGCCAAAGGAAAAATCCTGGCCGACTTCTTGAACTGGATGGTTACGGACGGACAAAAAATGACCTCTGCCCTCAGCTATGCTCCGCTGCCGGACAACGTCGTCCAAAAAGTGAAGGAAGCAATCAAGGAAGTCAAGTAAAGGGCTCCAGGGGAGCCCAATATTCATTCCAGTTTAAAAATGGAGAGTGTAATGAACTCTATAGGGAAGTGGTGCGCAGTCTTATTTTTGGCGACAACTCTGGTAGCGCAAACCAGCACGCCGCCTAAGCCCAAGAAGCCGAGACCGTCGGCTGCAGTGACCGCAGCCGACGTACAGGCTTTGAAGGACGCGATTGCCTCGCAACAAGCTGCGTTGGCGGCACAACACCAGGAGATCGAAGCGCTGCGCGACGAACTGCACCGCAAGGATCAAGCTGTGCAGCAGGCACAAACAGCTGCAACCGACGCTGTCACCAAAGCTGACGCCGCTCAATCGACTGCCAGCCAGCAGCAGCAAACGGTGAGTGAGTTGAAGAGTGACGTCACTGATATCAAGGGCAACCTTACCAACACAGCTCTGTCTTTGCAGGAGACGCAGAAGAATGTCACCGAGACCATACAGAGCCCGGCAGCGCTGCATTTCAAAGGCATCACCATTACGCCGGGGGGCTTTCTGGCGGCCGAATTTGTGCGCCGCTCGCGTGCCCTTGGGGCGGATATCAACACGCCCTTCAACTCTCTGACCATGCCCGGCGCAACACAAAGCACGTTGTCAGAGTTCTTTGGTTCGGGCCGGCAGTCGCGCCTCTCCATGCTGGCGGAAGGGAAGTTAAGCAACGTCAAGTTGTCGGGCTATGTGGAAGCTGACTTTCTCTCGGCGGGCGTTACTTCGAACAACAACGAGAGCAACAGCTATACCCTCCGGCAGCGGCAGGCGTGGGGGCAAGCGGCCTTCACGAACGGTTGGTCGTTCACTGGCGGCCAGATGTGGAGTCTCGTCACCGAAACCAAGCATGGCATGGACAACCGCACAGAAGCTGTGCCCATGACTATCGATCCGCAGTATACGGTTGGCTTCAGTTGGGCGCGGCAATACGGCATTCGTCTCACCAAAGATTTCGGTGACAAGGCCTGGTTCGGGGTTTCCATGGAAAACGCGCAGGCTACGATTACGACTCATGGAAACGCTGCGAACTGGGTTGCAGGCTCGCTCGGCGCCAGCAGTGGTCTTTACAATGCCTTCAATGCGAATTATTCCTTCAACCCATCGCCCGACATCATTGCGAAAGCGGTCTTTGAGCCCGGCTTCGGCCATTACGAAGTCTATGGCATTTATAGCCGTTTCCGTGACCGCGCGTTCCCGTGTGTGGAGAACTTCGCCGACCCGGCCTGTGGTGCTGGTCTGACAGCGGCAAGCCCTGCTCTCGCCTTCAATAGTTCGAAAGATGGCGGCGGCGTGGGCGCGAACGCTCGCTGGTCCTTTGACCAGAAACATCTCGACTTCGGCATCCACGCTCTTACCGGCCGCGGCATTGGCCGCTACGGCACCGCCGGCCTGCCAGACTCTGCCATCCATGCCGATGGAACCCTCGATCTGGTTCGCTCCTACCAGGCACTCGCCACGCTTGAATGGCACGGACCGAAGCTCGATGTTTACCTGAACGGAGGCGGCGAGTATGCCGGCCGCACCGATGACTTCGATCCGATCGCTGGCAAGTACGTCGGCTACGGTTCGCCGTTCTTCACCAATAAAGGTTGCTACTCCGAAACCATCCCAGGATCCACGACAACCTCAGGAACCGGCCAGACCCTCGGATTCCTTCCCGGCAGTCTGGCGAATTGCACGGCTGACACTCGCGTCGTGCTCGAAGGCACGGTAGGCTTCTGGTATCGCTTCTACAACGGTCCCAAGGGTCGTTTCCAGTGGGGTCCGCAGTTTTCTTATGTAGAGCGCGACACCTGGTCGGGAACCGGCTTCACACCCGGTGTGGGCGTGTCGCCCCATGGACTGGATGGGATGATCTTTACGTCGTTCCGTTACTACCTGCCCTAGCACGATTTGTTAGCGAATCCTAACCGCCGCATCGTGACGGTGAAATCAGCCGTCAGATGCGGCGGTTCTTCTTAGCAGGATTTCCAGAAGTGGTGCGGGCCCGACTCCTCAAACTGCGGTTTCATCTACTGCGGTGTCATCTTGGGCGTAGCTGCTTTTCTGTATGATCGAATGTTGAAGCAGACCCTTCGCCGCTTCAAGTTCTGCCTCTGACTTTTGCCTTCTAACTTTCGTTTGTCGGTATTTTGCAGTGGCTTGCCCACCTTGATTCGCCTATCTGCGTCATTCGGGCAGTATGCTTTATACTAGTTGTTTGCAGATACCGCTCGGTCACTTCCCCAGAAAATTCGGCTCGGGTTCCGGGGTAGAGTACGTGACCGAGTACAGGTCCCCGTCGGCAAGGAAAATCGCAGAATGAAGGCGTAAACCCTCGCACATGGCACGTCTTTCGCTGGACAATCCTCAGTATTTTCTCAATCGCGATACCTCGTGGCTCGCGTTCAACCGGCGTGTGCTCGAGGAATCCGAGGACCCCGGCAATCCGCTTCTGGAGCGCCTAAAATTTCTCGCGATTTCCGCCAGCAACATGGATGAGTTTTTTGAGATTCGCGTCGCCGCCATGGTGCAGCAAATTGAGGATGGGTATAACGAGGCCGGTCCCGATGGTTTAACGCTTACCGAGAAACGCGATATTCTATCTCGTCTCGCTCACACCTTTGTCGATGATCAGTACGAATGCTGGAATACTCTGCGCCCGGCGCTGGCCGAGCATGGCATTCGCGTGCTCAGCTTGCACGAACTCGACGCCGAGGCTCGCCGCTTCGTCGATCAATACTGCGAGAAAGAACTCGATCCGCTGCTCACTCCGGTAACGGTCGATCCATCGCATCCCTTTCCGCGAGTGATCAATAAAGCGCTCTGTCTTGGCTTTCTCTTGCGCCGCCGCCGCCGTTCGGCGCTCATTTATACAGGCGTGGTGTCAGTGCCCCGCGCCCTGCCTCGATTGGTGCGCCTGCCTTCGGACACAACGACCGACTTTATTTTTCTGGCCGACCTGGTCGCTCATCACGCCCAGAATATGTATCACGGCTACGATATCGTTTCTTCCGCTCCATTCCGCGTCACCCGCAACAGCAATCTTTATTTGCAGGAAGAAGAAGCGCGCAATCTCCTCGAATCGGTGCGCGCCGAGCTACACAACCGGCGCAAAGGCGATGCAGTTCGCATGGAAATCGAAGCCGACGCCGATCCGGAAATCATCGAGCGCCTCAGAACCGTCTTCGAGCTCGATCCCTGGCAGGTTTTTCCGGTGAATGGCCCAGTCAATCTTTCGCGGCTGTTCAATGTCTACGAGCAGACACCGCGCCCTGATCTCAAGTTTCGTTCCTTTGCTCCACGCGAGTTGCGCCTTACCGCTAAGTCTCAGAACCTATTCGAGGAACTTCGGCGGCATGACGTGTTGCTACATCACCCCTATGATTCTTATGACGCAGTCATCTCCTTCATCGAATCCGCGGCGGAAGACGATGCGGTGCTTTCGATCAAGCAGACTCTTTACCGCACCAACGAGCACTCGTTGATCGTTCCTTCACTTATCGACGCCGCCTCGCGAAAAGAAGTCACAGCGGTGGTCGAATTGAAGGCGCGCTTCGACGAAGCCCACAACATCCGCTGGGCGCGCGATTTGGAAGATGCCGGCGTGCAGGTCTTCCACGGATTGGTCGGCTTGAAAACGCACTGCAAACTTTCTCTGCTGGTGCGCCGCGATCCCGATGGAGTGCGCAGCTACGCTCACATTGGAACCGGCAACTACAACGCCACCACTGCGCGAATCTATACCGATCTCAGTCTGTTCACCGCGAATCCGGAGATCACACGGGCTGTGCACGATGTTTTCAGTTTTCTCACCGCGTATGCCGAGAATCCCAGCTACGATCCGCTACTGGTCGCACCCCTCGATCTCGCCGAGAAAGTAATTGCTCTCATCGACCGTGAGGCGGAGCACGCTCGCCAGGGCCGCCCTGGGCGAATCATTGCCAAGATGAATGCCCTGCTCGATAAGAATGTCGTGCAGGCGTTGTATCGCGCCTCCCAGGCTGGTGCCGAGATCGATCTTATCGTGCGTGGCATTTGTGCCTTGCGTCCGGGCGTGCGCGGCCTGAGTGACCGCATTCGGGTTCGCAGCATCGTGGGACGCTTCCTTGAACACAGCCGCATTTACTATTTCGGCAATGGAGGCGAAGAGGAAATCTACATTGGCA
This sequence comes from uncultured Acidobacteriaceae bacterium, assembly GCA_964407505.1. Lineage (GTDB taxonomy): Bacteria > Acidobacteriota > Terriglobia > Terriglobales > Acidobacteriaceae > Sulfotelmatobacter. The sequence continues at coordinate 11,870 of CAYOVU010000123.1, read as the reverse complement.
GTGCCGACTGGATGCCGCGTAATCTCTACGAGCGGGTTGAAGTGCTGGTTCCGTTGCGCGACGAATTTCTGCGCGAGCGAGTGCGCCGCGAGATTCTGGATGCCTACCTTGCCGACAATCGCAAGGCTCGCATCTTATTGCGGGATGCTAGCTATATTCGAGCGTGGCAACCCATACACGGCAAACGCAATCGCAAACCGCCAACCGGCGCTGCCGCTTTCAGCTCTCAGGATTATCTGATTGGCATAGCCGAAGGCAGGCAGCCCGCTGGTTTCGCGCTGCCACCGCTGCCGGCGAAAAAACGCAAAGCTCCTGCCGGAAGAGAAAGATAAAAAATAATCCGCCATGATCATTTATTTCTTGCGTCACGCCAGCGCCGGCGAACCCTTCGTCAACCCCAAGAAAGACGAGAAACGCGCACTCGATAAAGAAGGGATCGAGCAGTGCGGCTATGTGGGCCGCGCTCTGGCTGCGGTCGAAGCCCAGGTCGACATCATTATTTCCAGTCCGCTGAAGCGTGCTACCCAGACCGCTTCGTTAGTTGGCAACGAGATGGGCTACGAAGGAAAGCTGCAGATTGAAGCCGCGTTGCGTCCGGGCGCGAGCTTCGCCGACTTCCGCCGCCTGCTTGAAAAATATGCCAGCCAGGAATCGATCATGGTCGTCGGACACAATCCCAATCTCAGCCAGTTCCTGGGAACCGTGATCAGCGAATCCGGCTGCGAAGCCTCCGTAGAACTGAAGAAGGGTGCTGTGGCCCGCGTAGACATGCGGCGCAGCTCCGGTACATTGCTCTGGTGTTTCACTCCGAAAACGCTCCGCACTCTCTACGCCACCGCGGTAGAAAGTTCACGCCCGAACACTTCGCGGAAGTAGGCGGAGTCCTTCTCGACTGCCCACAATTCCAAATCCACGCCCATGCGCCGTCGCGGCACCAGCGTCAGGTGCACTTCAGCGCCGCGCAGAGTCACTCGCACTTTTTCAACGGCGCGGCTGCGGCCCAGGTTCAACGCGCGCGCCAATCGCAAGAGCAAAATTGCTTTCTGCACGCCAGCGCGGTCCGCAGGATCGAGTGCCTTCATGGGAGCATCTTCTACGATCGGGCGCGACTTTCCCAGATAGCGCGCAATCGCCGCGATCAGCCGTCTCTGCTGCGGCGTGTAACCCAGAATTTCCGAGTTCGAAATAATGTAATACGTGTGCCGGTGATGCCCGTTGCGGTTGACGTAATCTCCAACCTCGTAAAGCATCGCCGCCGCCGAAAGCCATTCGCGAAATTCCGGCGCCAGTCCATGCACTGTACGCAGCGCGGAAAATAGAAACATGGCAGCTTCGCGCACGTCGAGCGCATGTTTCATATCCACGTGATAATGCGCTACCGCCCGGGTAATCGATTCCCAGCGTTCCGATTCAATCTGTTTCCCCGAGCGCGTGCTGCGGTCATATTCAGCAGCCATTTGCGCCAGCAAGCCATCGCGCAGCCCGAGAGCCGAATATCGAAATCCTTTGAGATGACAGCGATCGAGCAACTCGTCATACACGGTCGCGCCGGCGACGATAATTTCCGCGCGTCTTGGACCGATGCCTTCAATCTGCCTCCGCTGCTCTACCGGCAGTCGGGCTAATCTCTTAGCGATTCGCGTCATCTCCGCACTGGAGACGACCAGGCGCTGGCGAGTTCCGTTTTTACGTAACTTGCTCGCCGCAGCCGTCAACGCTGCCGCGGTGCCGGAAGTGGCAATTACATTCTTAACCCTGGCCGCAACGATGCGAGGCGCAATGCGATTTACTTCCCGAGCGACGAATCCTTGCAGACGTTTGAGCTCTCCTTTGCGCGGAGGATCGTGGGAAAGGAATTCGTCCGTCAGACGAACCGCACCAAGCGGTAAGCTCACCAGGTCGCGAATGTGGCCGCGCCATGAGACGGTTAATTCGCAACTGCCTCCGCCCAGATCCATCATTAGCGTAGGCGCCGCGTCCACGCGGAGATTCGAAACCAGCCCCAGGTGAATCAGCCGTGCCTCTTCGAGGCCGGAGACAATTTCAACATTCCATCCGGTCGCCGAGCGCACCCACTCGAGAAATGCCTGCGAGTTGCGCGCGTCCCGTAGAGCGCTCGTAGCGACTACGCGCACAGTGTCGGTAACGATTTGTTGCGTTGCCCGATGAAAGCGCCGCAGCACCTTCACTGTCTCCGCCATCGATTCCGGCGTGAGAAAGCCCGAACGAAAAACGCCCTCGCCCAAACGCGTGACTTCGCGGTCTTCGTGAACCGCGCGAAGCCGCCCTCGTGTGAGTCGCGCGATCTTCAATCGAACAGAGTTGGAACCGATATCAACCGCCGCAAAAGTTGGCATGAGGCAAGGCCCACAGTTTACATGCCACAGCCCATGCCGGTCATCCGCTGATTTTGTTTATTGTTCGCGATATATGCGAAAGAGGTCTCAAGCCGCAGAAATCGTTGGCCGATTCTTAGCCGTTGGTGTGCGCTTTGGACCAGCGGCAGCCACATTAGGTTTAGCCGAACCACCTGCGCCACGAGAGTTTGAAGCGGATTGCGGCGCAGAATTCGAAAGAAAGTGTGTTAGCACCGAAACTGCATGCCGGAATTTTGCTCCCGTTACGTTGTGCAACTCTGCGACCAGCGGCGACTCGCGCACATCCCCGAGGTTCTCAGACGCGCTTTTGGTTAGAGCGAGCCAATCATGCCAGTCGCCCACTGCATCCTGCAATCGCTTGAGGCCTGCAATAAATTGAGTTGCATCGGCAGATTTATCCGCAAACTCTGCGGCGTAACGCGCTCGCTTGCTCAGGATGCGGTATTGGTGTAGCACCGCTTCACTTAGAGGCGCATCCGTGCGCTTGATCCGTTCCAGCATTCCTCGGGCTACGGCCAAAGGATCGCGGCTCGCTTCCGGACTGAAGCTCTTGCTGGCTCGCTTCAGACGCTTCCGCATCTCGTGAACGGTTTCTCCATCGGCCGCCTTCTTCAATTTCTTTTCCTGCTCGCTTCGCAGTTCGATCAGGCGGTTCACCAGTTGCGTCTTCCGCCGCGGTTCCTGCGAAACTTTCAAAGCTCGCAAGGCAGTCAGTTGTACATCGAGATCGCGCACCTTGCCGGCGCGTTTGCGGAGCCGGCCGAGGAGCTTCAGAAGCTTTTTCTGATTCCGATCCGGCTTCGGCGAAAGTTCTCCCAGCAAAGTTTGCAGCCGCCGCGTATCCGTACGGAAGCGGTGCACTTCTTTTGCCCGTGGCTTCGACGAGAGCTTGATCAAGTCCTGTTCAAGCTTCTCAAAAACCATCTGGCTACGTTTGCTGTCGATGCCCATGCACAGAATAGGAACAGAATCGAATTGGTAGACGAAAATACAGCCTTCCTGACAAAAAGGCAACCGGTAAAGGCCATGATTTTAACCTCCTGTTAACAGGATTCTGGTAGGGTTGTGCACGCATGGCCAACCCTGCTTTCCATCGGCCTGATATGCTTGGTCCGCAACCCGCTGAAACGACGAAGCTTACGGCTGTTTCGCCGGTCGGCGTCGTCGCACCACATCTTCGGGCGGACGGCGAAACTGGCGACAGGATCTTCAAGTTTTTAATGTTGTTATGTGGGTTGGCTGTACTGGGCGTGCTGGCGCTAATTGTGTACGAGTTGATGCTGCGCTCCTCGCTCTCTTGGCACGCTTTTGGAATTAAATTCTTTGCCGGCCAGGACTGGGATCCGGTGCAGGAGCACTTTGGCGCGCTGCCGTTCATCTATGGAACCATTGTTTCTTCTCTCCTCGCGTTGCTGATCGCGGTGCCCTTGTCCGTAGGAGTCGCGGTCTTTACTACCGAGATGTGCCCGAAGATGTTGCGCGGGCCGCTCTCGTTTTTCGTAGAGTTGTTGGCGGCGATTCCGAGTGTCGTCTACGGACTCTGGGCAATTTTCGTGCTGGTACCGCTTCTGAGCGGCTATATCCAACCTTTTCTCGCTCGTACATTAGGCTGGACCGGTTTTTTTGACGGCCCGCCGTATGGCATCAGCATGCTCGCCGCCGGAATTATTCTGGCGATCATGATCATACCGATCATTTCCTCCATCACGCGAGAGGTTCTGATGGTGGTGCCACAGCATCAGCGCGAAGCCGCTCTCGCCCTAGGCGCAACGCGCTGGGAGATGATTCGTGTTGGCGTTCTCCGCAATGCGCGCGCCGGCATCATGGGTGGCATCATCCTGGGTTTGGGCCGCGCACTCGGCGAAACGATGGCTGTCACCATGGTGATTGGGAACACTCCCCAGATTGTCAAATCATTATTCGCGCCGGGGCACACCATGGCCAGCGTTCTGGCCAATGAGTTCAGCGAGGCAACCGGAAATGTCTATCTCTCAGCGCTAATCGAAATTGGGTTAGCACTTTTTCTGGTCACGATCGTAGTTAATGCGCTCGCGCGTTTGCTGGTATGGACAGTCACTGGTGGCCAACCTTCGAGGGCGAATGGCTGAGACTGTTAACACTCCCGCGCTGCATACGGTCCCGCCCATTGCTTTGCGCCGCCGCCTCATCAATCATTTGATGACCGGCCTCGCCGTGCTCACGGTCATCCTGGTGCTCGCGCCGCTTATTGCTATCTTTGGCTACCTTCTCTACCGCGGCATCGGTTCGATCAACTGGGCTTTTCTCACTCAGACTCCGAGACCGGTAGGCGAGGCAGGCGGTGGGATGGCCAATGCCATCGTTGGCTCGGCCTTCATTCTTGCGCTGGCGAGTATTCTTGGAGTACCTATCGGAGTAGGTGCGGGTATTTACGTCGCGGAATATGGCCGCAACCGCTTCGGCGATATCATTCGCTTCACCGCCGACGTGCTCAACGGTGTGCCTTCCATCGTGATTGGCATTGTTGCCTACTCTATCGTTGTTCTTTACCAGAAGCATTTCTCAGCATTGGCTGGCGGTGTGGCCCTGGCCATCATGATGATTCCTACGATCACACGCACTACCGAAGACATGCTTCTGTTGGTGCCTCAGGCTTTGCGCGAGGCTGCTTACGGGCTGGGCATTCCGCGCTGGCGTGCCACTCTTTCTATCACTTTGCGCACCGCTACGTCCGGCGTGATCACCGGAATTATGCTGGCATTTGCCCGGGTTGCAGGGGAAACCGCCCCGTTGCTCTTTACTGCGTTCGGTAACCAGTTCTGGAATCTCCGCGCCAACCAGCCCACCGCCGCGCTGCCTCTGCAGATTTTCACCTATGCCATTTCTCCTTACGACGAATGGCATCGGCAAGCCTGGGCAGGAGCGCTCGTGCTCATCGTTCTTATTGTCAGTGCAGTCGCGGCCGTGCGCTACGTCGTGCGCCGCGGGACCTTTGGAGCCGCATAGTTTATGGGCGTTGGAATCAAGGTCGAAAACCTGAATGCCTGGTACGGCAAGAACCAGGCATTGTATGACATAAAGTTAGCTATGGCGGCCAACCACGCCACGGCGCTGATCGGCCCCTCGGGCTGTGGCAAGTCTACGTTTATCCGTTGCTTGAATCGCATGCACGAGACCATCCCCGAGGCACGGGTGACCGGCAGTGTCCGCATCGGCGACATCGACGCCTACAATGGAACCTCGGCTACGCAGCTTCGTCGGCGGGTTGGAATGGTGTTCCAAAAAGCCAATCCATTTCCTACCATGTCGCTCTATGACAACGTCGCTTCCGGGCTGAAGCTCAACGGTTTTAGAGAGCGGCGCAAGCTCGACGAAGTCGTTCAGCGGTCACTCGAAGTCTCTGCGCTATGGGATGAGGTGAAAGATCAGGTTCACAAAAAATCGGGCGCCAGCCTTTCGGGAGGCCAGCAGCAGCGCCTTTGCATCGCGCGAGCGCTGGCGGTCGAACCCGAGGTCCTACTTATGGACGAACCCTGCTCGGCGCTCGATCCTATCTCCACCGGCAAGATCGAAGAGTTGATCTTTCAGCTCAAAGAACGGTATACCATCGTCATAGTGACGCATAACATGCAGCAGGCGGCGCGCGTCGCGGAGTTTACAGGATTCTTCCTGCTGGGTAAGATGATCGAATTCGATAAGACAGAAAAGATCTTCACCAAACCGTCGGACAAGAAGACGGAAGATTACATCACCGGTAGATTTGGATAAACTCTTATCGAGATAGGGTTGGATAAGGGAGTGCGGATAAGAATTAGAAAGGTTGGATAATGCGTACGCGTTTTCAGCAAGGCCTCGACGATCTGCGCCAAAAGTTGCTCCGCATGGGTGGACTGGCGGAGCAGGCGGTGGATCGCGCGCGACAGGCCTACATTGATCGCGACCTTACCCGCTGCCAGATGGTTCTCGAAGGAGAGAGCCTGATCAACACGGCGGAGCGCGAAATCGACGAGGCGGCCTTCGATCTGCTCGCCATGCAACAGCCCATGGCTGTGGATCTGCGCTTCATCCTTGCTGTAACCAAAATTAATTCAGACCTCGAACGCGTTGGCGACCAGGCCGTAAACATTGCCGAGCGCGTGATGGATATGGCGGAGCTTCCCGCCGCCGACTTGCCGGTTGATATTGCTCGCATGGGAGCAGCCGTAAGCGCCATGGTTCGCCGGGCGCTTGAAGCCTTCATCGAGGGCAAAGCTGAACTCGCGCAAGCCGTCCTCGAGATGGATAACGTGGTCGATCGCATGAAAGACGATGCCTTCATCCAACTGGTAAAGACCATGAACCAGCGTCCTGACGTGGTACGCCAGGCACTCGACGCGCTCCTCGTAGCCCGCAACCTTGAACGAGTCGCCGACCACGCCACTAACATCGCCGAGGATGTGATCTTCTGGGTTCAGGGAGCCGACGTTCGTCACAATGTAAACGCCGCGGAGGAGCATTCCGACTCCGCGCCCACTCAGCAGTTGCCGACGCGCGCTTCCGGAGTCTAAGAGTGCACATAAACCGCCGTGTCATCCTGAGCGGAGGGGACTGATTCGCCAAGCGAATCAGTCCGCGTAGTCGAAGGATCCCTAGCCCGTAAGTGTCAACATTAGGCTCCAAGAGGAGTTCCCGTTGCGCTCTGCATCTTGCTGCCTCTTTGACCGAACCTTCCTGCATCCATTACGCTGATTTCGCTTCATGCTGGCGCAGATCAAACCTGCGGAGGCCTTGTGAATCGATTCTCCCGCGTCGTTTTGGTGATTGCTGTCCTCGCCGTTCAGAATGTGCTCCCTGCGCAGGAAAGCCATCCTGACAATTCGGTGGTCTCCCTGCCCAGCAGCAAAATTCTTACCACTCCGTCCCCCGGCCGCGTCGGTAGCACCAACAGCTTTCCCGCTACTATCGCCCTCAGTCCGGATGGCCGTTACGCTGCGCTTTTAAACAACGGCTACGGCACGCAGGAAACAATGGCGATGCAATCGATTGCTGTTCTCGATCTCAAGATCAATCAGCTCGCCGATTTTCCTGACAAACGCTTTGGCGAAGAGGTTCACCAGAGCTTTTTCCTGGGGCTGGTCTTCTCTTCCGATGGCAGGCATCTTTACGCCTCCGTGGGGTCGATTACTGATCCCACTGGAGAAAAGCCGCCCGACACCGGCAACGGCATCGCAGTCTATAGCTTCACCGCCGGCAAAGTTGTGCCGGAGCGATTCATCGCCATCGCACCACAACCGGTTGCCGTCGATAAGAAGGTTGCCATCGGATTACGCAAAACGCCGCCGGGAAGCGCCATTCCGTACCCTGCAGGATTGGCGCTTATTTCAGCCGATGCAGATAAGGCTCACGATCACGACCGCTTGCTCGTAGCCAACAATCTTTCCGACAATGTCGTGCTGCTCGATGTCATTACGGGTAGAGTACTGCAGAGTTTCGACCTCAACACCACCAATTTGATTCCGTCTTCTTTCCCTTACGCGGTCATTGCCACGCGCGATGGACGCCGCGCCTGGTGCAGTCTGTGGAACGCTTCCCGCATCGCCGAATTGGATCTGACCAGCGGCAAAGTAGTTCGATGGATCAAGTTTCTCCTGCCCGACGATCCGATCGCGCCCGGCTCTCATCCCACGGCCATGCTGCTCAGTCCCGACGAAAAGCTCCTCTACGTAGCGTTGTCGAATGCCGATTCCGTTGCCGTGGTCTCAACTGAAAAAGGCGAACTGATTGCCTCGCTCGACACCACGGTTCGAAATCAGCGATATCCCGGCAGCTATCCTAGCGCCCTGGCACAGTCGGCCGATGGCAAGCGGCTTTTCGTCGCGGACGCTTCCTCCAATGCGGTCGCTGTCTTTGATACGTCAAACGCTCAATCGACCTTCGATCCCCACGATACTGCTGGCGCAGTCTTCAGGTTGTTCGCTCTCGGCTTCATCCCGACCGACTGGTATCCCAGCGCACTCGCGGTTCAAGGCGACGATCTCCTCATCACCACTGCCAAAGGAGTGAGCACAGGCCCTAACAAAGGCATGGGCAAGACTGCCTACGAAGGCCGTCACCACTCGCATCCCTACATTCCCACGCTGCTTCGTGGCTCCATCGCGCGTCTGAATATTCCTTCCACTCTCGGCAAGCTCGAAGAGCTTACCCGCACCGTCGAGCAGGACAACCTGCTTCATCAAAATCCCGGAGCTATTCCGTTTGCCGCCGGCAAGAATCCCATCAAGCACGTCATTTATGTCATCAAGGAAAACCGCACTTACGATCAAATTCTCGGCGATTTGAAACTCGGCGAACAGAAGATTGGCGATGGAGATCCCTCCCTCACAATGTATGGCGCCGACATTACGCCCAACGAACACAAGCTCGCGCTGCAGTTCGGCGTGTTAGACAATTTCTATGACAGCGGAGAAGTTTCCGGCGACGGTCATCTATGGTCGAATGCGGCCATCACCAGCGACTACAACGAAAAAACCTGGCAGATCGCTTACCGCGGCAAAGAGCGCACTTACGATTTCCAGGGCACCGTCGCCGATGAGTATCCGCTCGACAACAACCAGCCCGATATCGACGACCCCGCCACAGGTTTTCTTTGGGACAACGTCGCCCGCCACGGACTCACTTATCGCGACTACGGCGAGTTCGTGAACGCGGAATGGTGCAACAAAATCCGCAAAGCATCGACGCCCAAGCAGGGAACTCCTTCCGCGCAGGAGGTCGAGTGCCCGAGGACTGATCTTCATCAGGGCGACGCTCTTCCGCCAAACGTTGGAGATCCGCATTCTGCGCCGAGCCCTTACCCCTGGGCTGTGCCTCTGTTCAAAGGCGTCAAACCCAGCAAGGCGGTGTTGCGCGATCATTTCGATCCGCTGTTTCCCGACTTCAATACCGACTATCCCGACCAGCTTCGCGCCGACGAATTTCTGAATGAGTTCACGGCCTACACGCGCGCCCGCGAAGCTAACGAAAGCGCAGACTTCCAATTGCCCGCATTCGTGCTGCTTTATCTTCCCGACGATCACACCGGCGGCACGCGTCCCGATCGTCCGCGCCCAGCAGCGTCGGTGGCCGACAATGATCTCGCCCTTGGCCGAGTCGTGGATGCTGTCTCGCATAGTCCTTACTGGGATGACACCGCTATCTTCGTCCTCGAGGACGACGCGCAGGATGGCGGCGACCACGTCGACGCCCACCGTTCGATCGCCTTCGTGGTCAGCAAGTATTCGCCGGGATTCGCCTCCGCGCCATACGTTGATCATCGCTTTTACACGACGGTCAACATGATTCACACCATGGAGATGCTGCTCGGGCTGCCGCCGATGAATCAGAATGATGCCTACGCCCCAGTGATGGGGCCGATGTTCTCCGGGCAAGGCACTCAGCCCGCGTTTCAGGCTGACTATCGTAATCTTAAGAATGGCTTGATCTACGAGATCAACAAACGCGACGCCCGCGGCACCAACGACTCGACGAAAATGGATTTCTCCCGTCCTGACGCCGCCGGAGCCGCGAACCTCAATCGTGTTCTCTGGCAGGACCAGAAGGGTGACACAGCCCCACCCGTGCCCAAACATGCGGTTATTCCAGTTGGAGGGGACTAGAACCTGGAGCCTTGCCCACCGGAGCGGCGGACCGTCTGATCCGGGATATTGCGTCCATGGGGCAGTATCTAGCCGACGCAGTCTCACATGGCTTTCTGCTCCAAACGAAAAGTCACCTCCCGCCAACCTCGTTACCAGTAATCTCCTCCGGCTTCCTGCCGATAGACCTACTTGAGCGGAGTCATGCACGATCTACGAGCCCCAGTAATGATCCGGGTGGATGTGTCGTGGGTTGACGAAAGCGGTAGTGTGCAGACAACTCGCGCATGCATCGATGATAAATCGGTTGGGGGAGCATGCATACGGATCAAAATACCAATCGCTATAGGCTCCAAGCTGAAGATTCAAGGGCCGTGGGAGCAGTTCTCAGGCACCGTCAAGTACTGCCGCAGCGAGGACAGAGAATATTTTGTAGGCATACAACGGGACCCGAGCCTCAATGTCCCATTAGTACCCGCGCAGGCCGCCGCTCAACCGGTTACTTCCGCGCCCCTGCTTCTCGAACCTGCCAATGCGGCTCGTGTTCCAAATACAACCTTGGAGCTGGAGAGCGTGCCGAAACCGCGGGAACGCAACCGGGTCGAAATGTTCCCCAAGAGGCCAGACCCAGAAGGAATCCCGCTCGTTCGGCCAGTAGGCAGCAATGCATCGATGCCTCCACCGCGAGGGTTTGGGCGTAAAACAACCCACCGGGAGCGGCCCGGTATTTTGCAGCCGCAGATCTCTTCGCCATCGCCGAGCTCCTATGCTCGACCGATTGAACTTCAGGCGAGCCAGCCGCCAGCACGGCTGGACGTCGGCAAGGAAAGGAAACGTATGTCAAGCAAATGGTTTGGAATGTCATCCCGGCACAACAAGCAGGAGAACTCCAGAACGAACGGCGATGAAATTAGCAACGTCTCAGACAAGAAGGGGGATTTCATGGCTCCATCAGTGACTCAACCAACGGAAAAAACTTCGGCGCAGTCTTCGCGGTCGGTCCCAAGCTTTCAGGTCCAGTTGTTGCCGGTTGAAGATATCTACCGCGCGGCCGGGATCATCAATCCACCCAAGGGGTACAGCGTTAGCAAGGTCGTTGAGATGCTACGTAGCGAACATATTCGCGGATTGTCGCCTGAAATGAAGCGGGCCGCCGTCTTGATGGCCCTCGATGCCGCGGGCGTTCCCCTTGCCCAAGTGCAGCAGGACGCCAAAGCGCGCAAGGAAGCTTTGGATTCCTATGAGGCCGCGCAAACCGAGCAGGTCGACGGAGAGTGGGCCAGGAAAGCTGAGGAGGTCAGTCAGATTCAGGCTGAACTGGAGAGCATCAAGGCCCACTACCAGGCACGCATCACCCGCAATCTCGAAGGCGTGGCCCGCGAGAAAGCCACCTTCAGTACCTGGCAGACGATGAAGCAGCAGGAAGTGGAAAGCATGGTCGAGGCCGCCGAACTATGCTCAAAAGCGATGGACACCAAGCCTGCTCCGGCCCCGCCTAAACCCCCGGAAGCAAGTGCAGCCGCAGCAGGGGGCGAGGTGTAAATCTATCGTCTGTGAGCGATTGGAGCTGCTTACTTGTGATGTAAAAGATCGTCTGCGAACGATTCGCAATCTCAAACGGATCGCCGTCTGATCGAGCACCATCCCGGCGCTCGACACCGCTGCACTTGGCCCACGCTCTCCGCAGCTTTACACTAGATAAGTGAAGCTTGCGCTCGGCCAAATCAACCCCACCGTCGGAGATTTCTCTGGCAATGCCGCCAAGATCATCGACTTTTCCCGCCGCGCCCAAAGCGTCGGCGCCGGACTGATTCTTTTTCCCGAGCTTTCTGTCTGCGGCTATCCGCCCCGGGATTTGGTCGAGCGTCCATCGTTTCTCGCACGCAATCGAGAATCAGTC
>CAYOVU010000122.1:0-3045 GCA_964407505.1 uncultured Acidobacteriaceae bacterium | reverse complement strand
GGCGCTGGCGGAGCAATTTCTTTCCGATCATTTCGACAGCTTCGAGAAGAAGGAGCAGGCCGATGAGCGCTCGCTGTGTGGTCACGTTGACAACTCTCCGCGCGGCGTGAAGGAGTGGGAGTGGGCTGCTTACAATCCCGGCGGCGCCGTGCAAGGGAAGGCGACCGACAGCGCGATGGCGGCGAAGATGAGCTTCGTGGCGCGGGCGGGGCATCCTTGCGGAGCAGATTTTTCGGCTGCGGATTATCTGGATCATCATCCTGAGTTCGCGTGGCAGAAGCCGTTGCTGCACGACATGAAGGCGGGGCCGTGGACGGTGTTTACGGCGGGGCAGAAGCAGTAGGCGGTAGCGATGGCCGGCTAGGAAAAGCGGGTTCCTCAGCCCCTCGCTTTCGCTCGGGGGTCGGAATGACAACCTATAACTACAACGCTGGTGGCAACTCGATGGCGGTGCCAGCGGGACCCGAAAACTGAATCGGCTCGATAAACAATTTCGATTGGACTCCGGGGCGGGGCGCCCCCTAGAGTCCTATGGGTGCAGAGCAGCCGTACTCGAACTCGCGGACTTGTGCGCCGGATGAACCCTCCGGAGCCACTCACGCTGTTTCGACCACCGTTTCGCAATTATCAGTTCGACTCGGCTTACGATGAGATGTTCGCTTCGCCAGGCGTGCCGCGCGAACATTATCAGGCGTTGTTTCAGACTTTGCTGGAGTTGCCTCCGGAAGAATTGCGCAAGACGCAGCAGGCGGCGGACCTCTCGTTTTTGCATCAGGGCATTACATTTACTGTCTACGGCAATGACGAGGGCACCGAACGAGTTTTTCCCAACGATCTGCTTCCGCGGATTATTCCCCACCAGGAATGGCTCAAGATCGAGAATGGGCTTACGCAGCGCATTGCTGCGCTGAATCTTTTTCTCGAAGACATTTATCATCACGGGCGAATTCTCGCGGATGGAGTTGTGCCCCGCGAACTGGTTTACAGTTGCCGCCACTTCCGGCGCGAGATGCGCGGTCTCACGGTTCCGCGCGGGATTTACGTGAGCATCTGCGGCACCGACCTGGTGCGGCTGCCGGATGGCAGTTTTGCCGTGCTTGAAGATAATCTGCGGGTGCCCAGCGGTGTGTCGTACATGCTGGCAAACCGGAAGGTGCTGAAGAAAGTTTTCCCCACGCTGTTTCGCGATTACGGCGTGTCTCCCGTCGATCATTATGCGCAGGCTCTGCTCGCTACTTTGCGGGCGCTGGCCCCGGCTAGTTCGACGGCGCGGCACGAACCGAAGGTCGTGCTGCTGACCCCTGGAGTTTTTAATTCCGCTTATTTTGAGCACACGTTTCTGGCGCAGCAGATGGGCATCGAACTGGTCGAGGGGCGCGACCTGTTGGTGCACGACAACATTGTTTATATGCGAACCACGGCCGGTCTGCGGCGCGTGGATGTGATCTACCGGCGCGTCGATGACGATTTTCTCGATCCACTCTGCTTCCGGCAGGATTCGAGTCTGGGTGTGCCGGGATTGTTCAATGCATATCGCGCGGGGAATGTGGTGATGGCCAATGCGATTGGAACCGGCGTCGCCGACGACAAAGCGCTCTATGCGTATGTGCCGGCGATCATTCGCTACTACCTGGGCGAGGATCCGATTTTGGCCAACGTTCAGACATATTTGCTTAACGACCGCGCGCAAAGAAGCTACGTGCTGGAGCATCTCGACGAACTGGTGGTAAAGGCCGTCGGCGAGTCGGGCGGCTACGGCATGTTGATTGGGCCGCACAGCACTGAGGCGGAAAGGGAAGACTTCCGCCGGAGAATCGAAGCCGAGCCGCGAAATTATATTGCGCAACCGACGCTGAGTTTGTCGCGGGCTCCGTGCTTCCTGGAGGGCGAAGTGCAGGCACGGCATGTTGACCTGCGTCCTTACATTTTGTATGGCGAGAATGTGACGCTGGTGCCGGGAGGGTTGACGCGGGTGGCATTACGGCGAGGATCGCTGGTGGTGAACTCGTCGCAGGGCGGAGGCAGCAAGGATACGTGGGTTCTTAGAAGCTAGAGACTAGGAGCTAGGAAGCATAGTTGGGCCTCTAGACCCTAGTCCCTAGTCCCTGACCCCTAGACCCTGAAATTATGAACGAGCGGAGACAAACTGCCATGCTCTCCCGGGTCGCGGACAGTCTGTATTGGATGAGCCGATACCTGGAGCGCGCCGAACATACGGCGCGGTTGATCGATGTCGATCTGCAGCTTCGCCTGGATCAATCGCCGGAAGCGGGCGCGGGGCGCTGGTTGCGGCTGCTGGAAGCTTCGCAGGTTCCGGCACCGGAAGATGAAAAGATCGACGCTGAATCGCTGACGCATGTACTCACGCTCGACCGGACGAATCCATCTTCTATTCTGTCGTGTGTGGCGGCGGCGCGGGAAAATCTGCGGCAGGTGCGCGAGCAGTGCAGCACGGAAATGTGGGAGCAGCTCAACCGGCTGTACTTGCAGGTGAACAGTACGACGGCGAGCGAGGCGTGGCTGTTGCATTCTTATGTTTTTTTTCGGGCAGTGCGCGAGGGCGCGCATTTGTTTCAGGGCGTGACCGATTCGACCATGTCGCATGGCGAGGGATGGCAGTACATCCAGTTGGGGCGATTTGTCGAGCGCACGGACGAGTTGGCGCGGCTGATCGGCACACACTTCAGGCGATTGCCGCATCCTCTCGATCAGGCGGTGGAGAGCGAAGAGTATCTGGAGTGGGTGGGGCTGCTGAAATCGTGCGCAGCGTTTGAGGCGTATTGCAAAACCTATACGGCGGAGATTCGGCCGCTGCGCGTGGCGGAGTTTTTGCTGCTGAATCCGAATTTTCCGCACTCTGTGCGATTCTCTGTCGACCGCGTGCAAGCGGCTCTGGTCGCCATTGGAGAACTCACTGAACGTAAGGCTGAGCAGCCCGCGCGTCTGGCCGGCCGGTTGTGCGCCACTTTGAGTTTCAGCCAGATCGAGGAGATTATGGCGTCAGGCGCGAGCGGATATGTCGACAGCGTGCGCTGGCAGTGCGCG
>CAYOVU010000121.1:0-19929 GCA_964407505.1 uncultured Acidobacteriaceae bacterium | reverse complement strand
GGGCAGCGGCGATAGCTGGATGACGGCGGATTACAACGTCCCGTTGGAAAAGGGCGACGTGGTGCAGACCGGTTCGGAAGGCATGGCGAAGGTGGTGTTCAACGACGGCACCAGCTATACCGTGAAGCAGGATTCGCTGATTGTGATTGAAGAAAACTCGGCGAACGATCAGCAGCAGACGAACGTGGCCGTAGCGGTGAGCACTGGAACGGTGGATCTTTCGACCGCGACTTACTCACAAGGATCGAAATCGCAGGTGATCGTGGCGGGGGCGACGGCATCGCTGTCTCCGGAATCGGCGGCGCAGGTGCATAACGATCCCAAGAGCGATCAGCACGAGATTTTGATGAAGAAGGGCGCCGGCGAAGTGACGCGTAACGGGGAAACTGTAGAGTTGGCGAACTGGGAGAAAGTCAGCTTCCGCTCCCAGGAACCGCACATGGAGAAGGCGAGGGGAACCGGGCCGCCTACGCCAATTTCGCCAGCTAACATGGCGCCGATCTTTACTTCCGGCGAGTCGACCAAGGATGTGGAGTTTTCCTGGACTCCGATGGCGAACGCGGTAGCCTACCGCCTGCGGATTTCGAGGAATCCATATTTTTCTTCCACCCTGGTGGACAAAAGAGTTAACACTGCCGATGTAACTGTTACCAGTCTCGGCGAAGGAGCCTACTACTGGGTGGTACAGTCGTATGAAGCGTCAGGGAAGGAATCGATGGAGAGCGAGAAGAATCGCTTTACCATTATTCCCAAGGGAAAACAGACGGAAGCAATCGATCTGGATTTGGACCCTTTCATTCAGCATGGACACGTGATCGAAGTCACTGGGAAAACGCAGGTAGGAGCACGGGTGATGGTGAATGGGCGAGAGGTTCCGATGATTGGGACCGACGGCACGTTCCATTACTTCACACCGCCGCTGATGACCGGTGAATCGGTGATCACGGTGACGGCGCAGACGGCGCAGGGCGGCGTGAACACACAGCAGAAGAAGGTCGTAATCCAGTGAGTTGGACGAGTGCCAAGGCAGAATTAATTCGGCCGGGAAACAGCGCGGGTTGGGTAAATAGATCAACAGGTAGATAGAGAGAATTTCGTCATGTCAAGCAACGGATTTCATTCTTCACGTTCACACAACCTCAGGTCACTGTTCAGCCTGTTCTCAAGCGACCTGGCAATCGACCTGGGAACGGCCAATACGCTGGTGTATGCGCGCGGTAAGGGCATTGTGGTCAATGAGCCCTCGATCGTCGCCATCAACAAGAACACCGGCGAAGTGGAGGCCGTCGGCAAAGAAGCGAAAGAAATGCTCGGCCGGACGCCGGGCAACATCGTCGCCATTAAGCCTATGAAGGATGGCGTGATCGCTGACTTCAAGGTCACCGAGAAGATGTTGAACTATTTCATCCAGAAGGCGCACAACCGGAAGATGCTGGTGCATCCGCGGATAGTGATCGGCGTGCCCTCCGAGATCACACAGGTGGAAAAACGCGCGGTCATGGATTCGGCTTATCGCGCCAAGGCGAGCGAAGTGCATCTGGTGGAGCAGGCGATGGTGGCGGCGATTGGAGCTGGGCTGCCGATTACGGAACCAAGCGGCAACATGGTGGTGGATATCGGCGGCGGAACGACTGACATTGCGGTGATTTCGCTGAGCGGCATCGTCTACTCACGTTCGGTACGGATGGCCGGTAATCAGATGGACGAAGCCATCATGAATTATCTGAAGCGGAAATATAATCTTCTGATCGGCGAGCGCACGGCCGAGCAGATTAAAATGGAGATTGGGTCCGCGCATCAGCTTGACAAGCCGATGACGATGGAAATCAAAGGGCGTAACCTGATTGAAGGCGTCCCAAAAACCATCACGGTGGACGATGGCGAAGTGCGAGAATCATTGAGTGAGTGTGTCTCGACGATCATGAATGCGATCCGCGTGGCCCTCGAGCGCACGCCGCCGGAGCTTTCGGCGGACATCAGCGACCGCGGCATCGTGTTGACTGGTGGCGGAGCACTGCTGAAGAACTTGGATAAGCGCATCCGGGAAGAAACCGGGCTGCCAGTTTCGATTGCCGACGATCCGCTGTGCAGCGTAGTGCTGGGCACGGGCAAGATGCTCAGCGACTTCAAGCTGCTGCGCAAGATTTCGATTGAGTAGAAACAGTACCTAGTACCCAGTACCTAGAAAAACAAAACGCTCGCCTTTGCTGGGTACTGGGTACTCGGTACTGTTCACTGTTTTTATGGAATCTGTTCTTGGCCGTTACCGCAACCTGACGATTCTGGTGGGGGTGTTGTTTCTGCAGGTTCTAGGCCTGGCGGTGCAGGTGAAGCGGAGCGGTGACGCGGAGAACACGCGCCTGATCCGAATTTGGGCGGTGGGTGCAATCACTCCTTTCGAGCGCGGGCTGGTCTGGGTGCACGATGGCAGCCGCAATCTCTGGCACAACTATTTTTTTCTTCGCGGCGTAAGGGCGGAAAACCGCGAGCTTAAAGCGCAAATCGAGCAGATGCGTTTAGAACAAGTGCGACTGAGCGAAGATGCAGCGCAGGCACATCGCCTGCAGCAGTTGCTGGCGTTCAAGGAGCAGTACATTGCCAAAACTGTGGCCGCACAGGTGATTGGCTCGAGTGGAAGCGATCTTTCCCGGTCCATTTACATCGACAAAGGTTCGAATGACGGCATTGGGGCGGACATGGCGGTGATTACCGTCGGCGGCATCGTGGGGAAAGTGCTGCGCGTGTATCCTTCGACTTCGCTGGTGCTGATGATCAACGATCAGAGCAGCGGCGTGGGAGCGATGCTGGAGAAATCTCGTCTGCAAGGTGTGCTGCGCGGAACGGCGAATGGGGAAGTCGTTCTCGAGCGAGTGATGAGCGACGAGCAGGTTGCCGTGGGAGAAACTGTGCTGAGCAGCGGCGGCGACCAGATATTTCCCAAGGGACTTCCGGTGGGCACGGTAAGCAACGTCAGCCCCGGCAGAGAAATGTTTCTGAACATTCAGGTGAAACCGGCGGCAGATCTGAGCCGGCTGGAAGAGGTTCTGGTGGTTACGCAAAAGCAGGAGCGGCAGGTAATTGCGGAAAGTCCAGCCAAAGTGCGGGCTGCGGACATTCTCGCCCAACGTCTACCTTCGGTACCGGACAAACCTCCGGACGCGGGAACGGCTAAGTCGGGAACTGGCGCGGCAAGCACGAGTGCGCAAGGATCGACCGGTGGGGCGAAGCCGCAGACCGATGCTGTGCACAAACCGCAGACCCAGAGTGCGGGTGGAACTGCCGCGAAGCTGTCGCCGACTACTGCGACGGCAAGCAATGCGGGAGCAGTCGATGCTGCGCACAAGTCGACCGACAACGTGCCGGTCACGGCTGGAGAAACTTCCAAGAAGGTCTTGGCAAAGACACCCAGCGATTCGACCACGAGCGGCAGCTCGAGAAGTGCGGCCCAGACGAATATCCCGCCGGGCGCGTCAAGTTCGGACACGAGGCCTTCAGGCGCAGCATCGAATTCTGCGGTTTCTACGGCGAAGCCACCAGCGCCGCAGTCTAAACCCGTGAGCAGCCAGTCTCTTCCACAACCACCTGCAGCGGACGATAATCCTCACTAGCGTGCCTATCACTTATACCTCCGGGGAGCAAATTGAGGTTTACCGGTTCAGCATTCCGGTGACGGTCGGCGTGCCATTGCTGGCGCTGTTTTTGCAGGCATTCGTGCCTCGGCGGGTTCCTTTTTTTTCCATCTTTGACCTGCCCTTATTGGTGACGATTTTTTTCGCCATGGCGCGGCGCAATCCGATTTCGGGGCTATTTACCGGCGCAGCTATCGGTCTTGTGCAAGACATGCTGGGCGCTTATCCCATCGGAATTTACGGCATTGCGAAGACCGTCGTGGGCTATCTGGCTTCATCGCTGGGCGCCAAGCTGGACGTCGAAAACGCTGGGGCTCGGCTTCTGGTGACGCTGGGGTTTTATCTGGTTCATGCCGCAGTCTATTTCACGGTGGCGCGAGGCATGGTGAGCCTTACTCTGGATTGGAGCTGGATTCGTGGAATCGTGGCTGGACTGGCCAATGGGTTTCTGGGAGTGGGGCTGTACTTCCTGCTGGACAAGTTCAAACAGAGAACGTGAAAGGCGTCGTTAGTCCTTGGTCGTTAGCCTCGTGCAGATTGCAGAACCTCAGCACTTCCGTTACTTCCTAGAGTACGCAATGCCGCAGCGTTCACTTTCCCTCGGATTACAATTAAGACTAACGTGGCAAGCAGGCGGCCAACGACGAACGGCCAACGACTGATCTATGTTCGGACGTGACGACAAAGTATCGGAAATCCGCCTGACGGCGGCGCAGTACGCGATCCTCGCGATTTTTCTGGTGTTGGCCTACGGATTGTGGCGGCTGCAGGTAATGCAGAGCGGCTACTATGCTTCGGCGGCGGAAAAAAACCGCATTCGTAACGTGCCGATTCTTGCGCCCCGAGGCAAGATTCTGGACCGCGAAGGGCGCATCATCGTCGATAACTATCCGTCGTTCTCCGCGCTTCTCCTGCGTGACTCCACTCGTGACCTCAATGCAGATGCAGACTTGATCGCGCAAGGGCTGCATCTGGATCCCGTGGAAGTGCGTACGCGCATCCGCCACTTCGCCTCCATGCCACAGTATCAGCCGATTTTTCTTAAAGAAGACATCACGCCCGACGAGTTGGCGTTCATCGACGCGCATCGCAACGAATTGCCGGAACTCGACACGATTGTTGCGCACCGGCGGTTGTATCCGCGCAACGGATTCATGGCACACCTGATCGGCTACGTGGGTGAAGTCACGGAAGACATGTTGAACCAACCGCAGTTCGAACTCTATAACCCCGGTGATGTAGTGGGAGTCTCGGGGGTGGAGCGGCAGTACAACAACGCTTTGATGGGTACCAATGGCGCACGCCGCGCAGTGGTAAACAGCCACGGGCGCGAAGTCGGGCTGCTCGGCGAAACCCCTGCAGTTCCTGGAAAGCAACTCAAGCTTACAGTAGACATTGATTTGCAGATTGCGGCCGAAGAGGCACTCGAAGGCCGGAACGGCGCAATCGTGGCGATGGATCCGCGGACGGGAGAAATTCTCGCGATGGTGAGCCGCCCTACTTTCAATCCTAATGATTTTTCGGTGCGCATCTCGCGCGACGAGTGGAGCAAGCTCGTAACCGATGACGACCATCCATTGTTGAATAAGGCGATTCAGGCGCAACTGGCGCCCGGCTCAACTTTCAAGATCATCATGGCAACCGCCGGCTTGCAGGAAGGTATCGCACAGGACATGAAGGTGAATTGCACCGGCGGCGCTGAGTTCTACGGCCGCTATTTTAAGTGCTGGGTAGTGGCCGAACACCGCACGCATGGAATTACCGACTTGACCAAAGCGATTTATCAATCCTGCGACGTGTTCTTCTATACGCTTGCGGAGAAGCTCGGTATCCAGAGGATCGCCAAGTATGCCACGGCCTTTGGCCTGGGACAGAAGACGGGAATCGATTTGCCACAGGAAGTCAGTGGCGTGATGCCGTCGGAGGAGTGGAAGATCCGCAACTTCAAGCAGAAATGGTACGCGGGCGAGACCATTTCCGTGGGTATCGGTCAGGGTGCCGTTGCAGCTACGCCGATTCAGATGGCGCGAGCCATTGGCGCCATTGCGAGCGGAGGACGGTTGGTGCGACCCCATGTGGCCAATCCCGCCGATCTGCCGCCGGGCATCGTTCAGGCGGGCGGCGTGCCGGATGAAACCACGGTGCCGATCGATCCCAAGAACTGGGAGACCATCACGGACGGTATGGCAGACGTGGTGAATCCGGGAGGCACGGCGGCGTTGTCGCACCTGCAGAATATCGACTTCGCGGGCAAGACCGGCAGCGCACAGACCATCAGCAATGCGCTGAAAGCGAAGTTGGGAGCGGTCGGCAAGGCGAACTTTAAGGACAATGGATGGTTTGTGGGAGTTGAGCCGCGGAGGAATCCGGAGATTGTCGTTTGCACGCTGCTTGAAGAGGGTGAGCATGGGTATCTTGCAGCGCGCACGGCCGCGAAAGTGATCAAAGCATTCGTCGAGAAAGAACAGCGTGCTCCCGCGAAGATGGCTGGCATGCGGAAGACCGGCGCCAGGGTTGAAGTTGGCGCTGTATGGACCACTCCGGATAACGATCATGACAACGACCGGGATGGAGATAGAGATAAAGACAAACTCCAAGCCGGACATTTCTTCGTCGACATCGCGAAGAAGCCGCTGGCGATGGCGACGGCTGCACCGGGAATTTCGAGTACCCAGTACCTGGTACCAAGTTCGGCGAAGTTGAGATGAAAGACGAAGGCAAGAGAAATTTACAAGTGGAGGCTTTTACTCGGTACTGAGTACTGGGTACTGATTTTTGGCTAGAAGCTTAGGAGCTAGAAGCTGCTTTTATGGCACGTTACGTTTCATTTCGCGATTTTGACTGGGGACTGCTGATCTTCGTGCTTATGATTTGCGGGCTCGGAGTGATGGAGATCCGCAGCGCGACCATGCACACAAAGTTTGCGGGATCTCATATCCGGCAGGTCTATTGGATTGCGGGCGGCGTGGCGGCGATGTTTGTCATCAGCGCGATCAACTACCAGGCACTGCTCGACCGCGTGCATTGGTTTTACATTGCTGCGGTTGCCTCACTCATGGCGGTGCTGGTATTCGGCCAGAGATATCTTGGCGCGAAGCGCTGGGTCAAGATGCCCGGAGGCAACCACTTTCAGCCGTCGGAGTGGGTGAAACTGATCCTGATTCTGGCGGTCGCCAAGTACTTTGCCGACTTGCGGCATCGCGATCTTTCGTGGCCGGACTTCATGAAAGCCGCCGCGATTGTCGGCTTTCCGATGCTGATGGTGCTGGCTCAGCCCGATCTGGGTACGGCCCTTACCTACGTGCCGATCGCGGTGATGGGAGTGTTTCTGGGCGGGATGCAGTGGAAACAAGGCATGGTTGTCGTGCTGCTGGCCGCAGTCGGGATCGGGGCGGTCTTCTTTACACCGCGCGTACACGTTCTGAAGTCGTACCAGAAGCAGCGGCTGACCAGCTTTATGGATCCGGAAAACGATCCTCAGGGGTCGGGGTACCAAGTTGAGCAATCCAAGATCGCCGTGGGTTCGGGGGGGCTGTGGGGCGGGAAAGGCTCGCAAACACACGGCGCTTTCCTTCCTGTCCCGCAAACGGACTTTATTTTTGCGGCCTTTGCCGAGGAGCATGGATTCGTGGGCGCGCTCGGAGTTCTGCTGCTATACTTCATAGTGCTGATGCGTTTGACGCAGAACGCGCAAACAGCGCCCGACCGCGCTGGCACGTTCGTCGTAATGGGGGTGGTGGCTGTGCTTAGCTTCCACATCCTGGTCAACGTTGGCATGGTGGTCGGTTTTATGCCGGTCACCGGAATACCCCTGCCGCTGATGAGTTACGGTGGGTCTTCCGTGTTGTTCATGTTCCTGGCGCTGGGGATGGTAATGAATGTTCGTATGCGCCGCTTTGTAAACTAACCGCCCGTGCCGGTTGAGTGAATAAGCTTTGATGCGCCAGCTTGAGCGATAGGCTTAGAAGCTCAAGCCGGTCAGGAACGTGATCTGGAACTGGGGAAGACGGCAGGGAACAATTTGCTGCGCCGGTTGGCGCAGCCCCAAAAATATCGATCGCCCTCGCGTAAAGGGGGCATTTCACCGGCCAGCGAGCAGTCGAAGGCCGGGCAGGATTGAAAGCAAATAGCGCTGCTGGGCAGGGAAACGGCCCCCCGATCGGAAACGGTCTGAGAGTGCGGTCACAAATCCCGGCAGACAAAAAGCGAACAGTGCAAAAGATTCCCAAGCTTGTGCAGCGGATTCGGACGGGGAGAAACCTCCCAGTCCCCAGCCGTCCCCGATTCGGGGCCAGCATCGCGACGCTCGATCCTCCCGTTCCTTTCCTCGCTCTGCCCCGGTGAAACCCGCCAGATGGCGGGACCGGAGTGTCCATGAACAAGGAGTTATTTGTCTCTTCCACGCCTCACGAAACCAAGGTGGGGCTGGTGGAAGATGATCTGCTCGCGGAAATCTACCTCGAGCGCGAAAATGAATACACACTAGCTGGTTCCATCTATAAGGGCCGTGTTACCCGGGTGCTTCCCGGGATGCAATCGGCCTTTGTCGACATCGGTCTGGAGCGCGATGCTTTCCTCTATGTTTCCGATTTTATGGAACTGGAGGAGCACGACGAAGATCTGACGGATTCAATTCCAGCCGGCCGCACCGTTCCAGATCTGCGACCGCAACCGCCTCGGGCGGAGACGTTCGCAGCCGGAACGGAATCCTCTGAAGGAACTGCCGCCGAACCGCCAGCAGGCAGTTTCGACCAAAGCTTTGACGAAACCAAAGAACATGCAGGAGCTCAGGCCCCCGCAGCCGCCGGTGCAGTCGAGCCGTCCAACGGTGGTGATTCTCAAGACCGGGAACGCGGAGGCTGGCGAGGACGCCGTCGCCGCCGTGGTGGGCGCCGGGATGGAAGAGGCGACGGGCGGGACCGGAGTTCTGAGCCGCGTTTCACTAAGCCCGCAGTCGAGATCGTCCCTATGCCGGTCGCTCCACGTCCGCAGGAGCCAGCAAGAACCCAGCAGTTTGGGCCTCCCGCGGGATATCAGCCGATATTGCTTCCGGGAGAATCGATCTCCAAATACCGAGGTTTGACGCAGCAGCCGGCCAGCCCAGGAACACATTCGCAAGAGTTTCGAGCAGCGGAACCACCTACCGAGTCGCGCGAGGCCGAATCTCGCGCTGAAACGTCTGAGCCCATCGCCGCCAAGTTCCCGGAAGATGAACCAATTTTTGCCACGACCACACATATCGAGGAAGGATCGGTTGAAGATGCTCGGTTGAATAATGAAGATGCACAGCCAGTTCATGAAGAATCTGCTGAGGTCACTCCGACTTCCGCGTCGACATCGGTCGACTGGAATCGCGAATTTCATCGCAGGGAGACGGCCGGAGCAGGCGCTTCCGCCGCTGCTGCCGCGGCACGCACAACCGAAGAAGAGGTTGTTGAGGAAATTGAAGAAGATCGAATGGTCGCCTTGCCTGAGCATTCGGATTTAGCTCCGGCGGACGCTCCGGCTATGGAGACGCAGCCCGCATTCGCTCCTGCAGGCACGCTCGAAGAAGAGACCATCGACGAAGAAGAGGCGGACACCATCCGTTATGAGCAATCGTCCGACGAAGGCTACGATGAGTTCGAAGAAGAGACGCGAGCTGCCGGTCAGCCGAACGTCGAGGCGCAGCGAGAACTCGCCGAAGTGCGCGCGACCGTAGATGAGATTCACATGTCATCTCTGGCCGAGTCCGGTGTCGCGCCTCAAACTCCCACGGAAAGCGAAGAAGACTCCGAAGAGTTGGAACTCGAAGAGGCGCAAGCCGAAGCCGAGGCGCTGCTCGATGCCGAAGCCGGCGGCACAGGTGTTGTCGATGCGAGGGCTGAAGTTCGGGCTCCGTCAGGAACCGCTGGTTACACCCAGCGTGCGCCGCGACCGCGTCCCGGTTACGATCGCCAGGGCGGGCAACGCGGACGCCGCGGTGGTCGCCGATTCCCGCGCCGCGAGTCGCATGAGGTCCCGAAAATCAGCGACCTACTCAAGGAAGGTCAGGAAATCCTGGTACAGATCGCCAAGGAGCCGATCGGCAAGAAGGGCGCACGTATCACCAGTCACATCGCGCTGCCGGGGCGCTTCCTAGTTTACATGCCAACTGTGAACCATACCGGAGTTTCGCGCAAGATCGCATCCGACGAGGAACGTCAGCGTTTGAAGCGCATCGTGATGAGCGAGCGCGACAACGGCCATGGTGGCTTCATCGTTCGCACCGCGGCGCAGAGTGCAAGCGAAGAAGAGTTGCGGGCAGACATCCGATTTCTTAAAGGTTTGTGGAACGACATCAAAACTCGTTCCGAGGCCTCGAAGCCCCCGGCGCTGATCTATCACGATCTGAACGTGGTGGAGCGTGTGCTGCGTGATCAGGTCACTTCAGACTTCTCCGTGATCTGGGTTGACACCGAACCGGAATACGAGCGCGTGCTGCGCTTCTTCAATCGCTTTCAGCCCGCGCTGGTCAAACGCGTGAAGCTCTATACCAAAGAAACACCGCTGTTCGAGCAATTCGGCCTGGCCGAGGAAATGAACAAAGCGCTGAAGTCAAAAGTCTGGTTGAAGAGCGGTGGCTACATCGTGATCAACCAAACTGAGGCGTTGGTTGCGATCGATATCAACACTGGCAAATACGTGGGCAAGACCACGCGCCTCGAAGATACGATCGTCAAGACCAACGTAGACGCGATCAAAGAAATCGTGCGGCAGATTCGGCTGCGCGATCTTGGCGGCATTATCATCATCGACTTCATCGATATGGATGAGCGCCGCAACCGTCAGCGTGTGATGCAGGCTCTCGAAGAAGAACTCCGCCACGACCGTGCGCCATCAAAAGTCCTGCAGTTCAATGATTTTGGACTGGTGGCCATTACACGCAAACGGGTGAAGCAATCGCTCGAACGAACTATCGGCGCGCCTTGTCCCTATTGCCAGTCCACCGGCTATGTGAAGTCGCTCACCACGGTCGTGAACGAGATTTACGTGGAGATGCGCAAGATCGCGAAGCATCTGGAGCATGAAGACGTGATGCTGCGGGTGAATCCGGATGTGGCCAAAGAATTGAAGACCAACAACGGTCGTCTGCTGAACGAAATGGAAGAACTGACCAAGCGCACCATCATCGTGAAGAGCGATCCGGCGCTGCATCAGGAGCAGTTCGATATTAATTAGCGCGAGCTTCCGGCTACTAGCTTCTAGATTACAAGGACGGGCAAGGTGCCCGTCCTTATTTCTTTGCCCAGACCTACTTCAGCGTAACCGCAAGCACCAGCACATCCGGATCGTTCGGTAGAGTAATGCTTTGCACAACCTTCGCCGGTTTCAATGCAAAGCGGTAAGCATAAAGCGAGAACGTCCGCTTATCCTTGGTGCCGTTGTCGAAATCCCGGTACGCCATCGCAACGCCTTCGGACTCGCCGGGGAATTGTTGAGGCGTGAACCAGTCGCTGAAACTCTGAACGAAGTGCGAACTCGTTCCGTCGGTGTAGTTGACTGTGATGGCTTCGGATGCTTGACTTCCCTGCACGCCCGTCGCCAATAGCGTAAGAGTGGAAAACTGCCCGGCCGGTAAGGGGACAGACTGTCCACTGCAACCGACTGCATCCGGTTCGTTGGCTGGTCCTAAGTCGAACAGAATACCGTTTAGAACCCGCGATGTAGTGAGCAGGTTTGCGGAGTACGAATAACCCAGGCCATCGAGGCCTCCGGTCGTATACGTCGTGCCGTCTGTGTAGATTCCGCTCACGTTGAATTCCGAAGATAGATCCACTGGCGTGCCCGTTCCGGTTGTGCCCACGCCCGCGCTTACGGCAAGCGTAAAGGTAACCGTTTGCGTGATGCTGCCGGAGGTGCCGGTGACCGTGACAGAAGTGAACCCCGTGCTGGCAGAACCGCTGGCTTTGAGCGCCAATTTCCGCTTGTTCCTCTGTCCTGTGATCGATCCTTGCACGCCTTTCGGCAGAGTCGACAAACTCAGAGTCACCGTACCGTTGAAACCGTTCAAGTCAGTAATCTTGATTGCGGCATCCGCGGTTGAACTCTGGTTCAAGAAAACGGAGCTTGGTCCTGAAAGCGTAAAGCCGCTACCACCAACCGCGGTATTGATCGCATTGGCGTATTGCGCCGCAAGACCGGTGCCGACGAAATCGTCATAGAGCCACATGAAACCGCCGGTAATGCTGCATTGGCTGTGCCAACCGCTCATGATGCTCTCAACCTGGCTCGGGGTGTCGTCTTGATCCCACAGGCCAGGCCATACCGGAACACTGCCGAAATTCCATCCCACGCAAGGATTATTTCCGCTGCCGCCTGCGTACGCCTGCAGGTGCACGCCGTCCACCGTGCCCGGAAGTTGAGTGTTAATTTTCGAAACCACGTTCGTCCAATAACTGCTGTCGTCGAAAGCGTCCGGCGCCACGTGATAACCCAGTTGGCCAAGCATGACACCAAATGCAACGGTAGTAGGCGCATTGAAGCTGTTCTCATCGTCGAAGTCGATCGCGTCCAGAGCTGGGATCGCGGCCTTCAGCGCCTGAAAGTCCTTATAGAGAATACTGGTCGGCCCAGTGCCCTGTGACTTGACCAATGCCGTGATGTCTTGCCAGTCTCCAAAGTTAGATGATCCAATGCTGAACGTAACCCGCTTGACTGTCCCTTGCTTCAACAATGCCATGTCCGAGGGAAAATCGGGATAAGTCTGGTTGCCGACATAAACACCGCCGGAGGTGAGGGGAAACTCTCCATTGAAGTTCAGGTCGCCGGTGCTGCTAACTTCGACACTCCAGACAATCGCTTCTGTGAAACCGGAATTCTCAATCTCGGTGATGTTGTTCGCCGCGTTCTTGTAAAATGGCCCGCCCCCAAAGATCCCAGTAAATCCAGTCTGAGCGGCCGCTTGGCCCGAGAGTACTAACGCCAGAAAGAACATAAAAAGGGTAGTGCAGCGGACTAATGCCGAATAATGAGAAGAGTGTCTCGATTGCATTTCTATCGAATGCTTCACATGATCTCCTGGTTAAGGTACTGGTTGAGTGCTTACAATCGTGGACGCGGGTTCTGTCTGAATTCTCACGCCGGCAACCATCGCGACCTCTGCAAATCGTCCACGGATTATACACGTGATAGCTGAAACCCGGCGAGTGGCAAGGCATTCCGCCCGAATGAAAGTGAGGGATTAGTCTGTGACGACACTGCCACACTGAGGATGCCCCATCTTTCGCGTTCTTTGCGAAAAGATTAGGAAGCACGGACCTCTACGCAGCGGATCTCATTTGAGAAATGCACAGCGATACGCAGAACCATAAATAGTAAGAGAAAGGTGCTGCTGCGGGGTCCGTAAGATTCAGCGCGCGGAGGTCTAGCTTCCTGGATGTGCCAGAGCTTTCACGGCAAGGTCAGAACGCTGGTGCAGTTTTTGCGCGGTCTCACAGATGGCTTTGGCCGAGTTGGCGTCGCTGCTTTCGGCGCTCTTGGCGACGCTTGCGGCATCTTCCGCGGTGGTGCTTGCCATGTCGAGCAGGACGACCAGTGCATCGGCGTGGAGCTTCCATAGCGATGACATGCTCTGGCTGCGCTTGAGTTCTTCGAGTTCGGTGCTGATGCGCGCCAGACAGGAAACCAGTCGAATCAGAACTCGTGCGACGTCGGCGCGCACGCTCTTTTCCTCGAGGAAGCTGGCATTGTAGGCATCCGCTTCGGCCGCGCTGAGCGTCAGATTGAAAAAGCGCATCGGAACAATTTGGCGAAACTTGGGATCGGCCACTCTGACGAAGACTCGGATTGATTCTTCGACGCGGCGCAGTTTGCCCTCTTCGGCAGAAATTTGCTGTGCCGTGACAGCCGGCGGCTGAAATGTAATCGCAGCCACGGGCGCCTTTGCCGCAGCGGTTCGCGCGGGTTTGGCGGCCGCAGCCGCTCCGCTGGAGCTGCGTCGACCGCTACTGGCAGGCGTGAGCAGCGATTTGCGGATGGGAGGACGCCGGTCCAGCTCCTTCTTTAAACGGGAGACGCGCCGGAATTTCTCGAGCGCGCTACCGTAATCTGCCTGAAGCATTTCTTTTTGTTCGATCGCGGCTACGTGCTCGACTGTCACTTCCACACCGTCGACAGTGCTAAGGATGCTGCCACCCATTTCGTCGAGCGCCTGGGCAAACAGTTTGATCTCCCCCAGCGCCTTGGTGAAGAGCTGGTCGAAGCGCGCGCCGAACGCCGCATTGTGGGCGGCGACCGTGGCCAGAACTCCAGGATGATAGAACGAAGAATCCAGCCAACGCTTGAGTTCGCGAACCCGCGACACCATGCCGGAATCCATGAGCGCGTTGAAGTCGCGATAGCGAGCAATCTCTTCGCGCAACGGATCGAAGTTCCGGAGCAGCTGCACATGTTCGTCCGGCAGGGAAGGAACGTCGGTGTCGGCAAGAATTTCAATCAACGCGATTTCGAATGGCGAAAGCGGCAAAGAGCCGTCAAGACCATAGCCGTGCTGTTGCCACTGCCCGGCAACGCGTGGATGGCGGTACAGGAAAGTGGAAATAAGATCGGTCTTATCGCGATTAATTTCGCTGGGCTCGCGACGGCGGACGAAATAGCGCAGCAGGGCCTCGGCAACCTCCGAGTCTGTATCGGGAGTGAGCGCCTGCCGCAGCATGGCCGGCGTGATGGCCATGTCTAGCACGTGCAGCCAGCGATACATGCGAGAGAGAGTTTCCGGAAGATCGCCTTCACTGTGGCGAAGTGCAAGCTCGCCGAGCCCGTCGGGAACCGGAACCTCGCCGCCGAGCATGTCCCTTAGCAACTTCTGATAAAAACCCTGGACAGTCGCCAGAATCGCTAATTCAAATTTAAGATCTTCGGACAAGCATGCTCCTGCGAGCGAGATTCTCCTCGTCGACCGAGGGAATTCTCTACTTCCGTAAGTAAAGACGAAGGTCACCACTGCCGCAAGTTACCAGCGGGGCGGCACTATTAAGCGCTGCAGCCTGAATTTCCAGACGGACATGGCCTTCCGCGCGGCGGCTAAAGCCGTTGTCGATTGCTTGGAGTGTTCGGCGTGGCCGAAGCCGCACCCTTTCAAGACGCCGAAGCGCCTCTTAAAGCCAGGAAAAGCTTGCTTAGAAAACCACGGTCTTATTGCCATAAAGAAGGACGCGGTTTTCCACGTGCCAGCGAACGGCGCGGGAAAGGACGACCTTTTCAAGGTCGCGGCCTTTTCGAATCAGATCATCGACGGTGTCGCGGTGAGAGACGCGGACCACGTCCTGCTCGATGATGGGACCGTCGTCGAGAACTTCGGTAACGTAGTGGCTGGTTGCGCCGATCAGCTTTACGCCGCGCTCGAAGGCTTGATGGTACGGGCGCGCGCCGATGAACGCGGGCAGAAACGAATGGTGAATGTTGATGATGCGTTGCGGATAGCGGCTGACGAAATCATTGGAGAGGATCTGCATGTAGCGGGCGAGGACGATGAAGTCGGCTTTGTGCGTCTCGATCAGCGAGTGGATATTCTGTTCCGCTTGTGGCTTATTGTCTTTCGTGATTGGGACCACGGTGTAGGGAATTTTGTAGAAGTCGGCGACAGCCTGATTGTCAGGATGATTGGAAATGATGAGCGGGATGTCGCAGGAGAGTTCGCCGCTCTGGTGACGGTAGAGGAGATCGACGAGGCAGTGGTCGTATTTCGAGACCAGAATGATCATGCGGGGCCGATGCGAAGACTGCGCCAGACGCCATTTCAGCTGGAACTTTTCGGCGATGGGCGAGAAGTGTTTGCTGAAGGCGGCGAGATCTTTGTTGGAGAGATCGATGTCGAAGTCCTTGGGATCGAACTCGACTCGCATCAGGAAGAGTCCGGACTCTTCGTCGGCATGTTCGTCGGCGTGCAGGATGTTGCCGCCGTGGCGGTAGACGAAGTCGGCGATGGTGGCGACTTCGCCTTTGGCGTCGGGGCAGGAGACTAAGAGGATGGCGGAGGGCTTCATGCAGACTGTATTGAACGACAGTGATCCGAATGAGTCTTCGGGAAATCTCTGAGAATTTGAAGAAGTACTTTACCGGGAACCCTCGACGCAAGCAACAGTCCTGCCGGGTAGTGGCTCAGTTTTTTCAAACTGAGGCATTACCTCTCGGCGCCGTAGAAAGGAACTGCGCTGTTGGTATTGTTAGAGGTCGGCAGCGCACAATCGGGTCGATGAGAGTAACCACTTGGTTCCGACGGCTACCGCGCTGCCGCTCCCGCCTGATCTTCAGTAGTTCAAATGAAACACCACACCGCAGCCACTACCTCCGCAGCCGGTGCCACCGCCGGCGTAAGTCGTTCCATAGAGACCGCCTTTCGAGTCCAAAGTTATGCCCACATCCGCGCGGCTACCATCGTTGCCGCCGATGAAAGAGTGCAACAAGGTCAGATCCCAGAGGCCGCCTG
Source organism: uncultured Acidobacteriaceae bacterium (assembly GCA_964407505.1). Lineage (GTDB taxonomy): Bacteria > Acidobacteriota > Terriglobia > Terriglobales > Acidobacteriaceae > Sulfotelmatobacter. The sequence continues at coordinate 3,852 of CAYOVU010000121.1, read as the reverse complement.
GCTCAGGAGAGAGTTCGAAAACCGATCCCAGGCCGGCAGTGCCGCCATCGAGCGTGGTGCCGTAGAGATTGCCAGTAGAATCAAATGCTAGAGTAGATTCAGGCCCGCTTGCCACGGTCGCCAGGGTGGTCTCAGTCCATTCGTGATCCGAACCGGGTGTGAGCTCGAAAATCAGATCGTCGAACGTCGTTCCATACAAATTCCCTTTGGTGTCAAAGATGAGACCTCCGACGCAACCAGCTCCGCTAAAGCTGTAGAGAACGTGCTCGTGCCATGGGCCATTGGGCGTCGGCGTCAACTCGAACACAACTCCTGCATTATTGGCGCCTCCGATCCAAGTAGTCCCGTATGCGTTTCCGGACGCGTCAAGAATGACTCCGGCCGAGGGATTCGCGCCGTCTGAACCCGCGCCAAAGGTGTGTAGATTCTTGAATGTCCAATGGTCTTTGCCGTTCGGCGAAAGTGCCCAAACGATTCCCTTGCCGTACTTTCCTCCGTAAAACGTTGTTCCGTACAAGTTCCCGGAGTTGTCGAAAACCAAATTGCCTTCCGGGACTTCTCCGCTTTCATCACCTCCGAAGTTGTGGAGGACAATTGCTTGCCAGCCCTTCGTAGAGCGCTTCAGCTCGTAAACCGTGCCGTACCCATGCTTACCGTCGGAGATCGTAGTGCCATAAAGATTGCCCTGCTGGTCGAAGATGACGCCGCTTTCGGGGCCGTATCCATTCTCTCCATCGAAACTGAAGAGAGTGGTTTCCTTCCAGCCATTAGAATGGGGGGAGAGTTCGTACACGGTGCCTATGCCCGAGGCGCCGCCAGCAAAGGTTGTGCCATAAAGATTTCCAGCGCTGTCAGGCGCTAGGGAGGAATACGGGGTTGCTCCATCCGAACCTCCGCTGAAGGCATAAAGAACCGTCTCAGTTTGAGCTGCGGCTCTCGCGGCGAACGAAAAGATCGCGATGAAGGCTGCGGTAGTTGCGGTGAGAAGCTTCATGAGGAACTCTCCTTGGGGGCACGATCGGCAGACACTGGAGGGGGAAACGAAGGGACTATACCCCGAAACGGCGCCCACCGCAACCCGAGACTTTCGGCTCTAGTCGGGTTTGTCGAAGTGTGTCCCTTGTTGCAATGGTGGAGCTGGACGCCCGCCATAGCTCGTCTTGGAGACTAGGCTCTAGCGCACACAGACTGATGCTAGATCACGATTAGACTCATTGATGCACCGCGTGACCTAGACCATGGCTGGCTGCGGAAGACGCAATAGGTTACCGCTTCAGTGCTTTAAGAATTTCTCTTGCTGCGTTCGCGCCCGAGCCACCGGTCAACCCTGCGCCGGGGTGCGTTCCGCTTCCGCACAAATATAAATTCGTAATCGGCGTCTTGTAGCGGGCCCAGTCCAGCAGCGGACGCATGGTGAAGAACTGGTCGAGGGCGAGATCGCCATGGAAAATCTGGCCGCCGGTTAATCCGTAAATATCTTCCAGATCCTGCGGGGTGATGATCTGATGAGTGAGGATCAGTTCCGGAAGGTTCGGCGCGTATTGCGCCAGCGTCCGCACAACGGTTTGCCCGAGCGCTTTACGTTGGCTCTCCCAATCCCCTTTCAGTTTGTAGGGCGCGTACTGCATATAGATTGACATCACGTGCTTGCCATCGGGGGCGAGTGTGGGATCGGTCAGCGATGGAATCGCGGCTTCGAGATAAGGCTGGCGCGAGAAGTTGCCGTACTTCGATTCGTCGAAGGCGCGCTCGAGATAGTCGATCTCAGGGCCGATGTGAATGCGTCCCTGGAATACGGCACTGTCTCCGTTTTTCAGCGCAGTGAAATTCGGCAGGCCCGAGAGCGCGAGGTTAACTTTCGCAACCGTGCCATTGCCTCTGTAATGCTGCAGCTTCTGCACAAAATCTGGCGAAAGATGCGTGGGATCGGTGAGCTTGAGCAGGGTGCGCTTGGGGTCGGCATTCGAGATCACCGCACGGGCGCTGATTTCTTCTCCGGTGCTGAGCAGGACGCCGGTCGCCGAGCCATCTCTTACGCGAATTTCGATGACCTCGGCTGAAGTGCGAATTTCAACGCCTGCCGCTTGCGCGGCTGAGGCCATGGCTTGGGTGAGCGCTCCCATGCCGCCTGCGGCGAAGAATGCGGAGCCGGCTGGATGAGGATCGCCGGCAGCGCGGATGAGCAACTGCAAGGCGCTTCCTGCCGACCACGGCCCAAGAAACGTTCCGAAGATTCCGCGGGCGGCGATAACAGCGCGAAGCAATTCGGTCTCAAAATATTCAGCCACCAGATCGGCTACCGCCATCGGACCCCAGCGGAGGACGCGGTACATGTCGCGCTTGCCGAGGTTGCGGAGAGCGCGTCCTGTCTTGAGCATGCTCCACAGATCGCCGCGGCTGGGGTGGTCGATGTCGGGTGGAGTAGTGGCGAGGGCTTCGGCGATTACTTTGCTGATCTTGCCGAGCGACTTCTCGAACTCGGGATATTTGGCAGCGTCTTTTTGCGAGAAGGCAGCGATCGACTGCACAGACTTGTTTTCGTCCTGATAGAGCGAAAGCGCTCGGCCGTCGAGCGATAACGTAGTTACCGATACCTCCGGAGTGATCAACTTCAGGCCGTGCTTCTCCAATTGCATGTCGCGGACGATGTTGGGATGAATTGGGCCCGCGCTGTGCGCCAGCGTTGAGCAGCGGAAGCCGGGATGAAATTCATCGGTGATCGCTGCGCCGCCGACCTGCGCGCGGCGCTCGAGGACCAGTGGCTTGAATCCAGCCTTGGTGAGGTAGAAGGCGGTAACGAGGCCGTTGTGGCCGCCGCCGATGATGACGATGTCGCTCTCTCTCTTTGTATTCATAGAGTGGATCTCTCACCTGCGCAATGAGAACGCCTTGCCACGGAGGAGTGTGGGATAGGGTGTAGGGATCCTTCGACTGCGGTTGTTCTTCGCGCTTGGGGCGCGAAGAACAATCCTCGCTCAGGATGACAGAGCATACAGAGCATATGGTTAGGCAGCTCCCTTGTCTTTCAAAATTTCGAGAGCCGCAAGGCGTCCAGGCGCACCCATGATGCCACCGCCGGGGTGCGTGGCTGAACCACACATATACAGATTCTTGATCGGTGTGCGGAAGCGTGCGTAGCCCGGGGCTGGGCGCAGGAAGAAAAGTTGTTCGAGAGAAAGTTCGCCCTGAAAAATGTTGCCTTCGCTCAATCCCCACTCGCGTTCGAGATCGAGTGGGGTAACGACCTGGCGATGAAGGATGATGTCTTTGATATTGGGCGCGTACTCGGCGATGGTGTTGATGACGGTGTCGCCGAACGCTTCTTTCTGGTCGTCCCAGTTCAAGCCGGGGCGAAGCTTGTAGGGGGCGTACTGCACGAAGCAGGAGAGCACATGTTTGCCCGGCGGCGCGACCGAAGGATCGGTTAGCGAAGGGATGACCATGTCAATGTAGGGCTTGCGCGAGAAGTTGCCGTATTTGGCATCGTCGTAGGCGCGCTCCATGTATTCGACTGATGGCGAAATCGAAATCGCGCCGCGCAGATGTGCGCCGGGGCCGGGCATGGCTTTGAAGTTTGGCAGCGCGTCGAGCGCCATGTTCACCTTTCCCGATGATCCGCGATATTTGAAGCGGTTGATGTCTTCGAGAAAGTCGGCAGGAAGATGCTCAGCTTCGATGAATTTGTTGAAGGTGAGGCGTGGGTCAACGCTGGAGGAAATGGTATCGGCGTAGATTTCGTCGCCGTTCGCGAGGACGACACCTTTGGCTCTGCCATCTTTAACGATAATCTTCGCAATTGCTGCCTGGGTTCGGATTTCGACGCCGGCCTCGCGAGCGGCGTCGCCGATGGCG
>CAYOVU010000120.1:0-11679 GCA_964407505.1 uncultured Acidobacteriaceae bacterium | reverse complement strand
GCGCATGCCTTTGAAATTCTGCTCAGCGATAAGAGCGTCAAGGCGGTGCTGATCAATATTTTTGGCGGCATTTTGCGGGTGGATACGCTGGCGACCGGTGTGGTGGAGGCCGCAAAGAAAACCAACATTCAGCTTCCCGTGGTGCTCCGCCTCGAAGGTACGAATGTGAACGAAGGCAAGAAGATTCTGATGGAATCCGGGTTTAATTTCGTGGTGTGCGACACCATGAAGGATGCGGCGGATAAAGTGGTGGCGGCGGCGCGGTAAGTGGTCGTAGTGAGGAATCATAGTTATGGCAATTCTTGTAGACAAAAAGACGCGATTAATCGTTCAAGGCCTGACGGGGCGTGAAGGGACCTTCCATGCGAAAGCCTGCGCGGCTTATGGAACGCAGGTGGTCGGCGGAGTGACGCCGGGCAAAGGCGGTACCACCCACGAAGGCTGGCCGATTTTCAACACGGTAAAGGAAGCCGTCGAGAAGACCGGTGCCGATGCTACCGTGATTTTTGTGCCTCCTCCTTTCGCTGCCGACGCGATTATGGAGGCGGCGGATGCCGAACTCGATCTTATCGTCTGCATCACCGAGGGTATTCCTACGCTCGACATGGTGAAGGCGTGGGAGTTTCTGCAGGACCGGCGCTCGCGGCTGATCGGACCGAACTGCCCCGGCATAATCTCACCGGGAAAATGCAAAATCGGCATTATGCCGGGATCGATTCACAAAGAGGGATCAATCGGAATTGTTTCACGCTCGGGCACTCTCACATACGAAGCTGTGCATCAGCTTACGCAGCGCGGCATTGGGCAATCCACCGCTATCGGCATTGGTGGCGATCCGATTATTGGAACCAACTTCCTGGATGCGCTCGATTTGTTCAATCGCGATCCCGAAACCGAGGCTGTGATCATGATTGGCGAAATCGGCGGCGATTCCGAAGAGACTGCAGCCGAATTTGTGAAGACGAAAATGAAGAAGCCGGTGGTCGGTTTCATTGCCGGGCAAACCGCGCCTCCGGGCCGCCGCATGGGGCATGCCGGAGCGATCATTTCCGGCGGCAAAGGGACGGCCGCGGAAAAGATAAAAGCTATGGAAACTGCGGGCATCCGCGTGGCAAAATCTCCGGCGGCAATTGGGGAAACACTTGCGGCCGTGTTGGGAGTGAAAGTTTAGTACCGAGTATCTGTATCTCGTACCGAGCAAATACCAAGAAACTAACGACTAAGGACTGACTGCGCGAACGACCAACTATGAAAACTCTGCAACGCACTCTTACCATCGTGAAACCGGACGCCGTCGCCAAGAATGCTGTGGGCGACATCATTGAACAATTTGAGAAGCAGGGATTCCGCATTCTTGCCATGAAGATGCTGGAAATCTCCAAGCATCAGGCCGAGCAGTTTTATGCGGTGCATGCGAGCCGGCCGTTTTATGGTTCGCTCACCGATTTCATGTCGAGCGGGCCGATCGTGACGCTGGCTCTGGAAAAAGAAAACGCCATCGCCGATCTGCGCAAGCTGATGGGCGCAACCAACCCCGCGAGTGCCGAGGAAGGGACCATCCGCAAAAAATGGGCGTCAAGCATCGAGCACAACGCGATTCACGGCTCCGATGCGGAAGATACCGCGCGCTTTGAATTGAGTTTCTTCTTCGCGGGCTACGAACTAGCAAAATAAACCAGCGGTTAGTGATCAGCGGCAAGCAGGAATAAACGGACTGCCATCCCTGATCACTGACCACTAGAAACTGACTACTGCTTTTATGCCTGTCGTTCAAATCACATTGCTGCAGGGACGCACCGCCGATCAAAAACGCAAGATTGCCAAGCGCATCACTGATGTTCTAGTCGAAGAGGCGGGAGCGCGGCGCGAGGGCATCACCGTCACCTTCCATGAGGTCTCGAAGGAAAGTTATGCTTCGGGCGGCGAGTTGATGGTGGATAAGTTGAAGTGAGGGCTCGCCGGCAAGAGTGCCGGCGACATCGAGTTACACAATCTACCCCAGCGGTTCGAACAAGTTTCCTTCTATGCGGTCTGCGATCTTTGGCAGGTCTTTGCGGGCGTACTGCAGGAAATGTGGGGTAGTGCGATGGGCTTCGAGGGCAGCATCGTCTTTATATTGCTCGTAGATGAAATAGCGGCGCGGCTCGGTTTTATGCCGATGCACTTGAAACATCGCGCATCCTGTTTCCTTGCGCGCTTCTTCGCTAAGCTTTGCGAGCACCGCAGCGACCTCGGCCTCGTGCCCTGCTTTCGCCATCCAGGTAACCGCCAAAACCACCATCGTTCGCTCCTTGCGTAGTCTTAGTGCTTCATCGCAGCGGCAAATTCATCCGACCAGATAATCTGATTTCGGTCCGGCCCGGTTGAGACCATCCCCACCTTCGCGCCAGCTTCCTTCTCGATAAACGACAGATATTCGCGGGCCGGCTTCGGCAACTGGTCGAGTCTGGTAATGCCGAGGGTTGATGTTCGCCATCCTGGCATCTTTTTATAGACGCATTCCAGCTTGTCGTAACCACTGGCTTGCGCCGGAATCTCCATGGTCTTCTCTCCGTCCGCGATGTAGCCCACGCAGACCGGAATCTCCGCCAGTTCATCCAGTACATCCAACTTGGTCACCACCAGCCACGAGATGCCGTTAATCATGCCAGCGTAACGCAGCAGAGGCAAGTCCAGCCAACCGGTGCGCCGTGGACGGCCTGTGACCGCGCCAAATTCGTTGCCGCGCTGGCGCAGTTGCTCGCCTGCCTTGCCATTTTCCTCACTGGGAAACGGACCTTCGCCCACGCGCGTGCAATATGCCTTGGTGAGTCCGATAACCGATTGAATGGCGTTGGGAGCGACGCCGGTTCCGGTCGCCGCGCCTCCGGAAGTGGCGCTCGATGAAGTGACAAAGGGATAGGTTCCGTGATCGATGTCGAGCATCGTCCCCTGCGCGCCCTCAAACAGAATGGCTTCGCCATCGGCCAATGCTTGATTTAACAGGACGGCCGTATCGCATACAAATGGAGCGATCTTCTCGGCGGCGGCGGCGTATTCCGTATACATCTTGTCGGCATCGAGCGGTTCAGAATTGAACAGCGCGTGCGCGATCATATTTTTTTCGCGCACCGCGTTCTCGATGTGCTTTTTCAGCAGTTGGAGATCGAGCAAATCTGCGACGCGCAGTCCGCGGCGGCCCATTTTGTCTTCGTACGCCGGGCCGATGCCGCGCGAAGTTGTTCCAATCTTCACCCGCCCCGGAGCGTTCTCCGCAGCCAGTTCGATCATGCGATGGTAGGGCAGAATCACCTGGGCACGGTTGGAGACAAAAAGATTTCCATCGACTCTCACGCCCGCATCGCGCAGAGAACCAACTTCTTTCAGAAAGGCCATGGGATCGAGTACGACACCGTTGCCGATCACGCTGCGGCACGCTTCCCGCAGCACTCCGCAGGGAACGAGTTGCAGAATAAACTTCTTACCGTTGATGATGACGGTGTGTCCGGCATTGTGGCCGCCGGCGTAGCGGGCGACTACGGAAAAGCTTTCCGACAAAACGTCGACAATCTTCCCTTTACCCTCGTCGCCCCACTGGGCGCCGACAATCACGGCGGTCTTGCCTGGTTTCAATGCCAACTCCGTTACAGGGATTTGCAGACGCATAGCTTCGCCGCACCGGGGGTTGCACGCTACTTGCCCCGCAGCAAATACTGTAAAAACACTTATGGGATGAAAGCGGAGAAGATGTGTACTAAGTATTTTATCGCGCCCGCGCGAGGAATGGCAACGTCCGTATAAAAGTCGACGATTCGCAGGAAGAATCAATTTTTCAAGTAAACTGGTTAGCGTTGTGAAAGCCAAGGCGTGACATTCGACGTCTCTTCTTCACAGGGCAGAGATTAGACATCGATCCACTTCTAGGAATTGTGGGGATTTTATGCCCAAGTTCGAAAAGCATATTTTCGTATGCGGTAACCAGCGCCCTCCGAGTAACCCGAGGGGATGCTGCGACCCAGACGGCCAAGCAAAATTACAAAAACTGTTCAAACAGAAGCTGGCCGAACGCGGCCTCAAAGGTAAAGTGCGGGCCAACCAGTCGGGCTGTCTCGACCAATGTGAGCACGGCCCGAATCTTGTGGTCTATCCCGATGCCGTCTGGTACGGACACGTCACTGAGAACGACGTCGACGAGATCATCGACTCACACATCGTCGGGGGCAAACCGGTCGCGCGCCTCGTGCTCGCGGACGAATGCCTGAATACAGCCTCGTGCGACCACCGGAAGAGCGCTCCTTGATGGATCTTTACTATTGCGAAAGTCAGAACAGCCTGCACGAACTCTCTTGACTTGTATTCCGTGGGCAGTATATTTGTGCAACATGCGTTAAGGGTTCTGAACGGCAAAGGTCTTCCACTCAGTTCATTCCAACATCCACAAAGCCAGAAGTTTTCGGCAAGCAAAGAAAGGTCACTCACCATGAAGGCTTCGATATTTGGGAGGTTGGTTGTTCTCTTTTTTGTAATGGCTTGCGTGATACCCGCGGTTCACTCCCAGGCCTTACCTCCGGGTTCGGTGACCATTACAGGTCACGGGGGTTGTCCGAGTGCGCTTGACTTTTCCTCGACTGCAGTTTGCTACGCGGGAACTGTGAGTTGCACTAGCGCTGGCATCGACGACATTCCCTTCTTTTACGCTCTGACTCCCGCGACGGCACCGCAGGTTGGAACGATCGTATTCTTCAATGGAGGGGATGGCGATACCCCTGGCGGACAAAGTTACGTTGCACCTTATAACGCAAAGGGCTATCAGACGGCCCAAGTAGTGTGGGGGACCCCCAGCGCCGGACAAGCTTGGGAAACGGCTACTCCGACTAGCGGAGATGCGCCTCCACCTCTATGGAAAATCAAGACGGCCGCTTGCCGCCCCGCGGGCGTGCTGAAATATCTTTTCACTACTTACGAGACGGATGGCCAGGGAAATCGAACGGGCGCAATGTGCGCACAAGGAGCCAGCGCAGGCGGGGCCGCTGTCGCTTACTCGCTTGCGGAGTACGGGGCGGGGAGTTACTTGAACAACGTTGAATTGACCTCGGGCCCCCCGCTCGCCGACATTGCTCAGGGTTGCACGGCTCCTTATCCAACGCCTGCCTGCACCGGAAGTTCCACGGTTGATTGCGTCTGCGCTTCAGGTTGCAACACCGGAGGCGAAGGGAGTTGGACTGATCCGGAGAAGTACATCGCGGGCGCTCAACACTGTATCGATCAGTGGACCGGCCTCGTCAGTTCAAGCAACTGCACCCAGATCACTCAGGCGCCCTACTGCACGAACCCGAGTTATTCCAGCTATCAACCCAGCTGGAAGGATATGAGCATCATCGATGGCGACAGCGACTCAATTTTTTCCTATCCCAGCACCAGCATGTCAGGTTGGCTTTGCAGCAATACCAGCGTGAACTGTGGGGGTACCGGGCAAGGTCCGTGTCAGAACAACAGCGCCATCGAAGGTTATTTCTTTTACTCCCAGGTTACTTCGCCCCATACGGTGTATCGGGTGGACCAATGTGACGGCGATGAAAACGTCGATGGCTCGATGGCATATGTTCCGGGCCTCACCGTAAATGGAGTTCATCCCAGCGGAACTGCTGCGATAACCCACGACATGGAGGCTAACTGCAATACGGCTGGGCGAGTGCAGTGAAGGGTTGGTAGGCGCGGCAGGACTTGAACCTGCAACCACCGGATTAGAAATCCGGTGCTCTATCCAATTGAGCTACGCGCCCGTGAGAGGCCATCTGTCTGATTCTACAACGTCACTGCAATTGCATCGTTTTGCGGTTTTGCGGATTCCAGGGCACAGGAAGGGCACAGAACCGCGTCTAGCGATTCCAGCGCCCTCACTGAATCCTGATTCGCCGTCTTGACATAGCACGCTTGTGTCACGCTGACGTTAGAATGCCTCAAAATGCAGACAACAAATGAAGCGCCATCGGATGAGTGGTGCGGGAAGCCCGTGCCCGAACGACTTCTTCAGCTATGGGCAAGTTCAAACTGACAATCCCATTTTCATAAAAGCGCACCCCACCCGCCCGAATCGACTGAGCGACCAAGGTGCCCAACGCCGAGTACAGGAACGAACGTGTGCGTTGAGTAGGCTCCCGCCCCAGTTTCTCTGCCTTATTGACCCAGACCGGGATGCGTATCAGCTGATCGGGAAATCGCCTCTGCAACTCAGTAAAGAGCCTTTTCTGACGGGAATCCAACGTCGATACCGGCCTGTGGCTAACCAACGTCACCACTGCCTCGGTCAGCATAGGCGAGATTGCAGCGCTGACACTGCAAGCGGCCAAGAGGGGCTTAGACAAAGCGGTCGATGATCCCGGTGTATGTTAACGTTTTACCTCTTAACGCAGGTTGCTCTCGCCTCGCGCACATCCGATTGGGAAGGTGCGCTCGGCGACCATGGCATCCGTTTGTCATGTGACAGCACTGTTTTCGACCTCACTGCCGGAGGGCGGACTCCTGGATCAAGTGGAAACCTCTTCCGACCAGCGGAAACTTATTCCGGTCGGTCAACTGAAGCTCCATATGAACCTCATGATTGTCCATCCGGCCATCCAGGATGAGCTGATCCCCGGCAGGCCGCTGGAAAGTAAAGCTCGCGGTCCAGTTCTTGTCGTTACTCTTCGTGAGGGCGAGAGTTCTCTCCGGGAGATTGACGGAGGCGCCATAAGGAGCGAACGAATCGTCCGTGCGCTGAAAGGCCATCCGGTCGGGGAAATCGAAGATGGCGCGCCGCCAACGGGTGGAGTCGGTGAGGAGCGGCGGGCGTGGTTGTTCGTCGATCGACATCTGGCGCACCTCCCAGATGCCATAGAGCGGCGGGAGCGGTCTGGCCCCGCCCACGATACTCCAGTAACTCCAGTAGTAGTGGCAGTTCATGCCTACGAGCCACAGACCCAATATGATTTGCGCGGCAAGTGCGATCCGGTTGGCCCGGACACCACGGAAGAGTTGCGCTTGCGTGGAAAGCGCCGTGGCCCGGTTCAGCAACAGGAATCTGACTAGGCGTGGAAAGTCGGGGGCCAGGAGAAAGCAGGAGAGCAGGATGAGGTGGAAGGCAAACAGCTTTACCGGCACATCGTACGACATGTTCAGCATAAACACCTGGATCATGTCGGCGAGGCAGATCAGGGCACCGAAGGTGGCCGTGCGAGGGACGATCAGCAGCAATCCGGCTGCGACTTCGGCGCAGCCGGCGAAGATTTCATAAGTCGGGGCCGCGCCCATCGAGTTCCAGAGAACCGACAGGGGAGAGAATGTGCCGAAAGGCTGCAGCAGCCTGGTCAATGAGGGATACGGCATCTGCAGCGGGATGACTTTCCCCATACCGTAGAAAATCATCTGTCCGGCAAGCGCGAAGCGAACGAAAAGCCGAAACCACTTATACAGCCCAGCGTAATTCTCCCGGCTGCGGTCGAGAAGTGACCAGACGCCGGTCGCGGCAGTGGCAATCATTAGCAGGCAGAAGGACAGGACCCAAGCGAACATGCAGTCACCGCTGCCGCTGTTGTCGCCGAAGGACAGGGGCGCATTCACGTGGAAAATATGGGCGGCGGTCCAGAAGATCACGGGGCGCAGCGGCCAGAGAACGGCTGGATCGGGAACGTCGACTCCGCGTCCCTGGGTAGGGGAGAACAGGCTGGCGGTGATTTGCGTGGCAAGACAGTACAGCCCCAAATATACCAGCCAGAATCGAAAGGCAATCCGGAGGGCCAGGTTCCACCTCGGAACGAGGGGCTGGGGGTGGATCGGTTCGGTCTGAAGCTGTGGGCTCATTTGAAGCTGTGGGCTCATTCGAGACCTCCGTTAGAAGCAGCGCATCTCCCAAAGAAGCGGACCGATTTATGAGCGTTAATGTTTATCGTATCGGCCGGCACGATATAACACCTGGGCTGGTTTTTTCCAGAATCAGAACATCGACGGGCGGGTAACTCGCAAGTAATAGCAAACAGTATGGGATTGCCGTCTTCAGAACCTGACCTAAACGGGGAGTAATTTTGGGCCGGGCGTTTAGTGTTGTTCGGAAAGTGAAACGTGCTCTCAATGAAGGGTAGTGGGTCAGTTTGAAAAGCAGCGTGCACTTCTCCCGTTGGCGTCATCCCGAAGCCCCGCGTTTTCTCCAGCGGGGCGAGGGATCTCACCAGTGGTCAGTGGTCCGCGCAATCGGCCCAGCGCGTAAGCCAAGCTGAGCCCACCACTGTTTTTCTTTCTGGTTTCTTTTATATGCTTCATGGTCCGATGTTTTCCTCGAGAAGCCATCTAGGTTGAATTTCCTAAGGTTTTGAATTTCGGTGGTGGTGCAAACGCTCAGGATGACGCCGACGGGAGAAGTGCACGCTGCTTTTCAAACTGACCCACTACCGCCCTTTAGGCCGCACACGCGATTTTGATTTTCCTATACTTTAAACCACCGACTGTCCAACCTGGACAACGCCATCTTCGCCGCATGATAGCCACACATGCCATGCACTCCTCCACCCGGTGGAGTGGATGCAGAGCAAAGGTAGATTTTGCGAGCGGACGTGGCGTAATGTCGCCATGTCGGTCGAAAGAGAAACTGACGAATGTCCATGACGCCGCCTCCGATATCACCTCCCACCAGGTTAGCGTCCAGGCTCTCAAGATCCGTGGGAGAAAACACACGCCGCGCCAAAATGCATTCGCGAAAGCCAGGAGCGAAGCGCTCAATCTGATCTTCCAGTCTCTCAAGCATATTTACTTTGGACCCATTCGGGACATGACAGTAAGCCCAAGCCGTGTGTTTACCCTCTGGAGCCCGTGAGCTGTCAAAAAGACTCGGCTGGGCCAGCAGAACGAACGGACGTTCCGCGATATGTCCGATTCGGACCGCCTTTTCAGAGGCAGCAATCTCCTCAAAGCTTCCGCCCAGATGCACCGTTGCTGCTCGCAAGCAACCGGGGGCTCTCCAAGGAATGGGTGCGTTCAGCGCATAATCCACTTTGAAGACACCGGCTCCGTAGCGGTATCTCCCCAGTCGCCGCCTGTAGCTGTCGGATAAGCTCTGCCCGCCAACCTTGACCAGCTGCTGCGGAGTCAAGTCACAGAGAAGCAAGTCATAGTTCGCCAATGGCGCCAAACTCTGGACCGGCGATGAAGTATTCACCTTGCTTCCGAAGGTCGAGAGATAACCACAGAGCGCGTTAGTAAGTGACTGCGCGCCGCCGCGAGGAATCGGCCAACCAACGGCGTGCGCAGGCACGGCCATCAGAATTGCGAACGCCGCGCTCAATGGCTCGTCCAGGCTGAGGAAAGAATGGGCGGCCAAGCCCGCGAATAGTGCCCTGGTTCGTTGGCTGCGAAACCGGCGAGCGACAGATTGGGCCGACCGTATCGCGACCATTCCGAAACGCGCCATCAGCCATGGATGTCGGGGAACGAAGGAAACGGGGCGCAATATCTCTAGAGCAAATTCAGTCCAGTGCTCGACGAACGGACGCATGAGCTTGTCCCACGCTGACCCGTCGATCCCAAGGGAATCCCTAGTTTGGTCCAGGTCACGTTCCAACATCACCGCCGTGCCGTCGTCGAGAGGATGCGCCAAGGCAGCCGGCGAGTGGATCCACTCCAAGCCGTGCTCGATCAGAGGCAGCGACGAGAACAATGGCGACCCCGCGCCGAGCGGATAAACGGCCGATCCGAAATCATGCCGAAAACCCGGTAAAGTTAACTCCAGCGTGCGGGCAGCCCCGCCCGGCGTCAACTCCGCTTCCAGTACGTCCACCTGCAGTCCAGCTTGGGCCAGAATTATGGCGGCCGCCAGTCCATTCGGACCGGCACCGATTACGCACGCCTTTCGGCTCATCGTGAATTACCCTGAATGCACCCTTCATAGAATATCCGTTGACCTTAGCATAAGTTATTCCCGCGGCGCGTAGCTCAACTGGATGAACTCGTAAAATCATTCGCTTCGATGAGAGAACGGACGGGCGCCGTGCGGTGGTTGGATCCTGAAACGCGGAATTCGAATCGATCAGTGTCTCTTGATGCAGCCTGCGATCATGTCCTGGCTGATGGCGTTGTATCCACTTTCGCCTTGCGGCGTGACGCCATCGCTAACCCCTTCGTTTCCGCTGCAGTTATCAATTCGAGTCACGGAATATCCGGCAGTTTGAGTGGAGTTCGTAAACTGCTCGTAGAAGAACTCCCCTTGAGCAGCGGAGTTGTTTTGTGAGCCGGCAATGTTGCTGCACAACCAGCCAGCCATCGCCGTTTGGGGATAGGAAAAACTGGGATTGTCGGTTCCATCCACAATGCTCATGGCCTTCCAACTTAAATCGGCGAGCTTCGAGGTGGTTTGGGTGCCGTTGCAAGTTGGTCTGCCGGACCAGGCGTCAATGGCCGTGATGTCGCCCCCGACATAGGCTGGACTATCTGGCCACGGCGCGCCATTGCAGCCGTATTGACCTTCAGGACAGATAGTGCTGACGGGCGCTTTGGGGACGATGCATCCCTGCTCAATGTTGCCGAAGACAGGGCCGGAGAGCAACTCCGCTTTATCCAGAAAACTCCCGGCTCCGTACCATGCGAGCGAATAAGCGACTGCGCCCGAGCCCGCGCTATCTCCCTGGGCGCACATGCTGCCATCAGTGTTGAGATTCGTGGAGACATAGCTCAGAAAAGTAGCGGGCCGACACGCGGCAGTTTTGATGCTCGAAGTTGCAACGCCGGTAACTTCCCATGCCGATTCCCAAGCCAGGTCCACCACGCGAAATCCATCGTCCAGGTATTTCGCGGCGTAATTCGAACCCCCGCTCGCGCTCTTACCCGTTCCCCCTTCAAGCAGCACGATCGTTCCTTTGGGAGTGCCTGAGGGTTCCTTCGACCCGTACACGAGTCCGATCTCGGCGGTGTCTGGACAGCTCATTCGCGCTTGAAAGCAGGTCATTCCCTTAAAGAAACCAGCAGGGCACGCTGACAGTTGTGAGACGTTGGTCACGGTGCCAAACGGCAGTGGCGCGCGCTGGGCCTGAGCTCGCGGCGCAGTGATGGAACCTGTCAGAACAATAGCGATCAAAGTCAACAGAGTAATTCGCATACTTCATCCCTCGCCGCATGGTAGAGAAACTTTTCAAAATACCGCAATGGCCAGTATGTGTAGGAGAACCTCGCCTCCGAAGTATTTGGACTTCGTCCACATGGCCTAGATTCGTTGCCGCGTTCACGGACAGGAGTTGGGGTTCCGCATTCCAGTTCTTCGATGTTCCAAGTCCGAATTTGGGTTGCAGAACTCAAACCACATTGCCAGGTTTGTGAGGCGCTTTCCTACTCACGAGACCTAAGCCCACTCACTATTGCAAAGAGCGAATATGAGATTTGCCCGCATTACTGAAGGAATTCCCATTTTCAAACCCTATTGTCCAATAGGACATGGGGGGTTATGAACCCTCGGAATCTTTTTCGCCCGCCTTAATGCTTGCAGACTGAAGATGCTATGCGACTCCCCCAGTCAAAGTTCCATTCACTGCCCTTCCGTCGCGTTTACTACCTAATCAGCGTCACGATTCTCCTGATCGGCTTCCTGCCCACAAGTTCGGAAGCCGCGACGGGACAACTGGCGTGCTCTCCGAGAGTGGTGAGGTTCGGAACGATGAGCCTCCATCAGACGGAGACGATCCC
>CAYOVU010000119.1:0-20958 GCA_964407505.1 uncultured Acidobacteriaceae bacterium | reverse complement strand
TACCCGTTGCATCCGCCCCGCAAGCCGGAGCAACTCCGCACGCAACATTTTTTCCACCTGCATACTCCGGCGCTGTTCGTCGAAGGCACGCGGGATCCCTTCGGCTCGATCGCGGAGATTGAGCAATCCTTAAAGCTGATTCCGGCGAAGACGAAGTTGCTGACCGTGGAGGGCGCTGGTCACGATTTAGGGTTCAAAGGAAAGGCTGTGCGGGGCGAGTCGACGGCCGAAGTGCTGCGGGAATTCCAAACGTTTTTCGCAGAGTAAGGATTTAATTCACCCACCCCGACTTCGATCCGCCGTTGCCCTTGCGCGGACCATCATCCGGCGGGATGTAATTTCCGTGTTCATCGAAGTGGACTTTGCGGTCGTGCTTGCTCATATACACTTCAAATTTCTTAGCTGCCCGCCGCCGCTTCCAGCGGTAATACGAGTTATTCAATCCGTACCACCACTCCGAAAGCGAGAATCGACCGGACATGCCTCGCGCCGGCGAAAACTTCACATATAAATATCCGAAGAGCAAGCCTCCGAGATGGGCCAAGTAAGCGGTGCCACCGCCGCCGCTGATGGCAAAGGCCACGGTTACTACGATCAGAATCAGCACGAAGTACTTAGCTTTGATCAGGAAGGGGAACGGAATCATCATGATTTCGTTCTCGCCAAACACCATCCCGAAAGCCATCAAAATTGCGAACACGCCGCCGGAAGCGCCCACCGTTGGAGTATCGGGAGTGATTAGAATGTGCGCAAACGAAAGGACGATCGTTGTGAGTGCGGCTCCGATCACACCCGTGAAAAACAATTCCAGAAACCGGCGCGTGCCCCACGCGCTTTCGAACGTAGAGCCGAACATCCAAATTCCCAGCATGTTCCCAAACCAGTGCCAGAAACCAACGTGGATAAAGCTGTAGGTAACGATCTGCCAGATAGCGAAATGGAAAACCGTCATGCTCGGCACGAGGCCGAGCGTCACATACACCCACCGGATCACCGCGATGGAACCGAACGCTGACAACGCCAGGAACACGGCAGTGTTAATGCCCAGCAACCAGATCACCGCCTGGGTGAAGGGCGGGAAACTCAACGTCATTTCTCGACCGCGCAAAGGAATTCGCTCCTGTATGCAGTAGATACCGAACTCAGCGTTCCGGCAAGGGCACGACCGGCAAACTAAGGTGCCCCTCGACGTCGAGGGCTCTCACAGCAAAGATGACATTATCCTTCGAAAGGTTCAGAGTTGTGCGGGTAACGTTGCCGACATTTTGCGCGTGCTCCCATTCCGGCCTGGTTGTGGCACGCCACAACACTTCATACGCTGCGACGCGACCCCCCGCAGGCACCTCCCACGTTAAGGTGGAATCGTTCTCCAGATCTTTGGTGAGCAGGTGCACATTCGCAGGAGGCGCGGGCGCCGATGCGAGTGACGCCAGAGTCGCCGCATTCAGCCGGGCCACGCGCGATACATAATCGAAATCAACGAACTTGGCGACGTCGCCATATTCGATGCCGTTTTCGGTACGCACGTTCTGATGCTGATGATGAAAATCCTCGCGAAATTCGGTGAAGCGCACCGCGGTGAATCCCTGCTGGTTGAAGGAATAGTGATCTCCGCCGCGCAAATAGCGGTCGAGCCGGAACACGAGGATCGGCTTAACCCCTGCACTGTATGCCAGGCCCACATCGGCGATGTAGCGGGCCAACTGCCGGGAGGCGGAATCATTCTCCCCGCCTAAGCCTCGAATATGCTTGATCTCCTGCTCTGTGGCCGCGGCGGGCAATCCCTCAGAAAACACGCGCACCACGGAGTGATCCTGCTGTGCGCTTTTGTCGCCGCCGACGATGTCATTGTTCAAGACGGCTTCGACGTTCCAGCCCTGCTCTTTAGCCATCTTGGCGAAGTGGTGGCTGCCATTAAGTCCTTGCTCTTCGCCCGCGACTGTCAGAAAAATAATCGTCGCAGGAAACTTCAGTTTGCTCAACACCCGGGCGCATTCAAGGCTGACGGCGGTTCCGCTGCCGTCGTCGTTTGCGCCGGGAGCGTCGCCCTTTAAGTCGAGAGTGTCACTGTTGCGGGAATCGTAGTGCCCGGTTACCAACACAATGCGCTTGGTGTCCTCGGCATCGCTGCCCTTCAACACCGCGTAAACATTAGTTATTTCCGTGGGTTGCGGAATGCGGTCGGCAGCCGGTTCGATAAAGCTGTCTGTTTTGACCTCTAAACATCCGCCACAATCTTTCGAATAGCGCTCGAACTCAGACTTGATCCACTCACGCGCCGCGCCAATTCCGTGACCCGCCGCGATCAAAGTGGGATCCTGCGCCGAAATGGTCGATCGCGTCCCAAAACTGACCAGCTTTTCGATATTCGTCTGGATACGATCGGTAGAAACTTGCTGCAGCGCGGCCGAGATGCGAGCATCTACAACCATGGGGCTGGCCGGGTTAGGTTCTTGTTTGTTCGGCGCTTGCGCCCGCGCAGTCGCAGCGAGAGATAGCGCGAACAAAAGAAGGCACGCTCTTTTCCTGAGGAGAAAAATCATGTAGGCTCCGCCATAAGAAATGTCAAGGCCAGCCGGTGAATAATAATCTCACACTCTACAGCCCCCGCCCCTTGACCTACGGCGGGGAAGAATCTAAATATTATCAAGGGTATCTAAGAAGGGTGTCTGAGCGTGGCATCCAAACGGTAGCGGAGGAATCATGGTGCTGTGTCCTGAATGCGAAACCAATCTCGACGTGGAAGAAGAAGAAGTCGATGAAGGCGAGATTGTCTCCTGTCCCGAGTGTGGCACGGATTTCGAAGTCGTGACCACCAGTCCGCTGGAGCTGAAGGCAATCGAAGCCGGCTACGTAGAAGAGGAAGAAGAAGTTGAAAGCGAAGACGGTGACGAGTAATCGAACGCACCG
The DNA here is from genome assembly GCA_964407505.1 of uncultured Acidobacteriaceae bacterium. Lineage (GTDB taxonomy): Bacteria > Acidobacteriota > Terriglobia > Terriglobales > Acidobacteriaceae > Sulfotelmatobacter. Next base: position 18,048 of record CAYOVU010000119.1, on the reverse strand, counting down.
AGGAGTTCTGTTTGCGCATTCATCTTCCCACGGTCTACTGCTCTGCCTGCTGCTTTTGTTCTTCTCTGTTCACCTTTCATCCACGGCCCTTGCCGCGCCCGCGTCTAAGCTGAAGGCGACAGATCCCTACGCGCTGATCTTTGGGACCGTTTGGGGCCCAGATGATCGCCCAGTGTATGGGGTGAGGGTGAAGATACGCCGCGCGTCCGACAAAAAAGCCAAGTGGGAACTCTATTCCGACCATGCAGGCGAGTTCGCGCAACGCGTTCCTGCCGGCGAAGCTGACTACGTTGTCTGGGCCGACTTAAAAGGTGTGAAAACCACCGATGGCCAGACATTGCGTCTGGCGCAAGAGGTCAACATCCACGTACAGTATGACGAGCGCATCGATATGAGCTTGCACCTGACGCACTAGTGAGAGAAAAGGAAGGTGACCGCATGAGCTGCAGACTGTCTATTCGGAATACCCGCCTGATCGGCAGCGCGCTCCTTCTGCTGGTCGCCGTAGGCGCTCATGCCACGCCCGACAAGAAGGACAAGACGCAAGGCCGGCTGCTCAGTGGCAAAGTGCTTGACCAGCAGGATAATCCAGTGAAAGACGCGGTCGTCTACCTCACGAACACGCGCAATCATGCGGTGAAGACCTACATCGTTGGCCAGGACGGAACGTATCGTTTTCCCGGCCTCTCGGCGGCAGCCGACTACGAAGTCTACGCCCAGCGCAACGGCAGCAAGAGCGATACGAAGTCAGTCAGCCAGTTCGACGACCGCTCCCAGGTCTACATCGACCTGAAAATTAAGTAACCGTTAGATCGCGTTCGAGCCGTCTGTCTGCTCGTCTCCTCGTTTCCCTTCGGCTTACTTCTTCAATCCCAGGATCGCAAGTTCCTTGTAAGAGGCGACGTATACCTTTCCGTTCGCCACGACCGGAACGATATTGGGGTTCGTTCCACCTTTCACCCAAGTGCCGGCTGGAATTTCAAAAAGTTGTGTCATGGTCGTTCCTCCAAGGTCAGGAGCGAAGCCGTATAAATCGAGGGCGGGGTTTGACGGGGCTGGCCGGGCCAGTGCCCAGATCACGGGACTGGCGGTGCCATTGGATGAAACCACGGTATAGAAGCCGTTGGCGTGCATATTGATGGCTGGGGAACTCGTAACATTCGTCAGCGAAGGAGTGGGCGAAGTCTGCAGCTTCCATACCGTGACGCTGGTTCCACCGCTGCCCACTACGCGAGCATTTCCATCCACCGGATCAACGAAGTAGGATTCTCCGCACCAGCAGGCGCCAATATTATAGGTGCCTAAAACATTATTTTTCGTCGGCGAAAACCCGCCGAGATCATCCTCGTTCATGAGAAACATCTGGCCGGTCTTTCCGGCCGCTACCGCCAGGTGAGAAATCGACCCGGGCTGGTCGGGAAGAACCATCACGCCACCCGAACCAAAATCCATATCGTGTTCGTCCAGATTCTTGACGTTGGCCGGCGTGAACAAGTCGAGCACTGAGCTTAGGTCGGGCGACACTTTAATTACGCTCTCCTCGATATCGGTTACGCCGTCGTAGGCAGTGCCGCTTGGATCGGAATTGCCGGTTACGAACAAAACGTTGCCAGAGTCATCCGCGGCAGGTCCGTAACCGGACATCCAGATCGAGGACATAAAAAAGTTCTTGGCCGAGGACGCCTGCGTGTCCAGGATTTCGTTGTCCTCGAGGGGGGCCAAAGTTCCTGTTTGCCAGCCGAGAAGCCAGCCGCGTGACAGATTTGTGGCGAGATCGCAGAAGCTGCCGAAACCGGCATACACGGTGCCATTCGCCAGCAACAACGCGGGACGCTGGCGCTGATAAGTCGCGTTGAAATTGTAGGTCGTACCGTCGGTAAGGGTATGGGACGCGGCCACGAGCTGCGGCGTCACCTTGTCGGTCAGGCTGCCCAGATCTAGAGCGTGGATAAAGTATGCCGGACCGGAAGTTTGTTGAGTGTAGATGATCGCGTATAAAGTGTTGCTGCTCGCGTCAATGACAGGGGTCGAGTTGATACCCACATCCGGATTGTTTTTGCCACAACCCAGCGGCCGGACCACGGGCGGCCCGAAATTAGGGTTCAAGAGAACTTTTCCTGTATTCGCGTCGATGGCGTAGATGGTGTTGTTGTCGGTAGCGACATACACCACGTCGTGCAAGCCCTTGAATTGGCCTGCAGTGATGACGACGCCAGGAACGATCAGCGGTTGGGCATCTACCTGGTCGTCAAGCGCAACCTTCCCCAAAACCGCGAACTTCGAACTTTGCAGCGCCGTGACGCTGAGTGTGGTTTCCTGCGAATTCCAGCCGGTGCGGTAATTGTCGTAATGGAAGGTGGTCACCGAAACCTGCCCAGCGAGCAGGCCGGTGGATAAGACCGGTATGATCACAGCAAAAATCCATCGGGCAAAGCGGGACATAGGAACTCTCCTTCTCAAAGGCTAGGGGTTAGGGGTGCGAGACGTTCGCGGGGGGACAACGATCTCAAGGAGTCTATTGCCATAGACAGCCCTTGTAAAGCAGATTCTAGGGCTTACCACAATTCTGATCGAAAATAATCGAAGCTGGCTAGGCGTATGCGCAAGAATCTATCCGTCTTGGATGATTGCCGGGCAAAAGGGTGCAAAGTCATGCAACTTTTATGGGCGATTCGGGTTCAATATGTAGGATGTTCTTGAGCGGGAGGAGACCTTGAAAGGACTGCGATTGTTTCGGAACCGTTTTCAGAATAAGAAGCATGCATTTGTAGCGGGGATCACTTTGACGAGCTTGATCTTAATGGGTGTGGCGACTTTTGCCCAGCAGGGGGCCATGAGCCCGTATCAGGACGAAAGAGACGGCGTTAGTGCTGGCGGCAAGTGGATGGAGTTTCAGTCAGAAGACAAGATGACTGCTGCGAAAAAAGTCCGATTCGAGCTGCTTGCCAACAATTATCTTCGAGAAGATCCGGACTACAAGCCGCGGGTCGAGCTGGTTTGCACCAATGGCAAGTATGAATACTCGGACTTCAATCCTGGCGCCAGGCTGGGACGACCGGACTATCCGGGTTTTTGGGGCCAGCCTAAGATGGAAGTCATGGTGCGCATTGACGGAAGTCACGATCACAAAGGCTGGAACTGGGTTCGGGGACACTTTCTCTCAATGGATAAAGGGACGGTGCGGGGCGCGATTGGTGCGCAGGTGTTCAACGTGGAAGTCAGGACCAGAACCGGTTACGCGATCGCGGAGTTTTCGCCCGCAGGATTAAACCTGGACGAGGTGAAGCACGCTTGCGACCTGACTCCGCATAAGCCGTAGCGAGAGTTAAGTCGGCGAATCAAGCTGAAGGGCTGAGCTTAAGCTCAGCCCTTTTTAATTGTCCGCGCTTCGAAGTCGGTTCAATGACCTTGGACGATGCCCCCTCAGTCACTTGCATGCATGCCCGGTCTGCTGTTTCACTGGGTACGCTAGGCTGAAGGAGAGGTTAAAACGACGATGGGTGGCACTGTGATCGAGGGGGCGGCGTTTTTGCTGTTCGTGGTGGGGGTGCTGGTCTATGTAGTTATTCTCTACAACGAGCTGGTGCGTCTGCGTAACGATAACGATCGCGCCTGGGCCAACATCGACGTACTGCTCAAGCAGCGTCATGATGAGATCCCCAATCTGGTCGAGACGGTGAAGGGATACATGCAACATGAGCAGCAGACGTTGCTGGCGGTGACGCAGGCGCGGGCAGCGTCGATGAATGCGGCCAGCATTGGGCAGAAAGCGCAAGCCGATTTGCTGATGACGGGAGCTCTGCGCGGGCTGTTCGCGGTGGCAGAGAATTATCCGCAACTCAAGGCAAACGAAAATTTTCTTAAACTGCAGATGCGCATCAGCGAATTGGAAGAGCGCATCGCGGACCGGCGCGAGTTCTTCAACGACGACGTCAACACCTATAACACACGCATCGGCCAGATCCCCGAGGTGTTTGTGGCGAGCTTTATGAGCCTGAAGCCGCGCGCTATGTTCCAAGTGTCGGAAGAGGACCGCAAGCTGGTCGAGGTAAAGTTTCAGAACCAAGGAGTGGCGAAAATATAAGGTCGCTATCCCCTCGCCGTTGATAGCTCTTCCACATTGCATTGCGTAGAACATCCTGCTTAAATGTGCTCCTAATCAAAAAAGATTTCTGGAGCCGATTGCGCGATGCGGTGGTATTTCGGATTTTTCTTCGTGTCGGGTTTCTGCAGCATCCTGTATGAGATCGTCTGGGTTCGCCTGGCAATGGCGCAATTTGGAGTTACGACCGCGCTGGTCTCGATTGTGCTTTCCGCATTCATGGTTGGACTCGGACTGGGTTCATGGGGCTCAGGAATTCTGGCGCGCAGATATCAGGATCGGATTCACTTTCCTGCGCTGCGCCTTTACGCACTCACCGAACTGCTAATCGGCGTCTCGGCCGTCAGCGTGCCATACGAGTTGTCGGCAGGGCGAGCCCTGATTCAGCAAGGCATCAGCCCGATGGCTCTGTCTTCTTCGGGATATTACTTGTCGGCGGGCATATGGATCGCTATCACTTTGATCCCGTGGTGCGCATGCATGGGCGCGACGTTTCCGTTTGCCATGCTCGCCATCAAGAACAATTCTTCCTCCCATAGCGGCCGGTCGTTCAGCTACCTTTACGTCGCCAATGTACTGGGAGCGGTTTCTGGGGCCATTATTCCGTTGTTCCTGATTGAACTGCTTGGGTTTCATCACACTTTGTATGTTGGAGCAAGCCTGAATTTCTTGCTCGCCTCATGCGCACTTGGGTTGTCATTTAATCGATCGGCGGCGCGAAAAGACCAGATCGGTCAAAAAGCGGAATCACAAGTCGATATTACGCAAAGCGGAGTTGCGAATATCGAGATGGATCGGATCGAAATTATTCCGAACCGGAAAGCGACAGACAAGAAGTTGTTGTGGCTGCTGGCTGGAACAGGCATCACAAGCATGGGTGTGGAGATTGTTTGGATAAGAATCTATACGCCGCCGCTGGGTACTGTGGTCTATGCGTTTGCGTCCATCCTGGCCGCGTACCTGGGTGCCACTTATCTGGGCTCGCGGGCCTACCAGCAAAAGGGCAACAGGGTCAGCGTAGACGACTATCTCCTTTGGACTCTTCTAGGATTTTCAGTTCTGTTGCCATTTCTCACCGCCGACCCTCGCCTGCCGCTGCCGGCAGTGACGCGCATGGTGTTGGGAGTGACGCCGTTCTCAGCTCTGGTTGGACTACTCACTCCGATGATTGTCGATCTATATTCCGCAGGTGATCCCGACCGAGCTGGCAGCGCCTATGCAATCAACATCGCGGGCTGTGTGGTGGGTCCGTTGATTTCAGGGTTTGTGCTGCTTCCGTGGGTTGGCGAGCGCGTAGCCCTTTGTGTATTTGCGATTCCGTGGTTTGCTGTGGGACTGCTTTTTGCCCCGCGCTCGATTCGAAATTCTTTGCCTAGGCTTGTGGCAGCGTCGATGCTAGTGCTGGGCGCAGTGGCCATAGCGTTTTTCACGGTTGGCTATGAGGAGCAATACAATCCACGCCAAGTCCGCCGGGACAATACGGCCACGGTGGTCGCAACCGGTACGGGTTTCGGCAGGCGGCTTTTAATCAATGGAGTGGGCATCACCAGCTTAACCCCGATCACAAAGATGATGGTTCACCTGCCGTTGGCGTTTATGCAGCGGCCTCCGATGAATGCACTGATCATCTGTTTTGGAATGGGAACGTCGTACCGCTCAGCACTCTCCTGGCACATTCCGACGACCGCGGCGGAGTTGGTTCCCAGTGTGCCGCCGCTGTTTTCGTACTTCCACGCGGATGCGCCTGGCCTGGATGCATCGCGGTCCCGCATTGTGATTGATGACGGTCGATCGTTTCTGGAACGCTCTCCGGAGCAGTACGATGTGATCGTGATCGATCCGCCTCCGCCGGTGCAGGCCGCTGGTTCCAGCTTGCTTTACTCTAAGGAGTTTTACTCGATTGCGAAGGTGCACCTGCGGTCAGGTGGCATTCTGCAGCAATGGCTGCCGGATGGAGACCGTGCAACCTGGGCCTCGGTGGCGAAGGCCCTGCAAGAATCGTTTGCCTGCGTGCGAGCTTTTCGATCACCCGGGAATCCTGGCATTCATTTTCTTGCAAGCACGAGCTCAATCCCACAAGAGTCCGCCGCGCAATTGGCGCTGCATATGCCTGCGAACGCCGCGAAAGACCTGGTGGAGTGGGGCCCTGCATTGTCTTCGGAGCAGCAGTTCAAAGCGGTTCTGGACGGCGAGGTGCAGTTGGCCAGTCTCGTCCAGGAAGACCCCGAGGTTCCAGCTTTGGCAGATGATCGCCCCGTCAATGAGTACTTCCTGCTTCGGCGGCTGGGCGAGCCTCAATTCATTAAGACGATGAAGCGGCAAGTCTTCAATCGAAAAGAATCCTTCTGAACAACCCCAAGAAACGTGAAGGCGGTATTTGTCACTATATCTATTCGGATGGCGTGACATGGACACCGCCTTGCACACGACCTGGCGTCAAAGGAGCGGGCGAAGGTGTCTGTCCCAAGCTTGCCGAAGAGGGGTGCGATCTTCGGGGTCGGCGGGGTGCCGGAGGCTTTTTCCGGCTTGACTGGGCTGCTATCCTTAGCGCACTTGCGGGCGGGAAATGCTCAACCGAACCTTGTCGCACTACCGGGTATTGGAACAGATTGGCGCGGGTGGCATGGGCGTCGTCTACCGCGCGCGGGATGAGCAACTGGAGCGAGATGTTGCCATCAAGGTACTGTCTCCCGGATTGCTTGCTGACGAGGCCGCGCGCAAACGCTTCCGCAAAGAAGCGCTATCGCTGGCGCGGCTCAATCATCCTAACGTCGCAATCGTGCACGAGTTCGGCAGTCAGGATGACACCGACTTTCTGGTTACCGAATACATCTCAGGCACGACTCTGGACGTAAGACTAGCCCGGGGCACGCTCTCAAGCAAAGAAGTGATCAATCTTGGCGGTCAATTGATGCAGGGATTGACCGCGGCGCATGAGCAGGGCATCGTGCACCGCGACCTGAAGCCCGCGAACCTGCGGCTTACTCCGGACGGACGTTTGAAGATTCTCGATTTCGGGCTCGCACAACTGGCGCCCCACGCTAGCGAGTCAGGGATGACAGCCACGCTTACCGATTCGCAGCAGGTTACAGGAACGCTGCCTTACATGGCGCCGGAGCAGTTGCGCGGAGAACCTACGGATCAGCGCGGCGACATTTGGTCGGCGGGGGCGGTGCTCTACGAGATGGCGACGGGCAGGCGTTCATTTCCGCAGAGCAACCATCCGCTGCTGATCAATGCGATTCTGAACCAGCCTCCAGATCCGCCAAGTGTGGTCAATCCCGTGGTTTCTGCTGGTTTGGAGCAGATCATTCTGAAGGCGCTGGATAAGGATCCAAACCGTCGCTACCAGAGCGCCCGTGAATTTGGGGTCGACCTGGAGCGGCTGAACACCGGCACATTGCCTATCGTCGTGTCCCGGCCATCGGCTACGAAACAGCTCGTCGCAGCGGGAGTTATCTTGGTTCTGGTGCTAGTGGTTACGATTGCTGGATACTTTCTGATCTACCGCTCAAAAAGGCACAGCGCTGCTCTGGCAACAGGCAGTCACCGCCGTTCCGTGGCAGTGCTGGGATTCAAGAACCTTGCAGGCAAGGCGGACGTCGCCTGGATTTCCACGGCGCTTTCCGAAATGTTAACGACGGAGCTGGGGCAGGGCGATCAACTGCGAACGATTTCCGGCGAGAGCGTGTCGCAAATGAAGCGAAGCCTAGCACTACCGGAGGCGGATAGTTTCAGTCAGGAAACTTTGAGACGGATCCGCGAAAACCTCGGAAGCGACGATGTAGTGGTCGGCTCGTATATCCCATTAGCGGCGGACGAAATCCGGCTTGATTTGCGCCTACAAGATACCAGCGCCGGTGAGATTGTGGCCTCGGTGTCGGAAAAGGGCAGCGCTTCGCAAATCGACGAACTGGTAAGCCGGGCGGGCGAAGCGCTACGCGCGAAGTTGGGCGTTGGAGGACTTTCAGGCTCCGAGTCTGCCAGCGTGCGAGCATCGTTGCCGGCAAATCCGGAGGCGGCGCGGTTTTATTCCGAAGGTCTGGAGAAGCTGAGGCTGTTCGATGCGTTGTCGGCCCGCACGCTGCTGGAAAAGGCGGCTGCGATTGATCCGAACCACGCGCCAACGCATTCCGCACTGGCCGAGGCGTGGTCTACCCTGGGCTACGACGAGAAAGCGACAGAAGAAGCCAAACGTGCGCTCGACCTTGCGACGCCGTTTTCACACGAAGAAAAAATGCTGATCGAGGCTCGATACCATGAACTGACCAAGGAGTGGTCCGCGGCGAGCGACAATTACCGCACGCTATGGGAATTTTTCCCCGATCGAGTCGATTATGGTTTGCTGTTCGTGCGAGCGCAGATAGGAAACGACCGTGCTGACGATGCTGTCGCCACCATGGCTGAGTTGCGCAAACTGCCGGTATCCAAAGGGGAAGCGGCGCGCGTCGATCTCGCGGAGTCGTCGGTTGCGGCTGGGCGAAGCGACTACAAGCTGCAGGAATCCGCGGCGAAAAAGGCCGCGGAGGAAGGAACCGAGATCGGTGCGAGCCTATTTGTGGCTGGGGCATTGCGCGTGGAAGGCGATGCCTTGCAGCGCATGGGACAACCAGAGCAATCGCAGCCGCTGATCGATCACGCCAAAGAACTCTACATCAAGGCCGGCGACCGTGGCGGCGCTGCAGTTTGTTCGTTGCTCAATGGCGATCGTCTTTACGATGCTGGTCACTTCGAGAGCGCAAGGCAGCAGTTCGAGAGCGCGCTGCCAGTATTTCGCGAGATCGGCGACCAGCGGCACGTTCGGGCCGCGCTCGAAAGAATCGGCAATTCATTTTATGACCAGGGAAAATTGCTGGAGGCGAAGAGCTTCTACGAACAGGCGTTGCGTGCCGATCTTGATTTGCGAAGCGGGTTCAATTTAGCCAGCGATTATGGAAATATCGCCAATGCGCTTGACGGCCTGGGTGAATTGAAGGGCGCGCGAAAAATGCAGGAGCAGGCGCTGGCCTCCTTCGAAAAGAGCAGCGATCGGCGTGGTGCGGCCGCCACCCTGAGCAACCTGGGGAATCTACTGGTGGAAATTGGCGACCCCGAGACTGCAAAAAGTTATTACGAGCGGTCTTTAAGCCTGATGCATGAGATCTCCTATGTCTCCGGCGAGTCTTATCCTGCAGCAGGGTTAGGCGATGCTTTGCTGATGGAAGATGACATCGTGGGTGCGCGCAAACAGTACGAGGCGGCCTTGAAGTCTGCCCAGGACGCGCACGAAGACGGCTACGCCGCGCAGATTCATACCGCGCTTGCCGCGGTCGCCCTGGAAGAGAAACGCTTTTCCGATGCCGAGAAGATGGCGCGCGAGTCGGCAGCAATCTTCGATAAAGACAATGCTCCGGATAATGGCGCGTGGGCACGAGCGATTCTGGCCAGAAGCCTATTGGGTGAAGGAAAGGTGGCCGAAGCGCAGACCCTTGCCGCAAAAGCTATGGTTCTGTCGAAGCAGTCGGCTACCCAGGCGGCGCGGTTTGAAGCTGTTCTGGCAGACGCGCACGCTCAAGCACGGTCCGGGAATGCAGCCAAGGCGAGCAAGGAACTGACGGCGATGCTGGCTTCCACGCAGAAGTTCGGATACCGATCTTTCGAATATCAGGCCCGTCTAACTCTGGCGGAGATTGAGCTGCAATCACATCCGGCTGTAGCCCGGCAGCAGCTTGTGGCGATTGAGAAGGATGCCAAGGCGCAACATCTTCTCCTGGTTGCCCGCCACGCTGAGAGTTTGCTTCAGGGCGAATAGATGCAGCCGGGTGCCGAGTCATCAGGCGTAGATCGATTTATTCTGGATTGGCATCTAATCTGCTCACGACTCTAGGCCGTTGAGCGCCAACGGATGGGGTGGTTGACGCATCTCAATTGCCGCGCTTATGATTTTTATTTGGCTCTAACCTTCTGGGCGGCTCCGGGAGCCGTCGCAGCAATTATGAAGTGAACTTATGGACAAGAAGAAGTTAGAAATATTTAAGAAGCGACTGGAGACCAGGCAGCAGGATCTGCGCCGCACGGTTTCGCGCACGCAGGCGGACGGCCGCTCGGCTGACGAAGACACTGCTCAGGATATTGCCGACCGGGCCGCCAGCTCCTATACCAAAGAGTTTTTGTTCAGCCAGAGCAACAATGAGCGGCAGCTGCTGCAGATGGTTGAGCGGGCGCTGGCGCGCATCCGCGAAGGCAGCTTCGGGGAGTGCATCCACTGCGGCAAAGAGATTAATGCCAAACGGCTGGAAGCTGTTCCCTGGACGCGGCATTGCATCGAGTGCCAGGAAAAACTCGAACAGGGATTGCTGGAAGAAGCTCCGCGCTAGGCGGGCTTTGACGGTGCGGTTTTCAGGCTGCTAAACTATAAAGTTCCCACCAGGACAGATACTCAAGACTGAGACTGAAAGGTCGTCGTGCGCGCAGAAACCCGCCATCAACTGAAAGAAGATCGATTCAGCCGGGTGACCCTCGGAGCTGCCGAGAAGACCGCTCACTGGAGCGTCGAGCACCGGAATACCCTGGCTATAGCGGTTGTGGTGGTCGCGTTGATCGCCGCTGCGGCAGTGGGCGGCTGGTATTACCTGAGCGCGCAGGATGAGAAGGCCAGCTTCGACATGTCGCAGGCGCTGCGGACTTTGCAGGCTCAGTTGCGGCCAGCTGGAACGCCCGCACAGCCTGACATTCCTAGCTTTACCTCGGCTAAGGAACGCGCCGCCGCTGCGCACAATCAATTCCAGGCGGTCGTGGATAAATATCCGCACACACGGACGGCGGACATGGCTCGCTATTTCCTGGGCGTGACTTCGGTGAGCGCCGGCGACAATGCCACGGCCGAGAAGCAATTTAAGGAAGTGGCATCGAATGGCAATAAAGAGTTTGCGTCCGTCGCGAAACTCGCGCTGGCTTCCGTCTACGGCAATACGAACCGACCTAAAGATGCCGAGGCCATTTACAAAGAGTTGACGAACAAACCGACCGCGTCTGTGAGTAAGGTAACGGCGGAGTTGCAACTCGCGGAGCTGTACCAGAATAACAATCAGCCTCTGGACGCCAAGCGCCTCTATGAGCAGATCAAGAAAGACACTCCCACCACCGAAGCCGGACAGCTGGCTACGCAGAAGCTGGCGGAGCTGAAGTAAGCGAGCGTAAGCTTCTTCCCGGCGTTCAATCCTTTCTCATTTCAGCCTCCAGTCACCGGTATTCTTGCGCGTGTGCCCATTTCACTTTTCCTGCGGGTTGAGTAGGATGGTCCTCCAGGTGACAATTCACTTTTAGACAAACATGGCCGACCTCACATTGCGCGTGAATGGTAGCGAGAAAAAAGTAAGCGTTCCGCCGGAGACCCCGCTGCTCTGGGTGTTGCGGGACACACTCGAACTCACGGGGACGAAGTTCGGATGCGGCGCCGGATTGTGCGGGGCCTGCACGGTTCACGTCGAGGGAGCGGCAATCCGTTCGTGCGCTACGCCGGTTTCGCAAGTCGCGGGAAAAAGTATTACCACGATTGAAGGACTTGGAGCGAACGGCTTGCACGTGTTGCAGCAAGCGTGGATCGCCGAAGAGGTTCCGCAATGCGGTTACTGCCAGACAGGGCAAATTATGACGGCGGCGGCGTTGCTCGCGAAGACTCCCAATCCGAGCGACGAGCAGATTACGCAGGCGATGAACGGGAACCTATGCCGCTGCGGAACCTATGAGCGAATCCGCAAGGCGATTCATCGGGCTGCGAACGGCGGTGTTGGAGCCGCGGGAGGCGCACGATGAGCCCCCTAAACCGTCGCGAATTTGTTGCGGCTGGAGTGGCCGCAGGGGCAGGGCTAGTGGTCGGTTTTTATCTGCCGCATGGTGGCAAAACGGGCAAGGAAGTTTTTTCGCCGAACGCCTACGTGCGAATCACGCCGGACGACAAAATCATAATCGTGGTGGCGCGCTCGGAGATGGGACAAGGCGTTCGCACGGCGTTGCCCATGATTCTGGCGGAGGAACTGGAAGCAGACTGGAAGCGCATCGAGATCGAGCAGGCGGGGGCCAGCACGCTCTACGGAGACCAAACCACGGGTGGCAGTGCGAGCGTCCGGACTACGTGGGATCCTATGCGGAAAGCGGGAGCCGCGGCCCGCGAGATGCTGATTTCGGCGGCTGCTCTGACCTGGGGCGTAGGTCGAGCGGGTTGCACGGCGCAGGAGGGAGGCGTGGTGCACACAGCTTCCAAACGTCGGCTGAGCTATGGAGAGCTTGTTGCCAAGGCGGCGGCGTTGCCCATCCCAAGCGACGTTCCACTGAAACAGTCGAAAGACTACAAGATTGTTGGGCAGCGATTGGCTCGTGTGGACACGCCGTCGAAGGTGAAAGGCGAGGCGGTTTTTGGGATTGACTTTCGAATGCCGGGAATGAAGTATGCGGTGCTTTCTCGGTGCCCGACGATCGGCGGCAAGGTGTTGGGCTTCGATGATAAGGAGTCCAGGAAAATTCCCGGCGTCACCTTTATCGGCAAGATCAGCGATGCGGCGGTTGCAGTGGTCGCTGATAGTGTTTGGGGCGCGATGGAAGGTCGGCGCGTGCTCACGGTCAATTGGGATGAAGGTCCGTATAAAGACTTGAATACTGCCGCAGTAATGGAATCTCTAAAGCAGGCCGCGGCGAAGAAGAGTGTGAGTCTATATTCGGCGGGCGATGTTTCGAAGGTCTCAGGGCGGCGAATTTCGGCGGAATATCAGTTGCCGTTCATGGCGCACGCGCCCATGGAGCCGGGAAATTGCACGGCGAATTATCAGGGATCAGGCTGCGAACTCTGGGCGCCGACGCAAGTGCCGCAGGATTGTCGTGATGCGGTGGCGCAGGCAGTGGGACTCGATCCGGACCAGGTGAAAGTGAATGTCACGCTCATGGGCGGCGGCTTTGGGAGAAGACTCGAACACGATTACGCAGTAGAAGCCGCGCTCGTGTCGAAGGCGAGCCAGACTCCTGTAAAGGTGATGTGGACGCGGGAAGACGACATGCGGTTTTCAACCTACCGTCCGGCGAGCCTGCACCAGTTGAGCGCGGTGCTGGATGGTGCGGGGTGGCCGGTGGCATTTACCCACCGCATTGTTGCGCCGTCGATCAGCGGGCAGAAAGGCCAACCCGGGCCAAATGGCATCGATCCCGATCTGCCGGACGAAGCCGCGTTTGTTTATGGATTGCCGAACGTTTCGCTCGAGTATGTGTTGGCTGAAACGCCGGTGCCGCTGGGCTGGATGAGGTCGGTATACGCGCTGCAGGCTGGGTTTGCCAGCGAAAGCTTTATCGACGAACTGGCGGCAGCGGCGGGAAGAGATCCGCTGGAGTACCGGCTGCACATGCTAGCCAAAGATAAAGATCAGGACATTCAATATTTCACGACGACCTGGCACACGGCGCGGATGCGCGGGGTTCTGCAACTCGCAGCGGAAAAGGCGGGCTGGGGTAAACCCTTGCTCGCGGACCGTTTTCGCGGCATCGCCTGCTTCGCATGTTTCTCTTCCTACATGGCTGAAGTGGTCGAGATCAGCATGGAGAACGAAGTGCCCCGAGTCCATCGCGTGGTCGCGGCCGTTGATTGCGGACAGTTGGTGAATCCGGGGATCGTCGAACAGCAGATTCCTGGCGGGATCGTTTACGGCCTTTCGAACGCGCTGCGCGCGAAAATCACGATCGAGAAAGGCCGCGTGGTGCAGGGGAATTTCGACGATTACGCACCGCTGCGAATGGATGAGGCCCCGATGGTGGAGGTGTATGCTGTGCCGAGTACGGAGGCCCCCACAGGGATTGGCGAGCCATCGGTCCCGCCGTTGGCACCGGCCCTGTGCAATGCGATTTACGCGGCGACGAAGAAAAGGATTCGTGCACTCCCCATTTTGAACTAGATTCGTTGCAAAAACTGTGGGGTGGCCTTGCCGCCGCCCACACCCACCGCGTATGATGCACGGTTTGCTTTCTTACGCGATGAACAAAGCGGCGCGCGGTTCACTGCTCGGCATCGAGCACCTTGAGGAAAAGGAAATCCTGGGCCTGCTGAAGTTGGCCCGCCGGATGAATCCTCGTAAGGCTCGGCCACTACTCCGCAACAAGCGGATCGTGCTGCTGTTTTACGAAGCTTCCACGCGCACGCGGTCGTCTTTCGAAGTTGCCGCCAAGTCGCTGGGCGCGGTCACCATTCTGGTATTGTCTTCAGGGTCGAGCATCGAAAAGGGCGAATCCCTGCTCGACACCGGGTACACGTTACGCGCAGTTGGCGCCGACGCCATCGTGATTCGTCATCCCTCAGCCGGTGCGCCTCACCTGATCGCCGACAATCTCGACATTCCGGTGATCAACGCCGGTGATGGCATGCACGAGCATCCTTCGCAGGCTCTGCTCGATGCCTTCACGATCCTGAAGCATAAAAAGTCCATCAAGGGATTGCAGGTTGCGATTATCGGGGACATTTATCACAGCCGTGTGGCCCGTTCCGCGTGCCATCTGCTAACCAAGCTGGGTGCGAAGGTAACGCTCTGCGGGCCGCCGGAGATGGTGCCCGAACTTGCTGCGACGCTCGGCCCCGGGTTGCGCGTTACGCGCCACATAGAAGAAGCGCTGCGCGGCACCGATGTGGTTATGCTTCTCCGCGTGCAGAAAGAGCGCCTGGCGGGACAGAAGATCAGCTTGCAGGATTACGTAGCGCGCTATCAGATGAATACGGCGCGACTGAAGCTGGCGAAACGAGACGCGATCGTCATGCATCCCGGACCGATTATGCGCGGACTTGAGCTTACTTCGGAGGTGATGGACGGACCGCAATCCGTGGTGATTGAAGAAGTCCACAACGGCGTGCCCATGCGCATGGCAATTCTGGCGCGGGCCCTAGGAAAGGCGAAATGAGCTAGGGATTTGCTGCATGGGTTTTAGGTCTTAGGTCTTGGGTGCTAGGCGTCACAGACCTTCGAAATCCCTGGTTCCTTAACACCTAAGACTGACACCCAAGACCTAAGCTGAGTGCTAAATGCCGACTGCTAAGAACCAAAGACGGGAAACTCCAAGCCTGCTCATCAAGGGCGGGCATCTCATCGACCCTGCGGCAAAGATCAACGCGCCCATGGACATTCTTCTGCGCGATGGGCGAGTTGCCGAGATTGCTCTGCCGAATAAGGTGCGTGCGGAGGCCGACGAAAAATTCGACGCGCGCGGTCTCATCGTGGCTCCGGGATTTATCGACCTGCACGTGCACCTGCGCGAGCCTGGACAAAGCTATAAAGAAACCATCGCTACCGGCACGGCAACTGCTGCGGCCGGAGGGTTCACTTCGGTTTGCACTATGCCGAACACGGTGCCCGTGGTGGACACAGACGAGTGGGTCGCTTGGTTGAAGCATCCCGAGCGCGGAGCCGTGGTCAATGTGTTTCCGATTGCTGCCGCCACGCGCAGCTCGCGCGGAGCATCCCTCACGGATTTTGCATCGCTGCAGCGGGCCGGTGCCGTCGCCGTCACCGACGATGGCAAGCCGATTCTCGATGACGAGGTTATGCGTGCGGCGCTGCGGCTCGGAGCCGAACTGAACCTGCCAGTGGTACAACACGCAGAGGATACCCGCGTAACGGAAGGCTGCTCAATGAATGAAGGCTCGGCGAGCTTTCGGCTCGGTTTGCGAGGCATGTCCGCGGCCGCCGAGGCTAGCGTTGTGGATCGAGATGTCACGCTGGCGCAGCAGATTCGCGAATCGCGTCTGCACGTCGCGCACCTTTCCACATCGGATGCGCTCAAAGCGGTGCGGCGCGGCAAGCGCGCCAAGGCCCGCGTGACCTGCGAAGTTACGCCTCATCACTTTACACTGCTCGACGAGGATGTGGGCGAGTACAACACGAATTTCAAGATGAACCCGCCGCTCCGGTCGGCTTCTGACCGCGAAGCTATTACGGTTGCTCTCGCCGACGGTACTGTCGATGCCATTGCCACCGATCACGCTCCTCACGCGCTGCACGAAAAGCAAGTTGAGTTCGAGCGCGCTGCTTTTGGCATTACCGGGATCGAAACCGCGCTGGCGCTGGCGATCACCAAGCTTCACCGTGACCATAAGATCCCTCTGATGCGGATCGTCGAGTTATTTACTTCAGGCCCGGCACGCGTCTTCGACCTTCGCAGCCGCGGATCGCTGGCTCGCGGCAACTTCGCCGACGTAACCATCTTCGACCCCAAGAAGCGCTGGACCTTCGAGGCCGCTAAGTCGCGCTCGTTGTCGCACAATACTCCGTTCGATGGATGGCAGTTTACGGGCAAGGTTGTGGCGACGATTGTTGGTGGCAGGGTTGTGTACCGGGCGGAGTAGGGATCACTCGCTATTTCCATAGCGGTAGAACGATGTACTCCCGGGGTATACTCCTGCAGATGAATAGGGCAGCGATGGTGCGACTCGCAATGCTTGTTCTCTCGTGGGTTCTGCTTTTCACTGTTTTTGCAAATGGGCAGACAGGTGCTCCTCCTGTTTTGTCCGCTGTGCCTGCCCAAGACCGCGCCACAACCGCGCGAACGTTCAACGTCGATGCAGCCGTTGACGCATATCTGGCCAAGATGCCGCCCGCCGAACGGGCGCGTTCCGATGCCTATTTTGAAGGCGGCTATTGGCTGCAACTGTGGGACTTCCTCGCGACCGTCTTCGTGATGTGGTTACTGCTACGCTGGCGCTGGTCGACCGGCATACGAAACCGCGCCGAACGCGTCACTCACATCCGGCCAGTGCAGACGGCGCTCTACTGGATTCAATTCATTCTTGTTGCCTCGATACTTACTTTTCCGCTGACCATCTACGAGAGCTATTTCCGCGAGCACAAGTATGGGCTGCTGAATCAGACCTTCGATCCATGGATGCGTGATCAAGCCGTGGAATTCGCCGTTGGCCTTGTGCTCGGAGCCGTTCTCATTGTGCCCCTCTTTGCTTTAGTGCGAGTCTTGGGAAAGAGTTGGTGGGTGTGGGGCGCAGTTTTGACGATGGTGTTTTTCGCATTCCTGAGTCTGATCGCACCGGTTTACATCGCCCCGCTATTCAACCAATACAAGACGCTGGAGGATCCTTACGTCAAAGTTCCAATCCTGAGACTGGCCAACGCGAATGGAATTCCCGCCACCGATGTTTACGAATTCGACGCCTCCCGGCAGTCAAATCGTGTCAGTGTCAATGTTGGCGGCTTCGCGGGCACACAGCGGATTTCTCTGAACGACAACCTGCTGAAGCGCTGTACGCTGCCTGAAATCGAGATGGTTATGTCCCACGAAATGGGCCACTACGTTCTCAATCATGAGTACAAAGGCCTGATCATGTATGGCCTGGTAACCGTAGTCGGCTTCGCCTTCTTGAACTGGAGCATCAACCTTGCCCTTGCGCGCTGGGGCAACTCATGGGACATTCGCGGAATGACGGACATAGCCGTCCTGCCTCTGGCGGTCATCGTGTTCTCGCTTTACTCTTTTCTCATGACGCCAGTCACGAACACCATTACGCGCACTATGGAGTATGAAGCGGACATGTATGGATTGAACGCATCCGGGCAACCCGACGGCGCGGCGAATGTGGCGTTAATGTTAGGAGAGTATCGCAAACTTCGTCCTGGGCCGGTCGAGGAGTTTCTGTTTTTCGATCATCCCAGCGGCCATACACGCATCACGGCTGCCATGCGCTGGAAGGCGGGACACCCCGAATCCGAATTGCCGGACGAAGTCGCAAGACCGATTGTTTTCAATACTCAGTGATAAGCCCGCAACTTTTTATTACGATAGTTTCGCAAGGATTTTCTCTTCTCGGAAGTCGAATCAGGTCATTCATGAAAGTCGCACTGATAACGGGCGCAGCCCAGGGGATCGGCCAACGTACTAGCGAGGTGCTTGCCGAGCGTGGATTTGCACTCGCGCTCAACGATCTTCGTTCTCCG
>CAYOVU010000118.1:0-5243 GCA_964407505.1 uncultured Acidobacteriaceae bacterium | reverse complement strand
CGCGAAATCTTTATGAAAGGGCCGACCGTTTTCGGGCGCTGTGAGAATAGGCGGCCATGGCGGAGAATGCTGCCACATCGTTTTTTCTAGTCACGGTATATTGCAGCCAGTTCCGGTAGATGCGAATGGCGGTGTAATGCCACGTGTTCCGCAAACCGCCGACCAGAGCGGTCTCGGGGAAGCTTTCCATCGATTCCTCCCGCCGCTCCGTAAGAACACCGCGTTGAAAATCGGCCAGAAGCTTAGAGGCCGTCGCGTCAAAATATCCCTTCGGCATCGAAGGATAAGTCTCGCGTTCCTTCCTGAGAAATCTCTTTATATCTCTTCGATATTCCTTCAGTAAAGTTTGCGCGCCGTATTCCGGATGTCCCTGAAAATGCAGAAACAGGCTCTGCTTTCTCTTCTTCACAAACGAATCCACTCCGCCTGCGACGGAGTGCGTGAGAACTTGATAACCCGAGGCGAACAACTCTTCGGCCCGCACTTCATTCCAGCGGGAGTGAGGAAAGCGGACCTGCTTTCCGGTATTGTTCGTAAATTGGTGGTTGCCGGACTGAGTGAAATCAAAGACGCCGAACTGTTTGTCCCGCAGCAGATAACGGTTGATACCATCGCTGTGCAGCACTCCCGCATGCGCCGCCAAGCATGACAAGATTGTCGAACTGGTATTGCTTTCCGCCCAGTCCAGAACGCTCGTCAACGCAGGCCAGTAAGGTTCTTGCTGCAGATTCGGCTGGCGCGGCTCTGTTCCGGTCATGATGACACCGTCAAACCGGCTGTTCAACAAATCGTTCGTGCTGAAGTAAAAGTTGCTGAGATGCTGCTCGCCCCGTTCGCCGCGCGGAACGCCGGCGAGCGAGTGAAGTTTCAGCCGCACCGGAATCGCTCCAGCCGCAGCATCGAGCAATTCGAAGAACTGCATCTCTGTATCTTCCAGAGCGGCGTCCGGCATGTTGTTGATGAACGCAATTCGGACGCATTCCGTGGCGCTTGTCTGGTTTCCGCGCGCCGCTGGATGCAATGCTTCCCGTTCGGCCCAACGCAGCGGAACCCGGGCGCCTTCAATGATCAATGGCATACAATTTCCCCAAAAATACCTCTTACGAACGTCTTCCTTGTTTCATGGTCTGGCGTTGTCCAACGCCTGCCTCAGATCTTCGAGAATGTCGTCGATGTGCTCGATCCCAACGCTTACACGAATCATCTCCGGCGTAACTCCGACTTTCGCCTGCTCCTCGGGTGTTAACTGGCGATGAGTCGTCGACGCCGGATGGCACGAAAGCGATTTGGCGTCACCCATGTTCACCATGCGCTTGAACAACCGAAATGCGTTGAAGCACTTCCTGCCGCCTTCGTAGCCGCCTTTCACTCCGAAGGTAAGCAGAGAACAAAAATTCGAACCCAGATACCGGTGCGCCATGGGATAGAGAGGATTGTCGGGAAACCCCACGTAGTTCACCCATTCAACCATGGGATGAGCGCGCAGAAATTCGGCCACCTTGCGCGCGTTCTCCACGTGACGTTCGACGCGCAGGGCGAGGGTCTGAATCCCCTGCAGAAATAAAAAGCCATTAAATGGAGACAGAGTTGCCCCGGTGTTGCGCTGGCAAACGGTCCGGCAGCGGGCCACAAACGCGGCTTCTCCATAGTGATCGACGTAAACGACACCGTGATAGGCGATCTCCGGCCGGTTGAACATGTAGAATTTTTCCGGATGCTGCCGCCAGGGGAACTTCCCGCCATCCACAATCATTCCGCCTATGCTGGTGCCGCCGCCGCCGATAAACTTCGTCATCGAGTGGACGACAACGTCTGCGCCATACTCGATTGGCCGCAGCAGAATCGGCGTAGCCACCGTATTGTCGACCACCAGGGGCACGCCGTGCTTATGCGCCACGCGCGCCAATCCTTCGATGTCCGCGACATTGCCCGCCGGGTTGCCAACGCTCTCGCAATAAACCGCGCGTGTGTTCTCGTCGATCAATTTCTCGACATCTTCGGGCCGGTCGCTCGCGGCGAAACGTGAACTGATGCCGCGCTTCGGAAAAATGTGTGCCAGCAACGTGTACGTGGCGCCATAGAGCTGCGGAGTAGAAACAATGTTGTTGCCGGCTTCAGCAATGTTGATCAGCGAATACTCAATCGCGGCCATGCCGGAGCTGACGCTGAGGCCATCGACTCCGCCTTCAAGTGCAGCCAATCGTTTTTCCAGCACGGTGTTTGTGGGATTGCCGATCCGGGTATAAATGTTTCCTTGAACTTCTAGATTAAACAGCGCCGCGCCATGTTCCGCGCTATCGAACTCAAACGCAACCGTCTGGTAAATGGGCACGGCGACGGCCTTGGTCGTGGGGTCGCCGTCGTAGCCGGCGTGAATGGCAATCGTCTCTCGCTTCATCGCTTGACCAATCCAACTGCCAAATTCATGCGCCGCTTAATTCGAGAATCGGGCATCCTTAATGAAACAGGCGAAAATGAAAGACGCGAACCGCAGGTGGAAGAACTTCCCAGCCGGACGCCGCTCATTTTGTCGTCGTCGCTGCTCTCGCAACGGGAATTGATGCCGGCGCGCTGGCCAGCGATTTTGCAAGGGCTCGCGTGAGGGTGCGAGCCGCGAAGCCGGCACCAAACGCGAAGCGCATGACCGGCCCGAAACTGTTTGCGGCCGCAACCCCCGCAAAATAGAGGCCAGGGATCGACGACTCGAAGGTCGAAGACAGCACCGGAGTCCCGTTGACAACTTCAACCTTCGAGCGAATATCCGCGCTCAAGAATTGCAAACGATCGAGATCCACTCTGTAACCGGTCGCCGCAATCAGGTGTCCAGTAATAATTTCGCGTTCCTGGCCGTCTTGCGCGCGAACCTGCAAATGCACGTTGCCGTTTCGCGCTTCGGCGCCTAGCGGCGTGCATCCGAGATGCAACGGAACTTTTCCAATTACCTTGTCGCGGATGAACCATCCTCCCGAAGGACCGAGACTTCTTCGTACAGCCTCGATGCGAATGCGTTCGGGTAAGTAATAAAATGCCCCTGGCGCATCGGCGAAAAAGCGCGAGCGCATACCCGGGCCGAGTCCGGATTGTGGATGCCGGATCTGCTGCCAGCGAGAGCGTGGCTTGCCAGTCGGTTGGCTATGAAATTTTAATTCCGTTCTGCGGCTGACAAGTTGCACGTTCGCGCCCGCCTCGCCCAGTAATCCGGTAAGGTCCATCGCAGACGATCCACCGCCGATCACAACCACGTCTCTACCTCGAAAAGGCTCGACCTCACGATGGCGCGCGCTGTGCGATAGAAACTCGGCTGGCAGGTGAGCCAGATTTTCGGGAACATAGTCGAAGTGCGTGATACCCACGGCCAGAACTACGTTGCGCGCCTGGAATGTTTCACCATCCTGCAGCTCCAGGCGGAAGCCGTCGGCAAAACGATCGACACTCACGACGAGTTTGTCTTCGAGCTCCGGCACCATGCGGTCTTTGAAGGCGAGTCCATATGCTGCAAAGGTGTCGAGACGAACCGGAAGTCCCGAATCGGCGTACTCGATGCCACGCTCAGCACAAAACTGCCGCAGGGTGAATGCGCCCTCCGGATCGTAAATGTCAGAAGCGAAGCCATCCGACTTGAGCATCATGCCCTTCGGCATGTGCGCCAGCCAACTGTCCATGGGACGGCCAAAAATACGGAAAGGAATGCCCCGCTGCCGGAAGTGTGCGGCGACGGAAAGTCCATACGGACCTGCTCCAATGATTGCAGTGTTTAACATAACTCTGAGTTATAGACCTTTCGCGGGGAGGTGGCTGCGAAGAAGTATGGCCTCATCCTATCACGCGCCGCGATCTGCCAATAAAACGAAAGCGCGACTCGGGCCCCACATTCAGTAACATTCGGCGACCGCCAGGAAGTAATTTAGAAAAGAAAGTAACTCTTTTACCAGCAAAGAGATACGCGGCTTGCAATCGGCCGTTTCTTATTTTCTGTGAAGCAGACAGACTCCTGTCCAGGGGTAATTCCGAGGACTCCCTTTGGGTTCGGGCAGCAAGGACAGCAACTCTGCCGGCGCGCGCTTGAACTCCGCTGCAGTCTTCAGCAAGCCGCGAACATCCTTGGACTCCCAAGCATATGGAGCAAAAAAATTCGCGCCCTCAGGGGGGCCGAACTTGAACGCAGCTCCCGCCTCGCTGAGTTGCTTGCCAGTAGTGCGCTGCATTAGCTTCAGTTGGCCGGGGGAAGCAAGGTCGATAATCCAGTCTTGAAAGTGGTCTTGCGCGGAGAGGTCTTGCGCCAGTGAAGCGACCTCTTCCGTTGTGAAATAAATCAGCAGTCCTTCGCTCGCTACAACAACCTTGGTTGCACGCGCATTGAGATCCGAGAAAAGCCGGCGTCGGCCGCTCGCGTCCGACAGATCCAAACTAACTCGCTCCAGCCGGCACTTTGGTTTCTCATCGCTCAGAATCTCTTGCTTGTAAGAAATAATCTCCGGCAGATCGACCTCAACCCACTGCAGTGCCGTCGGCAAGTCCATGCGATACGGTCGGGCGTCAAGGCCGGCGGCGAGGTTCAAGACCAGATCTGCTCCATCGCGGATCGCACGGGCCAAAAATTGATCGAAGAGATAAGTTCGCGCTACCCATGCCCACTCATGCTTGTTCCCATCGGGAAGAGTTTTCGCAAGATGGAAGCCGTGCTCCCCGGCCAGTCGCTCAGCATAAGGATCCCGAAACAGCCCGTTGGGACGCTGCGTTTCCAACGCGCGGAAATATGCCACCCAGAGGGCGGTATCGGAAACGCCGCGAACAGTTAAATTTTGTTCGGCCATCTGGTGCTCGATATCAGGCAGGCTCAGCAAAAATCGAAATGCCGGTGCGGGCAAGCCAGGGACGCTTCACGATCCACACGCATGCAATCGCCCCGAGAGCGGTGCCAACGGTGTTGGTCACGAGATCGGTCATCCCCGAATCCCGGGTCGGCAGAAATGCCTGCAAGACTTCGATGGTGAGACTGACGGCAAATCCGAGAATGATCGTGATCGCGACCGCTTGCTTCATCGTTCGCAGCATAGACAAATACGCGCAGAAAAAAAACCCGAGCGGAATGAACCCGCCGATATTAATGCCTACATTTTTCCAGTAGTTCCAGTCCGGACGAAACTCGCTCCGCGGATTCTCCAGAAACTGCGGGTGCAAAATAAAAAATCGCTCCGGGATGAGCAGATCGGTCGCCGAGTCTACCCGGTTATGCGCGACGC
>CAYOVU010000117.1:0-8517 GCA_964407505.1 uncultured Acidobacteriaceae bacterium | reverse complement strand
TCTCGGTGTTCGACGTGTACAACGCAATCGAGGCAGGCGCGACGGTTTACTTGGTCACGGAAGAGATTGCGTTGTTTCCAACCACGCTGGCGAAATTCATCGAGACCCAACAGATTTCGGTGTGGTATTCGGTTCCCTCGGCTCTGGTGTTGCTGTTGCTACACGCGGATTTGAAAGCCGGGAAATTGCCGCATCTGCGCACGATCCTCTTCGCCGGAGAAGTTTTTCCCATGAAGTATCTCAAGCAACTGGCGGAGCTTTTGCCGGCGGTTGACCTGGAAAATCTCTACGGCCCAACCGAAACCAACGTTTGCACTTATTACAAGGTTGATCGCGAGCGCTTGGCCAGCATGGATAAACTGCCGATCGGCATCGCTTGCGAAAACACCGAAGTGTTTGCTGTCAATGATAAGGATGAAATCGTCACCCAGCTTGGAGAAAGTGGGGAGCTTTACGTGCGCGGGCCGGGCGTGACTTGCGGGTATTGGGGCGATGTAGAGAAGACGAAGAAAATGGTTGTGCCTAACCGCTTCCAGCCGAATTTTGAAGAAAAGATGTACCGCACGGGCGATCTGGTCACGCTGGCCGAAGACGGCAACTATTATTTCGTTGGGCGCCGTGACAGCATGATCAAGAGTCGGGGCTATCGCATCGAGCTGGGTGAAATCGAAAGCGCGTTGCTCAGCCATCCAGCAGTGCGGGAAGCGGCCGCCATCGCAGTGCCCGACGAGGTGGTCGGCAATCGCATTAAAGCGATCGTCGCGGCCCACGCATCGGAGAAGGTTCTAGCGGCGGAACTGCAGCAGCATTGCGGCACGCGGATTCCAAAATACATGATTCCGGAGTTCATCGAATTCCGCGAATGTCTACCCAAGACATCGACCGGCAAGGTGGATCGCGTAGGACTGACGCAGGAAAGCCAGCCTCTCTCCGTATAGCGCTGAGTTCGAACAGGTTTTGCAGTCAAGGTTTGCATGCAGTCAATTCATTTCAAGGTTGATTCAAACTTCAGGAGGAGTAGCAGCAAATGACAACGAACGCAACGACCGTTAAAGATCAAATCCGCCAGTTCGTGAGTGAAGAACTGGCCGCCGCAAAAGGCGTCACCCTGGTAAGCGACGATCAATCGCTGATCGAAAACGGTGTGGTCGATTCTCTGGGAATTTTCCGTCTGGTAACCTTCCTGGAAGAAAACTTTGGTGTGAAGATTGGCGACGAAGAAATCAGTGCCGATAACCTGGCGAGCGTCGATATGATCGAACAGCTCGTGCTTCGCAAGGGCAAGAAGTAACAAGTCTCTGTGACGCATGTCTGAAGAGATCCAGCTTCGACCAAACGCCGCCCAACTTTCGGGCGCTGCCAACTCCGCAGGGACGATAGTGATGGCTGAGAATCGTTCGCAGCCAGCAACCCTGCCGGAAATGGTGGCGGCGCAGGCAGCGGCTACGCCCGATGCAACTGCACTGGTCGCTGGTGCAGAGGAGCTTAGCTACACCGAACTGGATCGTCGTTCGAACCGGCTTGCGCGCTACCTGGTATCGGTTGGAATTGGTCCGGATCAACTGGTGGGATTGTGCATGGAGCGATCACCTTCGATGGTGATCGCTGCTCTAGCCATTCTCAAAGCTGGTGGGGCGTATGTCCCACTAGACGCCACGCTTCCTGCGGATCGACTGGATTTTATTTTGCGCGATGCTGAGCTGCGGGTAGTGGTCACCATGGATGGGTTAACCGCGAAGCGGCCGGGTGGCGATTGGCGCGTCGTCGATTTGAATCGGCAAGCTGCCGAAATTGCTGCCTTCTCGTGCGAGTCTCTCCGGTGTCCGGTGACGACAGAGAATCTGGCGTACGTGATCTATACGTCAGGATCCACGGGCCAACCGAAGGGCGTTGAAATTACGCATTGCGGTTTAGCGAATTTAGTTTCATGGCATGGCCGAGCCTTCGAGGTGACACGGAACGATCGGGCGAGCCATCAAGCCGCGCTGGGATTCGACGCTGCAGTCTGGGAGATCTGGCCTTACCTGGCAGCTGGCGCGAGCGTCCACATCCCGCCGGAATCATGCCGTACAAGTCCCGATGCGATGCGCGACTGGCTATTGACGCAACAAATCACGATTACGTTCTTGCCCACGCCCTTGGCAGAGCGGATGTTATTGCTCAAATGGCCGGATCAAACCGCGCTTCGAATTTTGCTGACCGGCGCTGACACATTGCATCACAGGCCATCACCCGATCTGCCCTTCGCGTTAGTGAACAATTACGGGCCTACCGAATGCACGGTGGTGGCCACTTCCGGCACAGTGGCCCCTCGCGATTCCGCGAAGCCTTATTCTTCAAATCAGTATTCGTCAGATCAGTCGTCAAATCAGCTTCCAACCATCGGCCGTCCAATCGACAACACTCAGATTTATATTGTGAATGAAGAGATGCAGCAAGTTCCGGCGGGCGCTGTGGGTGAACTGTGCGTCGCTGGGGCGGGATTAGCGCGGGGCTACCACAAGCGCGCGGACTTAACCCTGCAGAAGTTTGTTCCCAATCTTTTCCACGCGCAACATTCAGCCAATGGTAATTCGCATTCCTCGGGTCGGCTCTATCGAACCGGAGACTTGGCGCGTCTTCTGCCCAACGGCGAGATCGAGTTCATGGGGCGGCTCGACGAGCAAATCAAAATCCGCGGTTTCCGCATCGAGCCTGGCGAAATTATCGGAGTGCTCAATGAGCATCTTGACGTACACGCCAGCACGGTTGTGGCGCGGGAAAATCGAAGTGGAGAAAAATCGCTGGTGGCCTATGTTGTCATCGCCCCGGCAGCTACGTTAAGCAGCAACACGTTGCGTGCACACCTGATTAAACAGCTTCCCGATTACATGGTTCCCGCGGCGTTCGTGCGAATGGAAGCTTTACCGGTGACGGCAAATGGGAAGGTTGATCGCGCTGCCCTGCCGGCTCCGTGCGATGACAACCGCTTGGGTGAAGACAATTTTGTCGCGCCCAGCGGACCGGTGCAGGAGCGGCTCGCGGTCATCCTGGCTTCGCTTCTGCACGTGGAACGGATCGGAGCAAACGACAATTTCTTTCTTCTGGGTGGGCACTCACTTCTGGGCACGCAATTGATTGCGCGGGTGAGTGAGACTTTTGGAGTCGAGCTGCCCCTGTTGCAGCTCTTCGATCACCCTACTCTGGCAGAAATGTCGGATGCGATTGAAACCCTGATTCTGGCTAAGCTTGAAACCGCGAACGCGGGCGATGCTCATCGCCTGCACGCTGATTAGAACCTCCCGCGTAATGTCTGGTAATGCTTCAGTTTCTCTCCGCCTTTGTTCTTGATCGCTCCTTTTGCCGCATTAGTTGTATGCTGGCTCATGGCCGGATAAACCGGTCCATGGGAGCCTGGTCTGTGTTCCCAACCAAAATCATCCGGTAATGTCACCCGACAACCAACCCGTTTCTAGGCTGGAGAGCCCCGGCACCGCTCTCAGCCTTTATCATCTGCTTGACCCTGCCGTTCTGGCGAATCCGTATCCACTTTTTCATCGGCTACGGAGCGAGGCTCCTGTCCATTGGGATTCGTTTCTTCACGCTTGGATTGTGACTCGTTACGCGGACGTTCTGGAAGTCCTGCAGACTTTCTCGGCCGACCGAACTCCTACGCCTGAACAACTCGATGGTATGGGCCTCTCGCAGATCAGCCCTCTGGCGCAGTTGATGGTCAAGCAGATGCTTTTCATGGATGCGCCGGCGCACACCCGCCTGCGCAGCCTTGCTTCGAAGGCTTTTACTCCCGCCCGGATTCAAACTCTCAAAGAGCACATTCGCGAAATCGTCGACCGCCTTCTGGCCGCAGTCGCGGATAAGGGAGGCATGGATGTGATCGCGGACCTCGCGGAACCACTGCCGGCGATTGTGACTGCGGAAATGTTGGGCG
This sequence comes from uncultured Acidobacteriaceae bacterium, assembly GCA_964407505.1. GTDB lineage: Bacteria > Acidobacteriota > Terriglobia > Terriglobales > Acidobacteriaceae > Sulfotelmatobacter. The sequence continues at coordinate 4,589 of CAYOVU010000117.1, read as the reverse complement.
TGCCGGTGGACGATCATCGCAAGCTGAAAGTGTGGTCAGGAAATTTTGCGGAGATGCTAGGCAATTTCCAGCACAATCCCGATCACGCGCAAGTCATGCTTCGAACCGTCGAAGAGATGACCGCATACTTCCGGGACGCAATCGCAGAACAGAAACAGCGTCCCAGGGAAGGGCTGATTCACTCGCTGCTGACGGCCGAAATCGACGGCGATCGTCTGACGGATGAAGAAGTGGTCGCGAACACGATCATCACGATGGTTGGGGGACAGGAAACCACCACCAACTTGATCGGCAACGGACTGCTCACACTGTTGCGCCATCCCAGCCAGATGGAGAAGCTGCGCGGCGATCTAACGCTGATTTCATCCGCAGTGGAGGAGATGTTGCGCTTTGAAAGTCCCAGCCAGCACACGGCACGCCTGGCGCCTGCTGACCGTGAACTGGGCGGCCAACTCATCCGCAAGCGGCAAGCTGTGATTGCGGTGATGGCCGCCGCGAACCGTGATTCCGAGCGCTTTCCGGAACCCGACCGATTCGATATTACGCGGCTGGACAATCGCCACTTGGCATTCGGGTACGCGGCGCACTTCTGCTTCGGAGCACCGCTAGCTCGGATGGAAGGCCAAATTGCATTCGAGGCTCTGTTACGTGCGTTCGCGAATCTGCGGCTTGAACCGCAGCAGTTAGTCTGGCGGACAAACCTTGGGCTGCGTGGGCTGCAGTCTTTAAGAGTGAAGTTCGATACTCCCGCGCGAGATAGTTCCTTGGGCCCGCTTAATCGACCGAGCCAGAACGTCGCCGCGCCGAAGTCGGATGAGTCGGGCACTGGCAAACTCTCCGCTGACCCGAACCTGGAACGGGACGAGACGAAGGCTGAATATCCATCCCACAAGTGCGTTCATGATTTAGTTGCGGAACGCGCGCAACAATCGCCAGACTCGATTGCTGTCGTTCATGGCGATCGGCAACTTACGTTTCGCGAACTTAACGAGCGCGCCAACCAGTTGGCGGATTACCTGCGCAAGAAGGGTGTAACGAGAGACGTTCCGGTCGGAATCTGCCTCGAGCGTTCCCTCGAGTTGACTGTAGCTTTGCTGGGTGTCATGAAGGCTGGGGGCGCGTGCCTGCCGCTCGATCCCGATTATCCGGGCGAGCGTCTCGCTTATATGTTGGAGGATTCTCAGGCTCGGGTACTTCTAACCCAGACCGGCTTATTGACATCGTTGGGAAACGCGAAGCCGGAAATCGTTAATTTCACCTCTGATTGGAAAATTCTCGCAGGCTGCAGTCGCGAGAATCCTACGGCCCCGTCGAATCCCGAAAGTTTGGCTTATGTAATCTACACTTCCGGGTCGACCGGAAAGCCGCGCGGGGTCATGCTTCCACATCGTGGCCTGGTGAATCATCATGCTGCTGCGATTCGTCTTTATGACCTTCGGCCGACCGACCGCACTTTGCAGTTCTCTTCTCTAAGTTTCGATATTGCGATTGAGGAAATTTTCCCCACCTGGATTGCAGGTGGCACGGTGGTTCTGCGCACCGACGATATGCCGCTGGCTGGTTCGGGCTTTTTGCGTTGGATTCGGCAGCGGGCGATTACGGTGCTCGACCTGCCCACAGCCTATTGGCACGAATTGGTGCGGGAGCTGGAGGAATCCAGTAAGCATCTGCCGAAGACTCTGCGACTGCTGATTGTGGGCGGAGAAAAAGCTTCAGCGTCAGCATTCGCGTCCTGGGTCAAGTGCGGCGGAGGCCGGGTGCGTTGGATCAATACTTACGGGCCCACTGAAGCCAGCATTATCGCGACCTCCTACGAGCCGGACCCGTCGCAACCCATTCCTGAAAATTTGCCGATTGGCCGTCCCATCGCCAACACTCGGCTCTACATCATGGATGAGCAGGGAAAGCCGGTTCCGGAGGGTACTCCGGGAGAGCTTTACATCAGCGGACCCGGCGTCGCCCGCGGTTACTTGGGCCGTCCGGAATTAACGGCGGAAAAGTTTGTTGCTGATCCATTCATCGACCAGCAATCCGGCCACGAATCGCAAGTGCGGATGTATAAGACGGGAGATCTGGTTCGCTCTCTGAGCGATGGCAACATCGAGTTTTTTGGGCGTGCCGACTTCCAGGTAAAGATTCGCGGATTTCGCGTGGAGTTGGGAGAGATCGAATCGATTCTTGAAAAACATCCCGGTGTCGCTGAGGCCGTAGTTGTAGCTCATGAGGCGAACAGCGAAAAGCGGTTGGCGGGTTATGTGATTGCGTCGCGCGCCAAACCGAGCGGGCTTGAGCTGAATAAATATCTGAAGGAACGGCTGCCCGAGTATATGGTCCCAGCCGATTTTGTTTTTCTGGAAACGATGCCACTCACTCCTAACGGTAAGGTGGACCGGCGGGCGCTACCCGTGCCGCAAGCCAGAGAGGTTGAAAGGGAAGAGGACTTTGTGTCGCCGCGGAACGAGTTTGAGGCGACCATGGCCCGGCTGTGGGAGCAGGTGTTGGGCAAGCGGCCAATCAGCGTACGCGACAACTTTTTCGTGCTAGGCGGGCACTCCCTGGCCGCGGCGCGACTGGCATGGCATGTGGAAAAAGAGTTTGGCAAGAAATTGATTCTTACCGATCTTCTGCAGGCGCCTACGGTGGAAGAGTTGGTCGCGCTTGTAGGTTTAGACGTGCCATCCAGCGCACGATCGACTGTGGTTGCTTTACAGCCTCTTGGATCCAAACCTCCTTTTTTCTTCGTGCACGGAATGGGAGGAACCGTTCTTCGGTTTCGCGATTTAGCTCGCCATTTGGCTCCCGATCAGCCGTTCTTCGGCATACAGGCGCCGGGACTGGATGGCGTGCAGCCATGCTTGCAGACTGTGGAAGAGATGGCCGAAGTCTACCTGGAAGATTTGAGGTCGGCTCAACCGGAAGGTCCGTACTATCTGGGAGGCTATTCGCTCGGCGGTTATGTGGCGCTGGAAATGGCGCAGCGCCTGCTGGCGCAAGGTGAAGAAGTAAGAGCGCTGGTTCTGCTCGACACCTACGCTGGCGGATCGCAGTCGCTGCTCGATCGATTCCTCACGCTTTCAACGGCGCAGAAGATCGCCTATGTGAAGAGGCGAGTGAGACGCTATCAGAAAAACTTCCGCAGACGAATCGAATTTTTATTTCTTCCGCCTGCGGTGAAGAAAGTGCGCCGGGCTTGCGCTGCTGCGGGAGATCGTTACCAGCTAAAGCCTTATCCGGAAAGAATTCTTTTGTTTCGCGCCGGCGAGAAAGGCTTGCGCGGATTGGAAGAAGCCGGTGAGGGGTGGCAGAAATACGCGACCGGCGGACTTGAGATTCACGAGTTGGATGGCGATCACGGCAACATCCTGAACGAACCCAACGTGCAATTGCTCGCGGCGGACCTTCGCCAGTGTCTTGAGCGCGCCCAATCTGAGGGATCACGACCAATGCCGGTGCAAGAGCTGCTAGGGCAGCCCGACCTGCAGTTAAACTGATAGCGTCCTTGGTATTTCGCCAGTTGTATCGCAGGCTATGAATCCAACGAAAGCACCCATAGAACCGGTTGAAACGAACGATCCCAAAGGGACGGGCTCGAGCCACGGCGTGAGCGCACAGGCTGTGGCAGAGGGGCCGCCGGCTGAAACTTCGGTTGAGGAATTGGCTACCGCTGAAGCATCCGCAGAGCAAGACCATTCCTTGTTCAGTAGGAGCTTTCTTTTCGGAACTTTTCGCAAGTGGTTCGCCAAGGGCGGACTCGCGATTGTCGATTATGGGCTGATTTCCGGGTCGAACTTTCTCCTGGGAGTGCTGTTGGCTCGCTGGCTTTCTCCGCGAGACTACGGCGCGTATGCATTGTCGTTTAGTTTTTTCATCCTCGCAGGTTTTCTTTACCAGTCCCTCTTGCTCGAGCCGTTGTCGGTTTTTTCGGGCACTCTGTTTCGCGACAACATCCGCGGCTACCTGAGGACCACTCTCTGGATTCATTGGGGACTCTCGCTGGTCATGTGCCTGGCGTTGGGCATAGCGGCGGTGGTCACATATTTCGTTGGGCATTCGCCGGTGTTGGCAATCGCTCTTGCGGGCATGACCATTGCCACGCCTTTTATTCTGGCGCATGGCTTGGCGCGGCGAAGTTTCTATCTGAAGTTGATGCCCGGTCCGGCGGCGTTCGGATCGGTTTTTTATTGTGTCCTCGTGGTCGGAGGAGTCTTCTTATTCTTTCGTCTCGGAACGCTTTCGTCGTTCACCGCTTTTCTGCTGATGGGCTTGGCCGCGCTGGTTACAAGCGTGGTGATGGTTTTTCAATTGAACAAGGCTCTTGCGCCGGAGACTGGACGTCCCCGGTTGCGCGCGACCTTTGGGAAGCATTGGGAGTATGGCCGCTGGGCGCTGGCGACCTGCTTCGCTACGTGGATTCCAAACTATTTTTATATTCCGCTGGTCAGCAGTTTCTCGGGAATGGCGGCAGCAGGCGAGTTGCGCGCACTGATGAATCTCGCCGCTCCTGTCCTGCAAACTTACGCCGCGCTCTCCATGTTGTTTTTGCCCTATGCGGCGCGAGTGCAGAATCAGAATGGCAAGCAGGCAGCCGC
>CAYOVU010000116.1:0-8352 GCA_964407505.1 uncultured Acidobacteriaceae bacterium | reverse complement strand
TGCAGCGAACGGAGCCACTGCTCCACCGCAACTGCCTTTACGTAGGTAACGTGATAGCTTCCGCACCGAGGCAAAATCCACTTTCGGAAATAGCCCGCGTAGGTGACCTGCGTCTTCCGCGTTTTGGTGCAGTCCGGCCCCAGTTCTTTTTCCCGGTAGTGTTCGACAAGCTTTTGAACACTGATCGGAGTCAAACTGGTGCGTGGACTCTCCGCGTTGATGTCTGCCCGAAGTGCGGCGACAGCTTTTTGAGCCGCTGTCTCGTTCGGATATTGTTCGAGCGATCCAACCATCAGATTGCGTCGTCTTCGGCTGCCATCCGACTGGAGTTCATACCACCGATACTCCCAAGTCTTCTTGCCGCCAGAGCGATCAACAAGCTGAAGGCTGCCTTGCTGAAATCTCGTCCGTCTCGTCACGATCCTCCGTGGTTAGGGACGGTACGGATAGCTGGCTAACTTTAAACTCAAATGCACCCACGCATCGAGATCGGATGTGCGAAAGCGCGACAATTTTCCGATCCGCATGACGCGTATCTCACCCTTGCGGGCGAGTCGTTGAAGTGTTTTCGGGTGGATCTGCAGCAGCGCTGCTGCTTCGCGTGAATCGAGGAATCTCTCGAAATGAGGGAACGGCTGGCTGACTGGTGTTGCTTGATGCATCTCGCTCATATCAACCCCACAGAATGCAGAGTCGAGACGTGGCTGGAATCAAAGACTCGTTTGGAACGCGAATTCGTTGTTCGGCTCCATTCGATCGACTTCGAGATCCTTCACTACTCGGCTGGTGTTAGTCATCGCGTCGAGAACAGACGAGAACATACTTCGTATAGAAACTGTATAGCACGCAATTGTTGCTCGCGATCCAAGAATCTTTTTCCTTTTTGCCGCGAAAAAGCATTTAAGACATTTGAAGGCATTTAAGGCGCTGTAGGCACTGTAGGCGCTCTAAATCACTGGAAGTTACTGATAGGTGCGATAGCTACCTACAAGTGCTTTTAGGTAACTCGCAGAGACAGACGCATACATCTGAGCGACTGATACCTGTCGGCAGACACTCCTGTGATCACGCGAGATTTGCCCTCTATCTATAAAAGGAACCTGCAAACGGGAAAAGTATCGAAAATATTTTCGAACGAGGGTATCAAAGAAGCCGCGCCGCCTCGGACATGACTAGCATTTTGTCGTCATGGCGTCCAGGGTTTCTGGGAGGTCAACACAAGGTTGATGTTCGCCGACATCTTGTTGGCTTCTGATTCGGATGGTTGGCTGCGATATTCAGTCCATGCATTGTCCCTATGGACAAGGTTGTTGGCAAATACTCGCACTCTCGACTTTCCGTAAACGTGGATCACTGCGATGCCATTCGGGTCGGTTCTCATGAAACACTGTTTAGCCTGTAAAGGCTCATAGTTTTCCGTATGCTCATATGCAACGCAGACATAAGCATCTCCCGCTGCTTGTTCATTCGGCCAGGTGACGCGAACCCGAACGGCCCTCTCTGCTAGATGGGGAACGTTGAAATCTATTCCGGAAATCCGCTGCCCTTCTGAAAGTTCGAAAATGTGTCCATCTTCAACACGTGATTTTGACGGATAAAATTGGACCTCGGACGGCCATCTATACTCGCGACCACTCGTGTCGATCATGACCTTATAACGCCCTGCGGGTATCTTGTTAAGCTGGTAGGACCCATCAACATTAGTCAGTACATCTTGCTGAACGAATGCGGGCAACTGAATTCCAGTCGCGCTCAACAGCTTCACCCACGCTTGGACCGGTTTGCCCGATTCGTCCCTCACATGGCCTTCAATTCGTCCGTTCCAAAACAGATCAAAATTAAGTTCCACGGGGGTCTCGTTGGTAAGGCTAACCGTCGCGGGTGCGCTGTCGCGTGTCCAGTAGCCTGCGATTTTGTTGTCCGGGATTAGCAACTGCAATTTGTAGTCCCCGAGCGGTACACCACGCACCTGATAGATCCCTGTTCCGTCCGTTGTCACAGTCTGCGTGCCGCTCTTTCCGGTCACGCTAATCCTGACACCTTCAGCAAATTGTGATGGCGAGGGGGGCGCTAGTCCTCGCACGAACGTCTCGGGTTCTCGGACGTAACCCAAGAGGCGGGTGCCGGTCAAGTTCGGCGATTCATGAAGAACGCGCAGATCGACCATGGCATCTTGCACAGGCTTGGTGCGGCTGCAGTTGATCCCACCTTCAACAATCGGAAGTAACCGGGTCAGTAGACCCCGCCCGCGGGACCCATCGACGAAGTACGTCGTTTCTTTCCAATAAATGAAATTAGTGAGCAGCACGAGACGTGACCACGTGGGCAGTCCCCAGAATCTCTCTTGAACAACACCGACGCCCCAATCCCCCACGCGAGGGTCGCGCGAACCGGGAATTTGCCGATCTCGAAAGAGGCCTCTATCCCGCGTCAAAGCCTCGATCGAACGTCCCACAAAAATGACACGTGCTGTGAATACCGCATGATACGGGGATTCGGGGTGTACAAAGAGCGGCTTGCCCCGGCAATCTCCGCTGAAGAGTGACGAGCCCAACGCCGAAAACCCGAATGTTACAGCAACATCCATGCACACAACGACAGTACATGTAAGGGCGATAGCTGCGACTCGGTGGCTCAGCGAACGAGAGCGAGGTTGAAGCACGGAAGGCCAACCTCGTGCGCTTGTTCCACTCCAGAAGATCCCAAACAGAAGAAATAGCGATGACCATCCCGCAAAAGCAGGTAAGAACGCTTTTGACCAGTGGGACAGACCAAATACAATCCCCGCCAAGAGCACTGTGGCAGCAAAGAGATAGACGGTCCATCTTCTGCGGCGTAGTGCCAGTAGCCCCGTAAAGATCGGCAGGAAGAACAGCACCGTCAATCCGATTGCTGTTGGAACCTCCGGGGGTTCGAACCAACCGCTGCCATCCGAGTGCCAAACCAAATATCCCGCAGCTGGATACGCGAGACAAAAAACCGCAAATGGCATTGCGACGAGGAGGATGAGTCCGGCTCGTTTTGGATTCCGTAGCGCAACAATGGTAGCCGCAATGAACAACGGGCCCAAGATCGCGCCGCCCACATAGGATATCCAGCGAAGCAACCAACCTGGATCATTGTCACCGAATGGAGGCCACGCCATGCCGAATCGTGCAAGTGCGAAGAAACCAATCAGGAATCCAAGCGCCACTGCAATCCAGCCCAAGCCATTTCGTCGAATTGGTCCCATTGGGGCCACAGGGAATTCCAAGTTTTGACAGCGAACCGAGCACACCAATTTGGCTACCATTAGCCTATTGGTTTAGACACCGCGGACGCTTCTATGACAGCAGAAGTAGTAACCACCAGCAAGATTACGAGCGTGACACGGACATCTTGCGATCGGCAGAGAGGTTAACTTTGGTGACTTCGCGCCTCATCGAGTGAAATGGGAACCAAAGTGAGCCCTATATGCGACAAATCAAACGCAAGTCGGGAACGACTCAGTTCCCCACTGAGGCAGTGTGGCCGGGAAACAACTCGTGTCAAGGCTCTTCGACCGCTTCGCTGCGCACCAGACGCGGCCTTGACACAAGCCTTCCTTCCCGTCCGTTTCTCCGCTATGTGGGGAATGGGGAGGTGTGAAAGCCAGTCCTCACAGCCCGAGGCTATGACCGATGTCTTGCTCAATACCACGGTCGGCGATCCTCTCTGCCTCGCCCGCCTGGGTGGGAATTGAATGCTGTCCTCCGATCTGAGGCACATGGTTCCCGGCGAAACCAGGCTCGTGGCTCATCTCCGGTGCTTTGTCTAAGCCCTGCTCATGTTGCTGCTTTCTGACCAACTCCATTGCAGACTGCCGCGCTGTGGACACACCGACCGACTCTCGAAGTAGTTCGCGATCGCTGGTCACGACAGCTATCTCGCTACGCCCGCGGCTAGCAGCTACATAAAACAATTCTTTCTTCATCGCATCTGCGGAGATGATGACATTGTCCACGGTTTTGCCTTGGCTGCGATGGGCTGTGATGGCATAGCCGTGTGTGAACTCGCGATAATTCGCCGGGACTGTTCTGCCATCGTTCAAACAAATCGCAGCCTGGTCCACAGATTTCACCTTTACCAACTCTCCATTCGTGGCGCGAAAATCAGAATCTCGACGGTTTGCGGTTAGCATTAAGGAGTCACCGGGAGCCACCTCGATGGATCGACGCTCGTACACCGAAAAGGCGCGCACCTGTGTCAGCGAGATCGCGATTTCCTCCCCCGTACTTTTGCGAGCGACCAGAGATTCAGGTCCAACCCGAGCAACTTCGAGCGACTCATGGCGGGTTGCCAGCTTAGTATTCTGCTGGAATTGAAGGACGAGCCCCTCTTGATAGTTGGAAAGATCCTGCTTTTGGGCGGCGGTCCACTGAAGGGAAACGTACAATTCAAAGATGCGGTCCATCCCCAGCTCACCATGCTCCTTGCGATCCTGACGGATCGCTGCGTTGATGTGCGAAATCTCTTCGTGTGTGCCCGCCACGACGAGAGTCTCTTGGCCCTTAGTTCGGAACTCACGGTGAAGGTTCGCGACCGCCTGACTTCGATCGAAGATGTGCGCCTCACGAATAGCACCCAACTCTTCCAGCTTGCCGAAGCCTTCCTCTGGCGAACTCCGCATCATCTTGATGGCTTCTCGGTACTCCGGATTGATCTGGCGTTGTACCCCAGTCAGCGACACGCTCTTGAGACCCGATTCTGTTTCGAGAATTCGCAGGGCATCAGAGGCCTCGACGCTGCGAATCTGCCGTGTATCCCCAGAAAATACAATCCTCGCGCGGTGATCCTCAGCGAGATGGAGGAGGTCATGCATCTGGCGGCCAGAAACCATGCCTGCTTCATCAACGATCAGAACCTGCCTTGGCAGCGAGCGCTGGGACTCCTGATCTTCCAACAACCGGGAAACAGTCATCGCGTCACGAAAGCCGACTTTCTGCAATTCGTCAACGGCACTACGAGTCGGGGCAACAGCCACAACTTGTGTTCCGGTTTCCCTCAGCGCACCGTCAATTTCACGGAGCGTCGCTGTCTTACCGGTTCCGGCTGCTCCTCGGACATTGATTGCCAAGTGGGTGGAATTCAAAACCGTCTCGACTGCCCGTTTTTGCTCGTCCCGCAGTTGGGGCGCCGCTTCAAAGTGCCTGCTGTCCCCGAGTCGGTCATATCGGTCTAGTCCGCGGTTGACGACCGCCACTATGTCGCGTTCCCTGAGGAGGCTCGCTTGCGTTGCGATCTCGTCACCGGCACCAACTAGATTTCCGCTTGTACGTTCTCGGGAAAGGATGCCCTGGAGAGCCGACAATTCGACTTGTCCACGGCCATGTCGGAGCGCCACAGTCAGAATCTCGTGTTCTTTGGCGACTGACAATCGTTCGAAGATATGTTCTTGTGCGTGCCCGAGTGATGTTTCAGCCACCCGATGCTCGATTCGTACCGGTAAACTCTGCTTTAGTGCTTCTTCGCGTAGGCTGCCAAGCATGTTTCGCTGGTCGGGAGTTAGTCTCTCCAACTGGCGACACCGGACCTGCTCTGTCGAAATCGCCTGAAGTTTGTCTGCCCGCGTCTCACGGATAAGGACCGCGATCAGTTGGAGCACGCCCACGCTTCTGAGTGAATTCCTCAATCGCGGCATCTCGCTGTGCACTTCGCCGACTGTAGCTGTCGAGGATCTCCCGGGACACGCCGGCGATTTCAAATCCCCTATTTTTGCCGGCAAAGTCGCGACGATTTTCAATTTCGTAACCCAGGCCGCACACTTCGCGAGCTAGTGCATTCCGATAGACCTCGGTGAGATAGCTACGGCGCTCATACAAGCCTGACGCTTGCAGTGCCTTCCATCGAGCCTCTGTCCCATCGTAGGTAAGGTTGGCAGCCACCGCATGCGTGTGCAGCTGCGGATCAAGTTCGCGGCTTGTGTCATGCGTGTAGGCAGCCACGACCCAGTTCCCGGTCGTTCGATTTCGTTAAGGCCAGCCAGGCGAACCCGAGTGGCAGCGTATCTCTCCGCCTCCCGCAGTGTTTCGCGAACAGCAGTCTCGTGCGCGGCAATCAATCTCTCGTCGCCGCCCACAATTGCCATGACAGAAACTGACTTTGGCGCCGAGAACGTCATGTCATAGAGTGACCGTGCCTTGCTTTGCTCGGCTCCATCGGCGGAGATGCGATCGGCGCCTTGGCGCTGCCGGAGAAATTCGCCCGTGGAGGGGTCGAGTCCCTGCCGGAGCGATTCGAAATCCTCGGATGTTACCTTTCTTGATAGGCCTAGCAGCTCAGCGCCCCGACCATGCCACTGGCCTTGGACGGTACGCTTTTGATCGTAGTAGTCACTCTGTTGGAGATGTCTCTGGGCATATCCCTCCCCGCCGGCCATTGCGCGAATCGTGAGCACAGCCCGACGCTAGCGCTGTTCGAAATTCGAGATCAAGCGAGTTAGCGAATTCGGGAGAACTCAATGCCGAAGCGCACCAAGTACTTTCGAAGCCTGTCGGCATCATTCGACAAGGATTTGCGGGCGCGAGAGGCGCCGTAGAGAGTACGTCCTGCCTCTGAAAGGGAACGACTCTGCTTGCAAACGTCGATCACAAACGCCAACTGTGCCCGATCGAAGAGATCGATTTCTTCGAGTTGCTTCGTGGTGAGGAATCGTCCAAGCTCGTCATGATGTTGACGTGTCTCGGGCTTGTGCCAAGCCATAGAAAGCCTGCTAGCTTCCTCATCCACCACTTGAGTGGAGATACGCCCGCCTGGCGCGAGCGTTGCCATGCGGGCGACAGCCGCATTCAGATCACGGAAATTGCCCGCCCACGACGCTGCAGGCGTCAGAGCGAACTCTAAGAACTTTTCCCGACCTTCCTTGCTAAAGGTCACACGGCGACCTGCTTTCTCCGCGAAGCGATCCAGTTCGAAATCGAGGTTGGGTTCGATGTCCTCGGTGCGGTTCTTCAGACCCGGCATTACGAATGTCCAGAGATTGATTCGAGCCAGCAAATCGTCGCGAAATTTCCCCTCGCGCACGGCTGCAAATAAGTCACGGTTTGTGCCGGCGATGAGCTGGAAATCGCTGTGCGCTTCTTCGTCTGAACCCAGCGGCAGAAATGTCTTTTCCTCAAGAGCCCTCAGCAACATCGCCTGCTCGTCAATGCCGAGTTCGCCGATCTCGTCGAGAAAGAGGACGCCTTTATCAGCTGCACGGAGCAGACCGGCACGATCTTTCTGAGCACCAGTGAAGGCTCCTTTCACATGGCCGAAGAGCGCAGACATCGCAGCGTCGCCGCGGATCGTAGCGCAGTTCACATCCACAAAGATTCCTTCTAGTGATCGGCGCGCCTTTTTCAGTTCGTAGATTCGGCGCGCGAGCAGGGACTTGCCCGCGCCAGTGGGCCCCATCAGCAATAGAGGATCGCGCGTGGAGATCGCCACCTGCTCGATTCGTTCAATGAGCCGGTTGAAGGCCGCATTGCGCGTGTCGATCCCTCCCTTCAGATACGAAATTCCTTCTCGCTGCTCCTGGCGAAACCGCGAAGCGATCCGGTCATATTTGGATAGATCGAGATCGATGATCTTGACCGTGCCGGGGGAGCTTCGGTCCCGCTCTGGCGAACACTGTACAAGCCTACCGGGCACATACCGTGCTTCAACCAGGAGGAACAAACATATTTGCGCGACGTGGGTGCCGGTCGTGATGTGGATGAGATAGTCTTCCGAATCCGTATCAAAGGGGTAGCCGCGCGCGAACTGAAAAAGGGTCTCATAGACTTCTTCGAAGTCCCAGGGGTCGCGAAACTCAATCTGATGCAAACGGACTTCGGTTTCTGGTGACACCGTTCGGATGTCACTCTTAATCGTCTTGGCGAGCGAAAGATCACGCTTTCCGTGTAGTAGTTCGAAACGATGAACAATCAGGTCAGGCTGCCTGCACAGGGAAACTGTAGGGCGCCAGTTCTGCCATCGGTCTGGATGCTTTCCTAGATCGAGGGTCGTGCCGAGCAGGCCTATCGTTGCGATCTTGCGGTCTATCTTATCCATTAAGATAAGTATTTATCTCAAGAGCTAAGAAATTGGAAGCGAATATTCATCGAGTTCGTGTAAGACTCGATTCTTCAGTCACTTGCCTCTGGACGTACTTTGGCCCCAAGCTTGCTTTAGCAGGGGACGGAAGGAGAGACGATCATGTCAGGCGAAACTTACAACGTTATCCACGGCGGGCAGGGTGTTCCGATCAAGGCGTGGACTAAAGGTGTGCAGTTGGAGGATCAGGCGAAAGGGCAGTTGCTGAATGTCGCCCAGTTGCCGTTCGTGTTTCGTTGGATCGCCGCGATGCCTGAC
>CAYOVU010000115.1:0-56671 GCA_964407505.1 uncultured Acidobacteriaceae bacterium | reverse complement strand
TCTTGGCTTTCCTGAGCGCACTGTAGGAGCTGCGGACTATGCCGAGTGGCGCTAACCCATCGAGTACAGGACACCCGAGAAATCAGCCACGGGGGCCACGAACATGAAAGCCACTCGGCATAGTTCCGAACCCGGCATGCTGCTGGACATCGTCAGCTACGCCGGCGAGGTCCAGGCAGAGCGGTCGCTTGGTCCAAGAGGAGATCTAGGCGATTGCTCGGACAGTCCGTCGGTCGCCCGAGGTCATGGTCAAAGTACTGAGTCGCGGAGCGCAGGACTTGAAGGCCGTGCGTAGGCATTTCGCTACCTGAGCCGAAAGGGCGACGTGACGATCGACACGGACGTCGGCCAGGAGATCCGGGGTAAGGATGCGGAGGCGCCGCTCAAGGATTGGGATCTGGACATCCGGGAGCAATGGCCGACCTCGTCGTTAGGCTCGGGGCTGAGTCGCACAGCTCCCCAAGCTGGTCCACAAGGTCCTGTTCTCGATGCCTCCGGGGACGCCCCCAAGGAAGGTAGTGGAGGCGGTGGGGGTCAGGCTGAACATTCGAAAAGCGACGCTCCGGGCTGGAGACGCGAATTCGCACGCCGGCTCCGACAACAGGGCGTCGATGCGAATGCAGCGGAACAAGCGGTTCGCGGACAGATCGCAAACTCGAAGTCCGATGGTATCTACCGTGCGACGCGGCGAGGCGCGCCTAGTATATGTATGACCGCGGCGGATTGGCGGGTCGAGCGCTGGCCGAGCAGCGACAGCGTGAGGGGTCAGGAAGGCAGACTCTGGCAGCGACACGAGCCGCCGTGGAGCAGGTTGGCGAGCAGTCTCAGAGATCCTGGCGCAACAGGGCGAGTCTGCAATCGCTGACGAGGCCTTTCGACTCGCGAAGGGCCTCAATACAACTGACCGAGAAACGTGAGGCGGCCGTCAGATCGCAAAGGATCGCCACGAGCCGCGAACGCGCTAGCGCGACTCCACGCTCGCGGTGCACGCCATAGCCAATTGCCGAGCGACACATATCGCAGCCGTTCAATCGGTCTAAGCTTGGTATTGCTGATACGGGTCGATACGTATACGATTAGACGATGGCAAGTAATCCGCGACAGATGCTTACCCTAAAGTCGGCCGCCGCAAAAGTTGGTGTGGCGCCAATTACTTTGAAGCGTTGGCTCCTGAGCGGCAAGGTGAGTGAAGTTACACGCGACAGAAATGGGTGGCGTCTCTTCAGCGAGGCGGATGTGAAAAGAATCAAGCGCTACGCACTAAGAGTGCATGAGCCCGGCGACTCGTGATTTCTCGTCGCAAGCTTCCTGAGCTCAGGGCATTTGCACGGGCCGAAGCGAAGCTTCCATTTAGAGCGGATCGCGAGTACGGGGCTTTGGTCGTACCCAATGGAAATGATGGCTTACCCGTTCACGGCTGGTTCAAGTACAAAGAGGCATTCTCCGCGGACCTACTGTCGTACCTGTTGAAGCATAGCGAGCTGCGTCTTGCACGAGCGTCGCAGATGTCGTTGTTGGATCCGTTTTGCGGCGTCGGAACGAGTCTTGTGTCATCTCAGCTTCTAGCCGACAGTCCGTTTGCTGTGAGCGCTGCGGGCATCGAATGCAATCCGTTTTCCGCATTCGTCGCGCGAACGAAGGTTTCTTGGTCGCAGGCGAACCCTGCCCGAGTGCGACAGCTAGCGGCGTGTGTGTTGTCACGTCCCCCGGACGCTGAAGGTTACTCCCTTCCAGATCTGTCTAGCATCAGGACGGGGCGCTGTATAGCAAAGCGCGTGGCGGGGGAGATCGTCTCAATCCGGGAGCGTCTTGTGTCACTTGCGCCCTCGATAGAATGCGACGTGCTCATGGTAGGCCTAGCCTCGTGCATCGAAGTGGTCAGTAAAGTGCGGCGAGACGGCCGCGCTTTACGGCTTGTGAAGAAGCCACGAACGAATCTTCAGCAATTGCTGGCGGCTCGATGGGAAATGATGGCGCGCGACATCGAGGCTCTGCGACAGAGTCATCGTAAGGTAGGAATCGCCAAAGTGTTTTTGGGAGACGGCCGCGCCTTAGCTGAAGTTCCCGCGCGGACTGTGGATCTGATTCTTACATCACCTCCGTACCCCAATAACATCGATTACAACGAAATCTATAAGTTGGAACTGTGGCTCCTCGGGTTCGTTGACGATGCAGGCGAATTTCTTGAGCTCCGTAAGGCAACATATAGGAGTCACCCCACCTGCAGGGTGGTAGACGCTGTCGCAGAGCCGCATGACAAGGAATTCGCGCGAGTTATTGCGAACGGCCTGTTGTCCGAGCTGCTCGGTATTGTAATCCGCCGCGCGGCGAGCCTCGATCGTGAACATGGAAGAGGTCGAAGCAAAGTGCTGCTGGGCTACGTGTACGACACATGGCGTAGTTTGAAAGCGCACTATGGGGTTTTGAAACGCGGGGCACGAGCGGTTTATGTAGTAGGCAATTCACTGCACGGGGGCATCGAGAGGCCGTACCTTGTGCCCACCGATTTAATTCTTGCGTGCTTGGGTCAAGAAGTGGGCTTTAGTGTTGAACACTTAATCGTCGCGCGCCCGCTTCAGCGAAGGTTGGCGGGCAATCACTTCTTGCGCGATTCGCTGCTGGTTCTCAGGAAGAACTGAATATGAGTGCCAAGAAACGCGTCTCGTTCGAGGCTTCCGCTAATCTCCAGCGGCTTTTGGGTCGCGAGCTAATTCCGAACGACGAGATGGCGATCGTGGAGCTGGTTAAGAATTCGTACGATTCACAAGCCCGACATGTCCGAGTTCTGATCCGTCCGGAGGCTGAGAGGCGTCCTGGGCTGATTCGAATCACTGACGATGGGTCCGGAATGTCCGAAGAGGATGTCGGGCGGCTATTCATGGTCGCTGGCTATAGTGAGCGCCCAGAGGAAATTGCCAGAGGGAAACGCGTACCGACGGGAGAGAAAGGGATTGGGCGATTTGCAGCAGATAAACTTGGCGAAAGACTGGACGTTTTCACCAAGACGAAGAAGTCTCCTGAGACTTTGCATCTCGCCATCGATTGGAGAGATTTCGATGATCGGCGCAAGAAGTTCAACGAAGTTGATGCCGTATATGACATCACGGAGTCCGCGCGATTTGCACTTAGAGCAAACGGAACGGTACTAGAAATTTCCGGACTGCGAGCAAAGTGGGATACCCAGCGCCTCAGCAGCTTGGGTGTCGGACTTAGTGACCTTCTCAATCCATTTGATCCGCCAAAGAATTTCTCGATTACGTTGGAGGCGGGAAACCAGCATGGGACGGTGGTCGAACATAAGCTGGAGCCACTCGTGCCCGATGCTGATCTTGTCATGACCGTTTCGGTTGTAGGGGACAGAATTCATCGAGTCGTGAGGCGAAAGGGTCAGAAGGCACCAGTTACAGATGAGCGTACCGGCAGCGTCGAAGACCTAGCTCGCCTACGCGGGCTGCGGGCTCAGTTTCTTCATTTCGACAAGCGTCCGAATAAGAAGGCAGCTAAGGGCTTAGAGCCTGGAGTGCGTGTATATCGGGATGGATTTAGGATCGAGCCGTTTGGGTCAAGGACGGCTGACTGGTTGCACATCGCAGAAAAGCGAGCTAAGCGTGCTGGCCACGCACATGTCGTCCCCAGTCGACTGTTCGGATTCGTCGAGATCTCGAGAACCGCGAACCCAGATCTTAGTGATACGACCAGTCGTCAAGCGCTTCTCGATAGCGTCACTGCTCGAAGTCTTGTGACTGTCTTGCGGGCGCAGCTCGATGCTCTGGAAGAGTTGCTGCGCTCGCGTGCGGAGCCGAGATGGAAGGAGAATCGGCGTCGCCAAGCAATTGAAGTTGAACAGGCGCGTCTTCACACTCTTGGGGTAATGTCTTTCGGTTTGGCCCATGAATTGCGGCAACCGCTCCAAGCCATACGTTCGGAAGCCGCCAATATCAATACGCGGCTTGGTCAGCTAGGTGTAAACGACACAGATATTTCTGAAGCGCAGGCATCGATCGATCGTGGAGTCTCGCGTATCGACAAGAACATTTCGTTGGTATCCGATATCGCGAAAGGCAGCGTGACGGAAAAATCAGCTTGTGATCTTGCCGATCTGGTAAGGAAAGAGGTCGACCTAATTCGGCCTCGAGCTAGCGCTGTTGGTGTAACAATCGAAGTTCAGGCACCGAGCCGGCAAGCGGGAACCGTCAATCAGTTCGCCGTCCTTACTGTGCTAATAAATTATCTGCAAAATTCCCTGGAGGCTCTCGAGGCTTCAAAGCGAAAGGGAAAGGTAACCGTGACATTGAAGCGGAAAACAAAAGGGCACTATCTTGAGGTATCAGATAACGGAGACGGGATCGCAGCCAATCTTAAGCCGCAGATCTTTAAGAAGTTTGCGACGCAGAAGACGGGCGGCATGGGCGTTGGGTTGTACTACTGCAAGACAATTGTTGAGTCGCACGGCGGAGAAGTGGGCTTTGAATCGCCGCCTGGAAGTGGCGCTCGTTTTTGGATGCTTCTTCCGGAGGGCTAGAGGAACGCGTCATGGCGAATATATTGATTGTTGACGACGAGCCGGATGTATTGAATGCCTTGGCACGAGCGCTAAAGCTCGCGGGTCACAGCGTAAAGCAGGCGGCGAGTGCGGCCGATGCCATCGCGATGTCGGCAGACCATATGTTCGACTTGGTCGTACTGGATTACATCATGCCCGAAATGACGGGGATCGCGCTTTTGAATGAGCTACGAGGCTGTCAGGCGACAATTCGATCAATAGTTGTGTCGGGGAAGATCGATAGTGAAGTATCGGAAGAGGAAATCGGTGTGGAGCTGCGCGATAGCATTGAGGCTGACGTGTACCTTCACAAACCGTTAGACAACGCAAAGCTCGTCGACGTCGTACGAAAGTTACTCGAGCAGAGCGAGGACCGCGATTGGAAGCAGATTGCGGATCGAAATCTGAAAGCGAAGAAGAAGAGTTCCCAAATAAAGCGTGCGGAGAAGGGGATGCGCCACCACAGGCGCTAAAGCACCGGTACTCGATGATCTACTTCTTCGATACGTCTGCGCTACAACATCGCTACATTGACGGGCCTAAGTCTCGAGGCATACGCAAGACGATTAGCGATTCGCGCAACCGATGTTGGGTATCGGACCTAACGGTGCTCGAAATCGCAAATGCGCTTGGGAAGCATTGCCGCAAGAATGGACTTTCGCTGTCAACGTATGTGGCTCTCGATCAGGCATTTTGGAGGGATGTGGCTGAGGAGCGGCTTCTCATTAGAAATGCTACACAACGCGACGTTCTTAGGGCTCGTCAACTTTTGCGGTTTGCCGGAGTTGAAAAGCGCAAGAATATTCAAAGTGCCGATGCCCTAATCGCGGCGTCCTGCCTGGAGTTTGCGTTGGAGACGAGAAGCGAGGTGCGTTTCTGTCTTGAGGACTGGCCCCTTTATCACGTGATCCGAGACATTCGCGCTTACAGCACAGCTCTTAGCTTTCACTTCATAGGTGTTGACAAGAGCATTGCCAAATAGCGGTCAGTCGGGGTGGGCTTACGCCCTGGTCGGAGGCGTGGCTTCAAGGGTTCCGGTGATAATGACACCCAATTCTCAGTAAATTCCTTTGTTATTCGGCACAAATTTGGCACAGTGAGCTACTCAAAACTGCTCACAGCCACTCCAGGCTACCCGTGGGACGTTGTGCGAATGAGGGGACGTCGAGATGAGTAAAGTTAATACGGATCACCACGCTAGCAGCCTTTGAAAAATGCTCGGCGGACAGCGACGTGCTGCTCCGTCACAGCGCGATTCAATGTCGGAATGGAGCAGTGAAGAAAGGCGGCTTCTCGGGTTACCGCTGGCTTCGGTTAACGGTGGTTCCGCTGGCGAACGGGGTCGTCAATGGCGTTACAAGTATCGTGAGTCCGGCACCTGGCGCGATTCCGACAGGTATCGTACCTACAACCCGGCTATATTCGGCGAGCACGTAGAAAGGTCCGTCCGCGCAGAGAACGATCTGCTTATTGTTGGTTATGTCCCCGTGGAGTGTGAGTCCCCCGCCACTCGCGGGTGTCGTGTTGGCAGCTGGGCTGCTGCTGCTGCTGTCCAGCGGCTTTGAACAGGCCGAGCCTGCAGCGGCCGAACCGATCCCCGAGGACCCTGCGCTTGTGGATCCCGAGCCTGTGGATCCCGAGCCTGTGGATCCCGTGGAACCGCTAGATTTTCCAGGTGGTGAAGCAGAATGTGAGCTGCTTGCGCCGGACGCAGGGCTACTTGTACTGGTTCCTGGATCGGCGATGGTAATGGATTTGTTCTTGAACTTTAGTTGAATGTCCCCCGACAGGGCGGTGTCGTAGGAAAAGGTTACAGTTAGTCCTGTGACCTTAACTACGTTTTCTGCGAGCAGTAGGTTTGATTGGTTCCTCAATATCATCACGAACGGGTTGGTCAAGGGTAGCGCTTGGAACGAGCTTGTCCACATCCCTTCTTTCAACAGGTCTATGCTCGCGCCCTTGATCGAAATCTGGACACGCTTCGCCGAGCCCAGGACAGCGCCAATCTGGGCAGATATCGAGTCCGCGCTCAATGAAAATGGTAAACCAAACTTCACGTTCCAGTCGCGAGTGGTATCGGCTACACACACGACTGTTCCTCCAGGATGGATCATCTTGCTCTGATCGGGCGGGTCCGGAAACGGGTCAGAGAGGTCAAACTGTATGCGTAGTGACTTATCATCAGCTAATCGCCATACGCTCCCTGGGCCAAGACCGCCCGAGAGCCCGAAGAAGAGCACGTGGCTTCCAATAGTCTGGGATGGGTTGCAGGTCTTTATGATCTCAAGCCACGTCTTCGTTGGGTCTTCAGCGTGCACACCGGTAGCGACGAGAACCAGATAGAGGGCCATCAACACGCGCTTCATAGTCATTACTCCCGGTAATTATTGTCTTTAAACGAATTTTCGGGACAACCATCTGTGTTGGTGCATATCCACGCCTGGATCTATCACTGCTGCATGAATTGATAAGTGGGCTCTACTGCGAGCAGCCGACCGGTTTTTACCGGCTCTGATATCGGAGGCGCCTCCCCAACCAAATCAAAAGAAAGTCTCTTATCGGTTGACCGTCCACTCATGTGATCCGTTGAGCGGTGCCGGACTCACTCGGGTATCACAAGAAGCTAGGACGGGCACAAATTAACCGTCGTTTCCCTCTTGCGACGCGCCACGGAGTATATTCTCCAAACGCCAATATGGCCCCTTCGTTGCAGGACATCGGTTAAGCAAACTAGTCTTGGAGCGTCCTTTTTTTGGGTGCCGAGGTGTCGTATGACCTCCGTTTGGCGCGGGAAGCACACTTTATTCCAATTAAATCAACCAGCTGGTATTAGAAGGCCTTATTCCGAAAACTCGAGCAAATCGCGAAAATACTCCCGCCAGGTTCGCCTATGTGGCTTGAGATAAGGACGGCTTCATTGGCCTTGCGTGGCCGTTCACCGACGACAGGGTATCCCTGGTACGCACTTAACGCGGCGCGGCAGATCACGGCGCGCCATTGCGCCAAATATACTCGTGCTCTCGAGTAAGGCGTCCGCCATCTGAGCAACCTGGGCGGGTCGCGTGCGTATCGGTTTTGACCGTCAATATCGCCTGCTGAGTCTTTCGATCCGTAGCCACGGCGGAGGATGGATCCGTAGTGTCGACCCAACGGCTTTGGCGGCCTCCTGCCTAGACATCTTACCGTTGGCAAATTTCCGCAGTGCGTCCTTTGCCTCCTGGGTTATCTTCGGCGGCAACTTTCCATCCCGTTCCACGGTCGCCGCCGTGTCCTCAATCTCTAGGCACTGCATGAACAACAGTGCCCCCCGCAACGCATACGGCCGAAGCGTCGCGACCGCGGTGGGGGCGCTCGGCGAGCGCCTCGACCCTGTCAACGCTGCTGTTGGCGCGGTGAAAAGACTGGCGCTTGCGGGCCGTAGGTTACAAAAGACACCCAGAGCTTTGGAGGCCTGAGGGAATAGTTGCCGCTCGAGTCCACCTCCGTACGCATGGCCTTCCTCGCGATACGAAGCGCCGCAGCGGGATTCTCGCCGGCAACCAAGGCTTGGTACATGAACCGCGTGAACATCTCCGTTCCAGTATCCCCCACGTCGAACCTGCCGCCGACGACTTGCTGTGCACCAGCGTAAGCAAAGGCAACGGTTGCGCCACGCAAACCCGCATTGGAGAAGTGCGCGCCCACGGTTGTTTCGCATGCTGAAAGCACAACCAGCTTCACGCGTCGCAGATCTAACAGCGCGATATCGGATGCCGAGAGGAAGCCAAAGTTATTCGTGTCATGACGATTCGCGTTGGCGAGGACAATCGCGACACCGACCAGAGGATCGAACTCCGCGCCGGGGCCGGTAAAGGTCCATTGACCCGCCCCGAGGCTTCCTTCGACCACTGCGTCCGGTCCCTCGCCAGGTCCAGAAAAGTTGTAGTTTGGCTGGCGTCCGTTGAGCGTGTAGAGCTCGGACAAGTACGATGTATCGAACGCGAGTGCACGCGTTGCAAAATGCACTAAGTCATACTGTCCAATCTTGGTGCTGACCGCGGATGCCGTCGCATTTGTCTGCGATTGGCTGTCTGGAGCTGGAAAACCAGCTCCAGTAAGGATGCCGCTGATATCAGTAGCCTCCTTCGCCGAACACGTCAGAGGTTCGAACCTTAGGGCTCGCGGACCGCTCCCAGCGAAAATTCCCCCCAATCCCTCGTTTGCCCCGTAGTTCACGTCCGAAATGGTGAGTACGTTAGTCCCTTGCGCTGTAGCGGCGGGCTGCTGACGCGCTAGGTCTGTGGCGCTTGTCAGGTAGGCGACGTCATATTTATCCCCGACGAAGGACGTATTCGCACTATCAGTCGACAACAACTCAAATGGTATAGCCGTAAGAATCTCGGCGGGCACGATGTACAACGTCTGGGCTCGCTTGTTTACCTTGCCGATAGCAGCTTCGATGGATGCCCATGCTTGCTTAGAAGCTAGGTCGACCCCCTGACGGACTTCTTCGTCCTCCAACGGCCGGGAGTTTATTGTGACAAGTACTCCCACGTGCTCCAAGCTTTTGATCCAGGCGCGACCAGATATCGAAACGCGCACAGGATCCCCGCTACTTCCATAAACGTACGCTATAACGAGTTCCTCCCCTGGCATCTCGACCGGGAAGAAATCAACGACAACATCGCTGGCCTCCAGCGCGTGTTGGATGTCCTGCAGGCGTACCGACATCAGAGAGTCGACCACCGCAGGCGACAGGAAGTCTTGACTCAGCCGCCGCCAGGCCTTCGTGGTTCTTGCCGGATAGACATAATCGAAACCCGTCGGGTCGGCGGAAGTCCTGCCCGAAAGATAGACTTCCTGCGTTTCGTCGCTCTGGGTCCTGCGGAGCGTCTTGAGGTCGTCTTCTCCATGTGACCCGCCGGAAAGAGCGCCTTGCAGGGCATACCGCTGTGCGCGATATGCCGATCCCTTGATTGCTAAAAGGGCCTCATATTCCGCGCGAGTATCCGTTGAAGGATGACTTGCGATCAATCTCTGCAGACTCGCTCTTATGACATAGCTATTCGAGTACATTAGTCTCTCTCTCGGCGTCGAATTATTAGCGATCCATTGTTTTAGGCTCATTCCTGCGAGTCGCCGAGACTCATCCACTAAGTACCGCATACGCGCTTGGCCAGGTTTCGACGTGGAAGTGTTTTTTAGAATCTCGCTCTCTAAGACAAAAAATGCGATGCGCAGCGGGTCGTCCGAACCCAGCGCTTGGTCTAAGTCCTGCGTCGTAGCAGTGGCATCTGCGATAGCCGCGTCAGTCTTCCCTAGTCGTAACTCTGCCAAAGCTCGCGAGCCTCTGATCTCCGCGATGACCAGCGCATTCAACAAGCCGCCGCGTGTCCCCATCTCTTCTGCTGAACCTAGAAGTGCTAGAGCGTCAATATACTGTTGCCGCTCAGCCGACATCTCGCGACTTAGATCTAGATACGGCAACGCGGGTGCAATATTAGCGCTGGCTTTTAACTGCAGAAGCTTGACCCGTAGGTTTAGCGCTCCGGGAAGACGCTGCAACCGATCGTCCGCACTCTGAAGCAATCCAGAAACCTCCTCTGGCGTGCTGGCGGTAGACGGCCCGCCCGTGTCAGGCCGTTGCTTGTCGGCCACCTTGATGATGCTGACTTCCGCGAGCGCAAGCTCAAGTTCGCACGTCTTGTATGAGTCCCTACCACTAAGCTGTTTCGATAGTGCTTGGGCGCTCAGAAGAAACTCTGTGGCTCGGTCCAGGTCCCCGATAAATTCATTAAGCGCACCGAAAAGCGCGAAATAGTCAATCGTTTCTTGGGAGAATCCCTTCCACTGAGGATAGGCGCGATCGATCTCCAGCAAGGTGTCGCGCGCGAGGCCCAAATTGCCTGCCGAGAATTGCGCTCGAGCAGCCACTAGCCGTGCTCTCACCCAGTTCGCCGATGCGCGATCATCCATGGGGTCCGTGGGACTCCGGTGAGAAGAGTCTTTAATCCTAATAGCCGGTGCGGCTGGCACCTGTCGCCTGAGCTGATCCGATAGCGCGACGGCCTCGCGCGAGCGGCCACAGACAATAAGAGCGTCAATGATCGCGAACTCTAGAGCGCTGTCGGAACGAAGCATGGACTCGTCTCGCGAGGCAAGCGTAGGAGTTGCCCCTTGCACGCCCAAGGCTGCCAAGGCGTCGTTGCACCGACCCTCACGAACTGCGATCTCCGCGGCTGCGAATTGGCGTACCGTCGGATCCAGTCCCGTGGCCCCTGCCTTGTTTTCGCCAAGAATCGCAGAAGCGTCGGGGTCCTGCAGTAACCTGAGCAGTGACGACGCGTCTTTCATTTCCGTTCGATCAATCAGCGTAAGGAGCCGCTCGTTGGCGCTGGGTGTTTCAGGGTTCGCCGTCGTCGCGCCGGCGGGGAAAGCGCCTATTGACATGCGTAAGGCCAGCGCGAATGCCATCGCGAGGACCACGACCGGCAAGTGCGTCACTCGGCGAGACTCCCCTTCCCCAGGGCGTTGGTGCGAAGAATGTCGACTGATTGGTTTCATGTTGTCCTGTTCCTAGTTGCTTCGAACACTTCGTGCGAAGGACTGCGCACTTGTTTTGATTCGGTTTTGTTTGGCGATAGAATCGAAGCCGGTCGACTTCAAGGTGAACCGCGTTTGCTACGGCAACGCCCACTCACGGCGGGTTTATGACCGTGCATAAATTCTGTCTTGCTGCCGGAATACTGGTCCTTGGATCGGTTCTCGGGCGCTCCCCCATTGATCCCAATGGGACTGTAAAGGAAGTGACAGCGGGGGACTACCCGGAAGGCGCCAAGGCACTGGGCGAAGCAGTATGGAATGGGGATGCAGCCACGGTAACGCGCCTGCTTGCGGCCGGAGCAAACCCAGATTTTGCGGCCTCGTCTGCTGGTGGTGGATTCCCCCCCGTAGTAGCTGCGTCTCGGTTCGGTTGCAGCAATATTGTCGAACTGCTGCTGAATGCACACGCCGACCCGAATCTGCGCGACGCTGACGGGAACATCGGGAAAGTTCCAGCGGTACACTTATGCGCACAGTCGAT
Source organism: uncultured Acidobacteriaceae bacterium (assembly GCA_964407505.1). Lineage (GTDB taxonomy): Bacteria > Acidobacteriota > Terriglobia > Terriglobales > Acidobacteriaceae > Sulfotelmatobacter. The sequence goes on along the minus strand of CAYOVU010000115.1, from coordinate 45,065 downwards.
GCCAGGATTCCCGAATTCCATAAGTGGCGCCTTGCCCGATGAGAGCAGCACCGGTCATACAGCCTTGATCGAGGCCGCACGCTGGGGCTTCCCTACGATAGTAAGCAAGCTCATCAGCAGTCACGCGGCCCTAGACGCGACGGACACAGACGGCAACACAGCACTAATCTCCGCCGCTCGCTTTGGACATAAGGAAGCGGTTAAGCAACTACTTGCTGCAGGAGCTAATGTTGCAATTGCAAGCACTACGAGTGGTGGGGCCCTGGAGGCCGCTGCTTTCGAGGGCTCACCGGATATCGTCGCAGTGCTGCTTGCGGCAGGGGCAAACCCTCGACGTAGCTTTGGAGCGGCTCATAAGAATGCCATTGACATCGCTAACGCTTTTGGCAACAAAGCTGCCGCGCAAGTGATGCAGACTGGCCACTTCAAGGATCGATGGCACCGAGATTTCACACTTTTGGATTTGGGGGAGACCCCAAGGGGTCTCCGTCAGGACTTGTTACAAGGCTTGGTCTTTAAAAATGCCGACCTGATAGATGTCCCTGCGGTTGATGGACAGACGCTTGGAAATGCCGAAGTCAAAGTGAACGCTTTGCAAGACGAAGTCGGCGCGCTCGGGGCTCTGCTGGTTCCGCTTGTGGCAAAGAGAGGGAGTGTCATTGCGGAGAACTTGGGCATCAAGCCGCGCGAGGTGCGCACGACGACATTTCATGTGATTGACAGCACCCAAGCTGGCGCATTTTCGCAGCTGGCACCGCAGCCTGGGGGGGGTATGCACCCCGACATTACCGTCACTATGAAACTCATTCAGGCAAATCTTCAAGCAAGCATAAACGAGGGCCTCCCTGCAATAGCAAATTGGGAGCGGACCAAGCAGGTAGCGGGGCTGCAGGAAGCTCGCCGAGATCTCGAAAATCTAGCGTTCCTAAATTTAGTTCCTGTCCAGTCTCCGCGTGTGGGAGCTGCAAACCTGTCTCTAGAAAATGCTAACGCTCTTGGCACGTACACTGATCTGGTTGACGTTTCACAGCAGCTCAAACCAGTAGAGAGTCGGTACTACGGCGCGCTGATGTTTGTGATCGCGCACGAACTGGGACACATAGCACTCGGCCATTTGGATACTCCTGTACCGTGCCACAAACGTGAGTTGGAAGCGGATGCGTTTGCCGCGAACTTGTTGGGAACCACACTGCTTGTCATGAGCGCAAGTCCGCTGCCGGTCGCGTTTGGCGATCCGGCAAGACCCTCCGGACATGCAACGCTTGTTGTGATTGACGATGATGCTTACCGGAGGTACACAGGCTCTGCGATTTTCTTCACGCAGGCTTACGAGTTGGCGCATTTCCCCCCTTCCGATGCATCATGCACCTATCCAAGTGCGCAAGAAAGAGAGGACCTAACCAATGCGATCCTGCTTAAGGTAAAGGGCACGGAGAGTGACCAGGTCACAGGCAAGCTTGAAAAACTGGCAAACCTGGGGCCGGGACTCGGTCTTGATGTTGTTACTCGCCTTCGGCAGATGGGCCCGAATTGATCGCACCGGGGGATTTTTCGCGGTGAAGAACCAGCGCAGTCGGGCGCGCTTCGCCGTCCCTAGATTCCCTCCGACGCCCCGAGCGTGGCCGGGCAACGGCGATGCAATATGTGTGTCATTCGTTCTTGTCTCTTCTTAGCGTTTCTCCCAGGCGCCGTGGCTCTCTCCGCCGCCTCGGAAGCGGTATTTCAAGGGTGCGCGAACGATCCCACATATCAATATTTTGAGAAGGTTCAGTTCGACGCCTACAAAAAGTCCCCACCCGAGCAGCTCAAAATGCTCGCCGTACTACGCGACCCTCAAAAGGCGCTCGAGCTTATGCGTCAGACTGGGACGATGCTCAATGCAAGAAAGGACTTGCCGGGTTCAAGAGCGGCCCACATGTCCGATGCTGGAGCTCTCGAGTACTTGCGCAAACACTGGGACACTAAAAAGGTGCCCACATGCTACGAGGAACCCGGCGAATTCATGTTATGGAGCGGTTACGCCGACCGTATCGCCGCTGCAACAGCACGACTTAAATTACCTTTAGCCAAGCGTCCAAAACTCGGCACACTGCCGACGACTGATATAAATGCCTACACGTTCCCAGCAGCTGGCGAATTTGACAGCGTTGTTGCATTTAACACGCAACTAACCATGTTCGCATGGCAGATGACTAAGGTTACTTTACCTACCGTAGGAGTTGAGTGGGGGAAAAGGGTTAAAGTAGACGGATCGCCTGCGCATGCGCGCGAGGCGATCCAAGCCGACCCCGTGCTCCGCGTCGATTTCGCCCTTGCTCTAACGGGGTTCATCCAACTGACGCCACCCGAAACACAGCCGATCGCGCCCTCCTACGATTCCTTGGTATTGGCGTACGCGCAAGGGATGGAGCTCTTTGCGATGGCGCACGAGTACGGCCATGTGATTCGGAGACACATTTCCCCCGCAATGAATTTTCGCCTTGGCGTCACGGATGGTGTTGATACCGGAAGCGGTGAAGCAGCTAATACAGTACCCGTCTTGCGTCGCTCTTGGGAGCAGGAATTTGAAGCTGACCAGATCGGTGCGCGATTGCTAGTTGATGCTGTCGCCAACGAACGCTCGTCGGACATCATGGGCGGCAACGCTTGGATATACCAAGCACGCGGGGCGCTATTCTTCTTTAAATGTCTTCAGCTCGTCGAGGAAGCCAAGTATCTTCGCGATCACGGAGAATGGCCTACCGCCGCGACATTGAGGGAGCGAGTAGCACTTCGTCGATTCGTCGACGCACGCGCCTCGGACGCCGACAAGTCGACACTAGGGCGCCTTCTCGTCGGCACTCACCCGCCGCCCTGGCTTCGACTCGAAAAAGTGCGAGCGACGCTCGAGAAAGAGATCGCCAAGCGAAAGCCAACCGGGTCCGCTAGCTTGATAGGCGCCATTGCGGACGGCATGTTGACAAACGTCGACCTGCTTGCCGATGCGGTGGAGCCTCGCCTCCGTGTGGTTATTGAAGCCGCCAAGATTCTGAAGGAAGCAAGAGCCACGGGTGCGGCAGTTTCGCAGCGAGACGCGGAACGACTGGCTCAGCTGGCCAAGTCCGACGATGCGCGCGGTGCCTCGCCGCGCGGGTTTCGTCCAGGGTGTGCTGTTGCTGCGGACACTTGGCCAGAGTCGTTTTTGTGCGGGCCGGCGCTAGAGGAGGCGGTGGTCGATCTTCTTGATGGACAAGATGATCAGATGATCATTGCCGACTATTCGCGAGCAATCGAAGAAGATCCTCTTCTGCTATCTGGCGTGCAGATAGAGTGGGCGGATCGAGTCTTAACCGCGGCAGTGCCCGATGACGCCGAGCTTGCTGTAGCCGTGATGGCGCTGTCCGGCGACGCAACTTTCCTGGAAAGGATAGACGCGTTCGAAAAGACGCCCAAGGGGGCAACGCTTACGGCGAGGTTAGCCAGTGCTCGTAAGTTCCTGGAAGCACACTCGCGCAACACGTCGATCGAGACCGCCACCAAACAGGCACTCACCGACGATGCCGACCCGACTGCATTTCTGATGTATCCGCTTGGGATCTCGCCTGACTCAGCGGTGGCAGCGGTAACACGCACAACGCCGCTTGCTAACGAAGATCAATTTTGGGAAGCAAATCGTCGGGTCGACCCCGGCCGGAGCTTGAGTCTCTTGGTGGCGAGACGGATGCGGTACGGCGCGAACTCGACGGAGACCATGGACTCAGTTGTAGACGCAGTCCTGGAAATGGGTAGCGCCGATTATGCGCTTAGACTAGGAGAGTCAACTGAGCATAAATTCGGCCCTGGACAGTCGTTGGAGAACACCTTAGGCAATGCACTGCTCCAGCGTGGTAGTTATCCCGAGGCGATTTCGCACTACCAGAAAAGTATCGAACTGGGACGAGCGGATGGTTGGCCCGAAGTAAATATCGGTTCAGCATTCGATGACATGAACCAACTCGATGCGGCTGAGAGATGGTATCGCAAGGCATTTGAGGTTAAGCGAACCTCCGTCAATCCATATGAGTTGGCCAAGCAGCTCAACGCTTACGCTTGGTTCTTAGTGCAACGTCGAAGATCAAACCCCGAGAAAATAAAAGAGGCCGTGGCAATAAGCGAGTTGTCTAACACTCTGTCGGGCCGCCAAGATGCGAATCTCCTGGACACGCTCGCGGAATGCCAGTTCGCCATGGGTCATACCTCAGAGGCAATTCAGACGGAGCACGCGGCTCTCGAACGCTCCTCGCCGGACTCAAAGGCGAGGGGCGAAATGACGGCTCGACTGCAGAAATTTCAGGAAGCTTTCAAGACTGAAAGACCACCGGGCGCAAAACTCCCCAAATGAATGCCATCCGTTCACGTGCCAGCTTTGCTCTCGGAACGTCGGGCGAGACCAACATCTCGAGAATCTGTCGGATACACGACAGTGTAAATTGAACCCAAGTGTCCGTCTGCTTCTTTCCAGGTTGATCGGAGCAATGCCTTGCGTTGCGTCAGGCTTCTCGAGCCACACGTCGGAAATCTTCGGGTGAGTACACGCTCGAGATCGGATTAAGGCTCGTTCCGCGGTGGTGCTCGATGTTGGCGACTACCGGATACTCGAACACGGTCGCGTTAAAGGGTACATCACAGCTTTGTACCGGAGTTATTGTTGGTCCCAAGGCGATCCTAACCGCTCAACACTGTTATTGCGATGGACTCAGGGTGGTCGTTCAGGGACTGTATGAGTATGCGGACAATCCGCCCGAGACTCCCATACGAAAACTCCCACTTGACGCCGTCGCCAGGATACGTATTCCAAAAAAACGGAGGGAGACACCGACGGCGGGGGAGGAATTCCTTTGAGCTCAAGGACGGTCCAGAAACCACGAAGCGGTAAGGCTGGATGAGCTTGTCGTTCGACTTCAACAGAAATACCCGGACGAGTTGTATGAGCGAACGTTGCACAGAAAGGGCGATTACGAAGTCGAACAGCGTCGCGCACACGCCATGGACCAGCTGATCGGCATTCTTGCGCAGTGGCCGTGGCGGAAGAGCTGCTGCGCGATGCTAAAGTGAAATGAGCGGCGGCGAAGGGGCCGGCGCCTACCCCGCACTTATTCTAGTGGCGGGTCCGGAAGCCCCGTGCGCATCTTCAGTGAGCAAGGACCGGCGGTACGGAAATCTTGGCGCGGCTCTCGGTATGGATTCCGTACGGTGAGGATGAGACCGCAAGTACCGGATTTTATGGCGCTCGCTACGGGATTAGAACCCGTGTTACAGCCTTGAGACGGATAGGAAGGTGTTCATTCGACGATCACCAGGGGAATCTCGCGGCGGGTCCCACGCTGATAGGCCTCGTACGTCGGGGCAAATGCGATTAGCTTTGGCCAAAGTGCCGCGCGCTCTGCTGTTGTTGCAAACCGCATGTTTGCAGACTTTGCTTGACGCCTGATATAGACGATTGCCGAGGGTCTCTCACGCAGATTAAGCACCCAGTCGGGATCATCATGTGCTCCGCCTTTCGAGCCTACGACGAACGTCTTATCGTCGAACGTAAAGTAGGGGAGTACGACGGAACGTGGGCGGCCGGTCGTGCGGCCCCTGGTCACCAGCACAAGCGCTTGCGCCTTACGACTCCCTAATTGCGGTTCCTTCATTAGGCCCGCGCGTCTTGCAAAAAGCCACATAAAGAACGAACCACCGGTCCAGCGCACCGCCCATACATCCAGTCTCATCAGCAGCCGCGTTGCAACTGGAAGTCTGGCCATGTGCTTTTGTCTCCTCGGGAGTAGCCCTTATGACTGTCGGGCGGATTAACGGAGGGCTCCTGGAGAGACTCTGAAGATGGTAAACGCTCATCTTCACTGCCGATGCGGTGCGCCCAATCCAGTCGAGACAGAAATGAGTTCAACAGCTGGGTGCCAATATTCACATCCCAGTGAGTGCCTCAGAACTGCCAACGAGAGAGAACGTTACGATCATGGACTGCGCAAACTCACGCTGTCGGACGGTCTCGCTTCCAAAATCTAAGAAGGTCAAAAACCCGACGTCCCCCTTGCTGTCAGTCTTTTCTTGGATCTGAAAATCAATTTCGACTTTTATTTGTTTGGGCAGAACACACGGCTTTCGCGCGTGGTCGACCGCCAAGATTTGATCCCTGGCCGCGAGAATGGCATCGGCGATCTGATGATGTGGCGGCACTCCCTCAGGGGCTGTGCCTCCCAGGGTTGTAATGGGAGTGGGTGACCCAACCTTGTAGATCGGAATGTAGCCTCCGGATGCCGGAACGAAGGGCTTGTTCGTTTGGCTTGAGTCGGTGGGAATAGCGGACAGCAGGTCGGGTTCGTCAACATGCAGCAGCGAATATGTCGACTGCTGAGTCTTGATATCCGTGTGTGTATAGGTAAAAGAGCCGCCAAGAAGCACCGATCCCAAGGGCAGTTTTGCTACGGATCCAAAAGCGGAGGTCGCATCCGTGGCGATGGTCTTTAGAACAATGTCGGCCGTATCAAACTTGGCTACAACCTTCACGATCCGCTGGCCGTTCTGCATTACCCCGCAGGCGTCCGAGGGCACGATAACCGCGACGCTCGCGGGCTGAGCTTCGATCTGAGCGAGCTCGTCTTTTAGCTCATTGATCACGTCGCTTGCTTGCACGTATTTGACTTCCTTAGGGGTGATCGCGATGCAACCGCACATAAGCAAAGGTAGAGCCGAAAGAGCGGGAATTCTTAGCGCATTCATCCGGAGCTCCTCGACCTTAGTGGTACTAGGTTGGCCGTTGTAGGAAGGGGCATGCTTTCATACTCTGTGGGTCGCTATCGACAAATCTCACGGCGAGGAGGAAGCCGGCGTCGTCGCGATGCAGCAATCCGATGTTTCGGTAGCTGCCTATGGTTCTAGATTCCACTCTGGAAAGTTAAGCGTCACTTCCGCAGTGAGATCCTCAACGCGCCGCCCTAGCCATTCTGCTGCGATTGGCCGCAGGCCCGCAATGAAATCCGCTGCAACACGGTCCAAATCAACGCCAGTACGAAGCTACTTGGATCCTTAACACTTGAAGACCGGTTAGCCCGCATGCCAATGACAAACGCCTGGACTTCGCGGTCTTGCGCCTGAAGCGCGTTCGCAGCGGCGTCCTGCGCGCCGCTGGATTTCGGGGTATAAGACGGACCAGATACAAGTCGCAGAACCACCGTTGGGGTAGCACCGTCAGGCTCGCCGCTTAGCGCGAGACAGCGCTCTACGGCAGCTACGCGCGCACGTGCGAGCCCAGAATTGGACTCGAAGCGCGAACGAAGGACGGGCGAAAGTGCGGCTCTGTCAGTCCCTCCGATCAGAAACAGGATTGGCTGAAGTCTTTGAGTCTGCGCGCGCTTTATCGCATTGCTGATTGTCTCAACACGGGCGGCGTTCGATGAAGTCTTGCAATCAAAGCTATCGATTCCTTCGGCAAATCCACCAAAGCGGACTGTCTCGAAGAGCGCTAAGCTGTCCTTCGAAGGTTCCAAGGGGTCGTCGCCGTTTCTCGGGGAGAACGCTTCATTGATGAAGACCGCCTTGTCGGGTGACGTCTGCAGGTCCGGACTACTCCCCATGTAGATGGCGAGCGCAATCGCTGATCCAAATAGAATTGCAAAGACTATTATTACCAAGGGCATCCAGAACCGATGCTGACCACCCGCGATCCCAGTTCGCCAAGGCTTCGGGCCGCCTTCGCGTTGAGATAGCTCCTTAACAATACCGGTCTCACTCTCTCCGGGGAACAGTTGAGTCGTTTCGATCTGTAGCAACACGCCCTGCGCGAGGCTGTATAGGTATCGGTTGCGATAGTCCATGAACCAGAAAGCTATGCACAGCAAGACACCCGCCGCGCTGAGGCAACTTGCTTCAAGCGCAAGGCCCTTCTGTACCATCGTGGCAATCGCCGTCGCCAGAATGCCCAGGCCCACCAGCATGTAGTTAAACATCTTGGTGCGCTGCTCCGCATGGAAGTTGAACCACTTCCACGCGTAGTCCAGCCGAGGGTCATCTTCAGTGGTTCGCACGGGCTTATCGTCTTCCGCGCTCGGTGCAGTCAAATCGTCGATGCCCATTTCTTCTTTTGATCCGGGGCCGATCGAATTCAGGTCCTAGAGGCGCTGCTTCCGCGTGCTGTCTGCCAGAATGCGAGGAGCGATCTCACTCACAGTATTGACGATTCTGTCGCTGTCGGCGCTTTCAAGGAAGCCCCATCCGTAAGATACCCCGATGAATCTGAACTGAGCAGATTGTGCGGCTGCAGCATCAGCTGGTTGATCGCCCACGAACGTGCACCACGACGGCTGTAGACGGAGGATTCTCGCACCCTCGCGGAGATGCGCCTGCTTGTCGCTGTAGACCGTAGACCGCTTGAAATAGAAGAGACAACGCGGGTCGAAGTAGGCCATGTACTCGGACAAGGGGGGCTCAACATTCTCACGGACATTCGCAGTGACCAGGCCGAGTGAAAATCCGGCTGCTCGGAGCTCTTTCAACATCTCCCCGATGCCCGGGAACGGCTTAGATGGAAACTCTCGCGTAAATTCGTGCCGGTAATCGTGGTCAGCTCGCTCCGCGAGCTCGCGTGGAAATCCGACGGCCAGGAAGAAATTAATCATCGGGCTTACACGTGTTCCGGCGGCGACGCGGCGTTTGAATTCGTGGACGGAGGGAACCCGCACATCAAGGAGACCGTACTCCTTGGCTTTTTGACTGCAATACGCCAGGTGCTGAGGGAGCGAGTCGAGGAGTACCCCGTCGACATCGAAGAATACGGCCCCTTGGACAGTCATAGAGGTGTGAACAGGATCGTTAGCGAATCGCTTCGTCAACGATGGAGGAGGGTGAAGCAATCTTGCCTCGTGGACCACGGCGCACGCGAGCACACAGGCTATCCAAATAGTCGGCCCACGTTTGTATCATGCGTCGCCTCTCGGGAAGGTGCTCGCGCGTAATTGTACGCCGCCCGGACCTTATTGCGGGGCGCGTGAGCGAGTTGCCGCTCAATCGCATCGGGATGCCACATCTGCTGCTCATTAAGAGACAAAGAGTGGACGCGATGCTCGGGAACTCATGCGCCGTCGTGACGTTTCCGGAGTAACCTACAGTTCGAAGCGCCTGATTGATTGTGTTTTCGCTCATGACGCCTTCCTTGCTCGAGTATGTGCAGCATCGCTGACCGAATGCACTTGCAGTGCGAGCGTCGATTATTCGAAGACTGATGCCTGTCTGACCAGGAACCTAACGGGGCTTGTGGCCCTTGCTGTGTGAAGACACGTTCATGACCCTTGAGCTGCGCCGAAGCGCGGGAGCCTGGCCTCCACCGTCTCCTTCAGCTTTTCCGACAGTAGATGCGCATAGTGTCGTCGGGTCATCCGGGTATCTTTGTGGCCCAACAGCTCGGAGATTGTGCTTAGCGGCGCGTCAGCGTTGAGAAGCAAGGAACCGTAACTTGTCCGTAACTGGCGAAATTCCACGGGCGGATCAATCTTCGCCGTCGCGCATGCTTGGCGCATTCCCTTGAAATACTCATCTTGGCGCGCGGTGAACCGGCATCGAATGCGAATAGCTTCTCACCCAGCGACTTCCCCTCAAGTAATCCTTTGAAGAACTGTTCGCCTCGGCATTCAGCGGGACGCGGCGCGCCTTGCCCCTCTTGCTGTGGCGGACCGTCACGTGAGGCGGCAAGAAGAATGGCAGAGGGCTCCCACGAGAGCAAAACTCTCAGGCGAGGGAGGAATTCCTAGGACGGCCCGGAGACCATTGAAGCGGGAAGCCTGGATGAGCTTGCCGTTCGACCTCAACAGAAATACCCGGACCAGTAGTTATGAGCGAACGTTGCACAGCGCGCGCGATCACGAAGCCGAAGAGCGTCGGGCACACGCCATGGACCAGCTGATCGGCATTCTGGCGCAGGCCGTGACGGAAGAGCTAGTGCGCGATGCTGAAGTGAAATGAGCGGTCGTGGTGAAGGGGATGGCGCCTACACACGTAGTCTGGTGGCGGGTCCGGAAGCCCCCGGGAGTCCATGCGCATCTTCATCGATCAAGGGCTGACCGTACGGAAATCTTGGCCGACTTTCCGTACAGATTCCGTACGGTGAGGATGATCTGTCCACAAGTGCTTGATTTTATGGCGCTCCCTACGGGATTCGAACCCGTGTTACAGCCTTGAGAGGGCTGCCTGTGCCGCTCGCCGTCTTCCCTTTCATGGCAAAGGCGTTGCAGATTGGTTCGCCGCCGCTACCGCCGTCACGCCTGAGTGCTGGTGCAGAGCCGTGAGGTTGCGGACAACAAAGTCGGCCTCCGGGGCAAGCCGCTCTGCCTTCGCCAAATCCTGCTCGGCGGCTGCCCCGTCTCCCGAGAGCCACTCGAGGACTGCGCGATTGGAATAGGCCGACGCCGCATCGTAACGCCGGCCTTTTTCGGTGCCGAACAGCGAGAACGTGACTCGTTCCAGTCGAGCGTCTTTGATCGCGGCATCACACGCTGCGCGCGCCGCGGGGAACTGTCGGGTCATCGCGTAGGCCACGCATCGATTCGTGTCGAGGGCGCCCGCCTCAGTGATCACGTAAGGGATTCTCTCGGTTAGGGTCTTCGCGGCGGTGTCGTACTCCCCGCTCGCCAGGGCGCCTCCGCCAGCCCCGTTGCTGTAGGCGGTGAAGGTAAATGGGGCTGGGTCCACCGCTCGCGCGGTCGCGGCGACCCCCAGACTCGTCACGGCTCCGAGCAGCGCGGCCGAGACGAAGGCGCTACGTTTACGGTAGTGAATGCGCATAGTGGTAACCTCCTGTCAGGGGCTGGCCGGTGGCCAAGTCCAAAGAAGAGCGCAGTCACACGATAAGAGGACGGGAGAATCGCCGACAAACGAAAAATCCGACGCGATACGTGACTCGAGCTCACCTCATGATGCAAGGGTGAAGGCGTCGGTTACCGCTTATGCTGAAGCGATCCGGCAGGGATTCGGACCGCTGCCGATCACCGTCGTGCGTCTGCAGAGATGGTGGACCTTCCCAGCGCGGGGTGCTTCACTCCAGGATGACTAAGGGAATCTCGCGGCGGGTCCCGCGCTGGTAGCCCTCATACGTTGGGGCAAAAGCGGTTAGCTTTGGCCAAAGTGCCGCGCGCTCTTCTGTTGTTGCAATCCGCGTATTTGCAGTTTTTGCGCGACGCTTGATATAGACGGTTGCCGACGGTGTCTGACGCAGATTGAGCACCCAGTCCGGATCATCATGTGCTCCGCCCTTCGAGCCTACGACGAATGTCTTATCGTCGAACGTAAAGTAGGGGAGTACGACGGAGCGTGGGCGGCCGGTCCTGCGGCCCCTGGTCACTAGCACAAGCGCTTCCGCCTTACGACTCCCTAATTGCCAATCCTTCCTTAGGCCTCCGCGTCTTGCAAAGAGCCACATAAAGAACGAACCACCGGTCCAGCGCACCGCCCACACATCCAGTCTCATCAGCAGCCGAGTTGCAACTGGAAGTCTGGCCACGTGCTTTGTCTCCTCGGGAGTAGCCTTATTGACTGTCGGTCGGACGTAAATGCTTTATAGCTTGCGCGCATGTTCGAGCCCCGTCTCCCTCGTGACCCGGAAGCTCTTCGCTCTGGGCGACTTCGTCATCTCCAGGAACCAGTGACCCTTGCCGTGTGAAGGCCCACCATTCGCGAAGATGGCGCCGAACGGTTTCCACACTAATCTTCCGGATTTCCGTCTTCCACGCACAGTTCCTGCTGCCACTGTTAATTCCGCTTCTCCTTGTTTGGATCTCGTCGCAGCCAACATGGATGCTTCGCGAGCAAGATGTGCTTGACGTCCCTATAAAATCCGACGATCCAGTTGACTACGGACAGATCCTCGCGGTAGTCGACTCGCATTGCATGTCCCAAAGTCGGGAAGTCCTTCATGCATTCGAACTGAAGACACACGCCATGATGGTTTTCGGCGCAGTGGCTCCACATGAGCACGCTTCGTGGGATCGCCCGTGATGCGGCGCCGACAGGACCCATGCGAGGCGTTCCAAGCGACGCGATGCGCTCGGCGATCAGCGATACATCGGCGAGTTATGAGTAGTGCCGCCAATGATCAGGAACGTCCCTGTTCTGCAGGTGACGCTCTCTGGCCACGTGCACGGGCTTATAGCCCTGTGCCTTCGCCCATTCGGCCGCCTCTCGCTGTGTCTTGAACTGCTTGATTTCCTGACCGCGGACTACCACGGCGTGGTGAGTGCTCCCCGCCTGTGGGTCCGAAGCCAGTGGTCTATGCTCAATGTACGCTGCGGTCATGAAGATCTCCCCGGCGGATACTCGTAGCAGCAGCCATTCAGGATCTGAATCGTGAAGCGCAGGGCAGACAGCTCGACACCCCGCGCGCGGAGTGTTCTCTAGCGAACTCAGGCGGGCGGGTCAGGTCTTGAATTTGGCGGCCTCTTCTGAGCCTCCCGTGGCGTCGCCCGCGCTGTATGAATGCGCGCCGGCGCCAGCAAGCTTGCCGCGATCGACGATCAGGTACTCCTCACGGATTGGACTTCTCTCGAACCAGCACTCCAGAATCTCACGCGTCCCTGCCGCGTAGCGCGTTTGCGCCGAAAGCGACGTGCCGGAGATATGGGGTGTCATCCCATGGTGGGGCATCGAGCGCCATGGATGGTCCTTTGGCGGTGGTTGCGGGAACCACACGTCTCCGGCATAGCCGGCCAGTTGTCCGGACCTGAGGGCAGCCGCCACATCCTCGCGGTTGCAGATCTTCCCGCGGGCCGTGTTAACCAAGTAGGCGCCCCGTTTCATCTTCGAGAGCAGCTTCGCGTTGAAAAGGTTCTCGGTTTCCGGATGCAACGGTGCGTTAATCGTGACGACATCGCAGACCTTCACCATATCCTCGACCTTCGCGTGGAACGTAAGTCCGAGCTCCTGCTCCACACTCTCAGGCAGGCGATGACGGTCGGTGTAGTGCAACTTGACATCGAAAGGCTTCAGCCGACGTAGCACTGCAAGGCCAATGCGGCCGGCGGCTACCGTGCCGATCTGCATGCCCTCCACATCATAGGAGCGTGAAACACAGTCGGCGATGTTCCAGCCGCCTTTTACGACCCACTGGTAAGAGGGGATATAGTTACGCACGAGCGCCAGAATCATCATCACGACGTGCTCAGAGACGCTGATGCTGTTGGAGTAAGTCACCTCAGCGACGGTGATCTCATTGTCCATCGCGGCTTGCAGGTCAACATGGTCTGACCCGATTCCCGCCGTAATGGCGAGCTTGAGCTTCTTTGCCTTGGCGACACGCTCGGCGGTTAGATAGGCCGGCCAAAACGGCTGCGAAATGACGATCTCTGCATCCGGAAGTTCGCGCTCGAACCTGCAATCCGGCCCGTCCTTGTCCGACGTGACCACGAGCGTGTGGCCATTGCTTTCGAGGTATTTGCGCAGCCCGAGCTCGCCGGTCACGCTACCGAGCAGACTTCCCGGTGTGAAATCGATCGACTTCGGCGTCGGCGCCATTTGTCCGCCCGGATAGCGGTCGATTTTAGGTATCCCGTCTCGCGCATAAGACTTCGGGTAGCCATCAACCGGATCGTCGTACAGAACGCACAGTACCTTTGCCACGGCAGTTCCCCTCGATGACTGACCAGAGCAGCCTGAAGATGTCCTACGCCTTGATGAATGCGAGCAACTCTTCGTTGACCTGGTCTTTGAGGGTCGTGCACATGCCGTGCGGCGCGCCTTTGTACACCTTTAAGATGGAACCCTTCACGATCTTTGATGACAGGAGCGCCGAGGCCTGGATCGGTACGATCTGATCATCGTCTCCGTGCAGGATCAACGTAGGCACGTTGAACTCCATGAGATCCTTGGCGAGATCCGTTTCCGAGAACGCCTTGATGCAGAAGTAGGATGCCGGGAAGCCCGCCAGCATGCTTTGCAGCACAAACGACTCCCGTACTCCCTCGGAGACCTTCGCGCCGGGCCGGTTGTAACCGTAGAACGGGAGACTGAGATCCTTCCAGAATTGCGGGCGATCTGCGACCACGCTGGCGCGCAACCCGTCGAAGGCCTCGATCGGCGTACCCGCAGGATTGGCTGGAGTCTTTAGCATCAATGGCGGAATTGCACCGATCAGCACGGCCTTGGCAACCCGCTTGGTGCCATGACGCCCGATATAACGCGCGACTTCGCCGCCGCCGGTGGAATGACCGACGTGGATCGCGCTCTTGAGATCCAGGGTTTCGACCAAAGTCGCCATGTCGTCCGCGTAGGTATCCAGGTCGTTTCCGTCCCAGGGCTGACTGGATCGACCATGTCCGCGGCGATCGTGAGCAATGCATCGGTATCCGCGCGAGCTGAGGAAAAACATTTGATCCTCGAAGGCATCGGCGCTGAGTGGCCAGCCGTGGCTGAAGACGATCGGCTGCCCTGTACCCCAGTCCTTGTAGTAGATCTCTGTCCCATCTTTAGTAGTGATTGTGGCCATGGCAGCTTTCCCTTTGTCCGTATTGATGTGCGTGGGAGCATACGCTGATCGGCACAGCTGAAAGCCCTCATCCGCGATACGCTGAAGGCTGAGGTATGACACCGCCGAGAATGGTGCCCCGCGCTTTCTCAGGGATGGGATTACGACTGTCCTTCGTGCTTTGTGGCGACGCACGCGTGTCGAGTAGAGTTGAGCGCGTACTGCCCCGCTTGGTATCGGCCAAGCGGTTAAGCCCACGCTTGAAGATATCGAGAAAGAATGAACGTGAGCCAAGAGCGAAACCCTCGAATTACGCAACAGCTTCTTGCCCGCATCAGCGAAGGAGCTGCGCCTGACGAGGGTCGCCTCATTATTCGGTGTCGATGTGCAATTTGAAGTGGCAGGTGACGTTGGCGCGTTGCCATGGATAGGACAGAAGGCCGGGCGCGACGCGGCGGCAGACTGCGTTGGCGATACCCGCCGTCTGATCGAACGTTTTAACTTTGATGTCCAGTGACATCTTGGCGGAGGAAAGTCGCGCGGTCATTCTCGGACAACTCGCGTCCAGGATTAGAGTAAGTGGCAAAATGATCCGGTCAGCCTTCGCAATCATTCTGACGATCGGTGAAGGCGAGATCACGCGCTTCCAGATGCTGGACGACTGTAAACAGGCGTCGAAGTTTGACCGGGATTTTTGCCTAAGCGGCGCCCAAGGCTGGCCAGGACCTCACCGGCATTTCTCGATCAAGGAGGTTGCTGCATCCTTCCATGCTCAATGTTGGACGCCAGACACCTGTCCAACCCTCGATGCCGGTTGACACTCAAACAGCATCAGCAGCGAATCTCCAAGCGCTTCGGGCTAGGCACATCTGTGGGACCCCGGCGGTAGTCGGTGAGCCCGGCGAGAAAGGCGGCAACGCCAATTTCGCTTCATCGACGTCGAGCGCGAACTCGTCACACTTGCGGACGTGGTTCCTGAAGCGGGTGGCCGGTGATCCCTGGCCTTGTCGTCCAATCATCCTCCAGATCAACTAAATGACGCGCGAGCCTGGCTGCGTGCTCTCTCAGCTCTGTGACGGCGGTCGTTTCCCAGTGAGCAGCTCGAAGCATTGGTCCGATATAGTAGATATTGGCGGCGGGATAGCCGCTGGCCGTTATGAGCGCTCCCATCTCGTCCGTGGCGATGCCTAGGCCCAGCGGGTCGCGCGTTGCCACGCCCTGCGCAAGAAGCGATCGCAAGAGGCGCTGCTGGGTGTGTCGCACGTCGTAGTCGGCTCCCGTGCAATTGATGACGCGGTCGACCAGGAGGCTCGTCGCCGCGACTCGCCCACGCGCGCGAAAGGTGACTTGGATCTGCTTGTCGACGCGTTCGAGTCCCAAAATGCGTCCCGCATGGATATTCAACTGGCCGTCCCGGCGCAGGTCATTCAACGCGGACCAGATGGCATTCGGAAGCCTGTGTCGGTGAACGTCCCAGTAGGGGCGAATATGCCTCAAGAATCGGCGACGTTCGCGGATGGGCAAACGCTCCCAAAGAGCAGGCGCAAGGTCGCGGACAAAAGCAATGGCTTCGCGCCAGTCACCGCCTCGAGATTCAATTTCTTCGGACAGCGTACGAACTGAACGGAACAGGCGAAGGAGCGAAGCCGAAGCGGATCGCATGAAAAGAAGCGTGCTGCGTTCGTCCTTGACCGAGTGGAATGAGGTTTGAGGCGTCGGAAGCAGTCCGTGCCGGGATATGGCATGAATGGCGACCTTGCGCCGATGTCCCGTGCATCCGGCGATCACCGTGTCGGCCATGGTGAGGCCCGTACCGGCAATGAGCACGGTCTCGCCAGCACGGAAACTTGGGGGTGCCTGCCAGGGATCGGCAACGTAGCGTGCCGAGCCTCGCAAGCTGTCGCTTCCCGGCAGCGGCGCGGGCGGCGGGTTGCCGAGAGCCAGTACCACATCGTTGGCCTTGAGTTTCCGGCCGTCGGCGAGGTGAACTTGCAGAGTCGAGGCACGGTGGATTCTCTCGATGGCAATGACCAGGCCATACGTGCGCTGAAGTTCTACTTCTGGTGCAGAGGCGTCTTCAGCGCTTCTCAATGAGCACTCCAGGTACTCGCCATACAGTTCGCGAGGCAAGAAGTCGTCGGCCGTGGCAGCAGGCTGCCAGCGTCGGGCGAAGCGGAGGAACTCCAACGGATCATCGGAGTTCGCCGACATGCGTCCCGCCGGGACATTTAACAGGTAGGGATAGCGCAGTTTGTTGTAGGGAACCCCTCGCGCCATCTGCGATCGGTCGATAAGGATGATCCGCAACGGTTGCTCGTGCTTCAAACGCAGGAGATTGATGGCGACCGCGGTACCCGAAAAGCCCGCGCCGACGATGACTATGGTGCGCAGCTCCGGACTCACGCTGCGACACCTCGCGCGCCATACGCATCAGAACTCTCGGTAGCCGCGCGGTGCAACGGCCTGCGGCCCGTGCCGCAGCAGAGGGCCCTACGACGCGGTGCGACTTTCCGCGCTCCTGATTGATTTCTCGGTTTGGCCGGCATGGCGACTGATTCCCGTTCGCTCCCGAGGCGCAGACTCTAACGATTCCTCAGTCACGCGTCGGTACAGCCCGGGTAACAGGACAGTGACAGCGTGGCTTTCGTAGTGCTTGGTTTGATCGCGGTCGGGCTAGAACCGGGCGTCATATGCAGATGGCGTCTCGGTATGCGCGCAAGGCGCTACCAGAACTGCAATGTCACCGCGCGTCAAATAGCATCTTTCGACGCGGCAATGTACGTAACGAGGAGCAAACTCATGGCACTGCAGCTTGGCGATACCGCACCGGACTTCTCCGCTGCGACGACAGACGGCGAGATCGATTTTCACACTTGGGCCGAGAAGAGCTGGGTCGTCCTGTTCTCACATCCCAAAGACTTCACACCCGTCTGTACGACGGAACTAGGATACCTCGCTCGGTTGAAACCCCAGTTTGAGCAGCGGAACGTGAAGGTTATCGGTCTGTCTGTCGATGTGCTGGAATCACACCGGCGTTGGGCTCAAGACATTCGTGAAACGCAAGGGAAAGAGCTCAATTTTCCCATCATCGCGGATCCGGATCGCAAGGTGGCGCGACTCTACGGGATGATCCACCCTCAGCACGATGAACTTTATACCGTTCGGACCGTGTTCGTGATCGACCCGAATAAGAAGGTTCGCCTGACCCTCACCTACCCGCAGACGACGGGTCGGAATTTCGATGAGATCCTGCGAGTGGTCGATTCGCTGCAGCTGACCGATGCTCATTCGGTCTCGACACCCGTCAACTGGCACTCGGGGGACGAGGTCATTATTCTCCCATCGGTGAGCGATGCCGACGCGCGCGAGCGCTTCCCCAGAGGTTGGCGGACTCTAAGGCCCTATCTTCGACTGACCGCTGATCCACGGTTGACCTCCGATGCTGAATGGGATCGAACCGGCTGACGGTGGCACGGGACACTATCCGGTCGTACGAGGGCTCCTCCCTCCTAAGAGGTCGTGCACGTCACCCACCTGCAGGCTGCACGCACGATGCTACGACTGTAAGAATGTCCGGACACTATCGAGCGATAAAGTCCGAGGCTCTCTTACATCGATATTCGACACAAGGACGATTCAACACATGAAAGTGCTTTCCGCCGGTAAGCTCAAGGCATTTCACCTGGCTGGCATGACTGGAAACTTCAAACACGCCGCGCACCTGCTTGCAATTACTCCCTCCGCGGTGAGCGCGCGTGTGCGCTCGCTCGAGAGCGATCTAGGCGTGCGGCTTTTCAAGCGCGGGATCCGGAAACTGAGTCTGACCGAGGCCGGTGCGGATTACATCCGAGAGGTTGAAGCGACCTTTGTCAACCTGGACATCGCGACGCGGGAGCTGCGCTTGCGCTTTGGCGAACCCGCGCTTGCGAGTCGTTTGCGCGCACGGAATAGGGACCCGAAAGTGCGGGGGGTTCTGACATCTCCGGAGCACGGCGTCGTCCTGGGGCGAGACTGGGCTTGATCGGGTGGAATCGAGCCGCGCGCACCCGGTGCGGCTCGCTCCCAGAGCTAACGGGACGTTTAACATCACAGTTGACGCAATCATCTCGCCGTCGGCCTTGAGCAACTTGGTGAGCTCGTTGCGGCGATCACTCTCTTGGTTCCATTGCCACAGACGTCTAGAATAGTCATTCTAGACGTAGGCATCTAATAGTGGTAGCGTAGCTACCATGCAGTTTGAAAGCCAAACCGTTGAGCAAATCCTGCTGGTGGCCAAAGACATCACCGCCAAGGTGCCCAACTGCTGGGCCGTGACCGCCGATCAGCGCGGCGGCGCTAGTGCTCGGGTGGTGCAGCCTTTTTTCTCGCAACTGGATCAGGGCGGCTGGATCGTGCGTTTCCTGACCAGCGGCAGTTCGCGGAAGGCGGCGGAGATTGCAAGCTCGGGAAGAATCTCGCTCGGCTATCAGTATGACCCGGAGCAGGCCTGCGTCACGCTGGTCGGCGCGGCAAGCATCATCGGTGATCGCGGTTACCTGCAGGACAAATGGCGTACCGAGTGGAATACATTCTTCCCGAAGGGGCCCTCGGATGTGGATGCGGTGATCGTCGAAGTGACGGTCGAGCGCATCGAAGTGTGGAATCTGCTGCGCGGAATTGCCGCTCCCCCGAATGGCTTGCGAGCCGCAACATTGCAGCGCGCCGCGTCCGGTGGCTGGCAATCGCTGTACGGATAGGGATGGGGCGAGCACACTTCGAGCATGCGGACTTTCTGAACGCCGCTCGCACGCTGGCGATTGAGCACGGACCCGCGGCCGTCACGGTCGGGTCAGTCACCCAACACCTCGGCGCCCCAATCGGCTCGTTCTATCATCGGTTCGCCTCGCGCGATGTGCTGTTAGCTGAGCTCTGGTTGACCACGGTGCTGGCGTTCCAGGAAGGATTTGTCGCCGCTATTGAAGCCGGCGACGGGCTCGCTGCTGCGCTGCACACGCCCCGTTGGGCGCGCGTCAATCTGAAATCCGCCTGTTTTCTGCTGCTGCACCACAGGGATGACTTCGTGCGCGGCGAGTGGCCCGAGACGCTCAAGCTGGGGGTGGCGGGCCAGGCGCGACAAGTCGAATCGTGCGTGAAGCGATTTGCACGCGAAAGCTTCAAGAGCACGGATTCGAGGCACGTCAGGCGGGCAAGTTTCGTGCTTCTCGAGGTTCCGCTGGCCGCGGTCCGGCCGCATTTGCGCCGCACCGAGCGACCGCCGCCGATTGTGGATGAGCTGATTCGGACTACTTATGCGGCGATCGTAGGTGGTTGACCGCCTCAGACGACGGCCATCGCCGCGCATGCGCCCGTTGGGCATCCCGACAATGCGCTCGACATGCGAGACATGGACTTGGTGCCGGGTCCGAGTATGACGATAGGCGAGTGCCACCAATCGCGGCAGCTTGCATATCTGGCGCGATCATCGAGATTTGCGGCCGGGAGCAGGCCTATCGTGACGCGATCTACGGGAGGGCACCACGATGGGCCTGCTCGAAACTACCCGCTCAGTTCAGCGGCTTGAGGCACTCGCGAAGCCGACACATTTGTTCTCATAATGCCGGGGTCGAGGGTTCGAGTCCCTCCCTTTCCACCAATCAAATCAGCGTGTTAGAGATCGGTCCCCAAAACGCCGACTCGCCGTAAGCGCATGGTAAGCGCAGAAAGTCGACTCCCTGCCGATTTTGATCGGGAAAACCAGGCGTTTTCGACTGCGCTTATCAGCGCAAGTCAAAATGCACCCGAGGTCCTGAGACCACCTTAGTAGTCCAGTAACAGGTAGCTGCCGAAAAGCCTTTCCACTGCAAGCGCATGGTCGACGTCAGAAGGGGTTTTTCATAGTCGGTCTTGAGCTGGTCTCCAGGGATGATGAACACCCAGGTGTCGAGTTCCGGCATTTACGGTAACGAACGGAACGTTAGGCTACTGCTGAGCTAATACAGTCCGGGCTCGACGCCAGTTCGCGCCAAGCTGGCCGCGGTGACTCTTTTTTTCTTTCCCAAACGTCTTAGCTTCAGCAGACACAAACAGCGGGCAAGCCGGTGAACGCCACCGGGCGCTCCCTCCGTAAAGAGCGAAACCAAAGGAGAGATTGCGATGATACTTCTCACAGGAGCGACGGGTACGGCAGGTTCCCTCATAGCGAACGAATTCGCACAGAGGCGAGAGCCGGTACGAGTTTTAGTGAGGGATAGAACAAGGGCGATAGGGCTGGAAAAGGTCCCAACCGTTGAAATCGTTGAGGGCGATATGTCGAGGCGTAGCAGCTTGGGATCGGCGCTAGAGGGCGTCGATCGAGTCCTCATGATCTCAGGTCCCAGCATGGATCTGGTCGAAACGCAGAGTACTTTTATAGAAGCTTGCAAGTCCGCAGGCGTTCACCACGTGATCAAATTCTCGGGTTTGGACGCGCGGCCTGAGACCACGTTCCCGTTTGGTCTCATGCACAAGGAAGTCGAGGAATATCTCGAGAGCTCTGGCCTCGCCTGGACTCATCTGCGCCCCACAGGTTTTATGCAAGAATATTTGCGCGAGGCGCCGAGTATCATCCACGAGGGCGCACTCTACTTCGCACTCGGCGACGTGAAACTCAATCCGATTGACTTGGTCGATGTTGCCAAGGTCGGATTTCTGCTCCTGCGCGACGGTGGGCATGAAGGCGCGCGGCTCCCAATGACCGGCCCGGAAGCGCTAACCATGGCGGAAGTGGCTGATCACATTTCACGCGCAAACGGCAGGACGGTGCGGTATGTGGCAGTGCCTGCGGTCGCCCGGCGACAGGCATTGATAGCGCACGGTATCCCTCCGGGGTTTGCAGACGCTCTCGACAGACAAGTTGAGGAGCGACTGAAAGGCGGGCTTGAGTCGCAGGTGGACCTTTCGACCCATCAGTTTTTCAACATCAGACCAACCACGTTCTTGGAGTTCGCGCAGCGGAATGCAGAGGCATTCGGCAGGGCCGCCGCAGCGGCTTGAGGGCTGAGGCGCTCGGTACCGGTCCGCCGCCAATTAAGACGGTGGCTGACCGGTCCGATCTGAACACCAAGGTATCCGGCGGCGTCGCAGTCGAAAGAAATTATTGCGTATGAAAATTGGTTGCTTATCGAGAATGCAAGAAGCGACTAGTGGATCAGGGCCTGAACACTAGGTGGATTAACATGCGAAAAGTAATCGAATATTGTCTGGTTTCGGCAGACGGGTCTTTGACGATCCCGACCCCATCCAAATGGGGGCCCGGACCTACCATGACGAGGCCTATCTGCGGGACTCGCTGGGCCTCTTCGAAGTGTGTGACGCAATGCTGTTTGGCCGGTCCACCTACGAGATATTTGCGAAGATCTATTCCAACGGAGGGGGAAAACCCGCATATGCCGCGCGCTTAAATGCGATTCGAAAGTATGTTTTCTCCTCGAGTCTGGAGACAGCCGAGTGGAACAACTCAACCATCGTTCGCGGTGACGTTGCCGCCGAGGTAATCAAGCTCAAGCAGCAGGACGGCGGCAACCTCCTCGTCCTAGGCCACGGTCTCCTAGGCGAGACGTTGCTCAAGCATCGACTGCTCGACGTGCTCGATCTCTCGATCCTTCCCGCTCTGGTCGGCCAGGGCAAGCAGTTCTCCCGCGAGGGCCAAGCCGTAAAACTGAAGCTCACTGCAGTCAAGAGCTTCTCGAAGATCGTCAAGATCACCTATGAGCCGCAGTACTGAAGAAGCGACGTCGCGTGGGAAGCGGTGACTCTTTTCCGCGTGTCCAAACGTCTAAAGGTCAGGTAAACACCATCACAGGGGCAGGCCAATGAGTATCAAGGACAAGATCGTCGTCGTGACCGGTGGCAGCCGAGGCCTGGGCCTCGGGCTCGTCGAGGCTCTGGTGGACCAGGGCGCCAAGGTGACCGTCGTGGCGCGCGATCCGGGCGCGCTCGCAGCGGTGAGCGAGAGGCTCGGCGTCGCCGTGATCACCGACGACGTCACCGACCCGGGGGCCGCCCAGCGCGTCTTCGCTGAGGTTCGGCCCGAGATCGTGGTGCTGAACGCGGGCGCGACCCCGCGCATGGGGCGGATCGACCAGCTGAGCTGGGCAGACTTTACCGCGACGTGGGAGACCGATGTGAAAGCCGGCCTCTACTGGATACAGGCTGCCCTCAATCTTCCGCTTGCGCCGGGCGCTCGCGTCCTCGTGGGTTCCAGCGGTGCAGCACTGCAGGGCTCACCGCTCTCGGGCGGCTACGCCGGTGCCAAGCGCATGCTCTGGACTATGGCCAAGTACGCCAATGGGGTCGCCAAGCAGAAAGGGCTCGGCATCCGCTTCCAGGCAATCGTGCCTCAGCAAATCATCGGCGGAACTGGGGTCGGCGACGCGGGCGCCAACGCCTACGCTCGGGCGGCCGGCATTGGGACCGAGGCCTTCCTGGCGGGCTTCGGCGCGCCGATGGCGCCCCGTCAGTTCGGTGACCATGTGGTCGCGGTACTGGATGATCCGCGCTATTCCACAGGCATCGCCTTCGGCTTGAAGGGCGATACGGGGATTACGATCCTGGAGGGAGAGGCGGCTTGAGCGCAGGCCCATCCTCGCCGCCGACGGCGCGCCAGGCGCAGTTCCTGGCGCTCGCCGGCGAGCTGCGGCCGGAGCTCCACCGCTACTGCGCGCGCCTGATGGGCTCAGTGATCGAGGGCGAGGATGTGGTGCAAGACACCTTCGCCCGTGCGCTCGTCGCGCTTGACGAACTGCAGGGGACCACGCCGCTGCGTGCCTGGCTGTTCAAGATTGCCCATAACCGTGCGATCGACCTGCTACGGAGCCGCGCGATTCGCGCGACCGAACCCATCGAGGCGGCCCGCGACGTCGTCGATGCGGAAAGTCCAGATCCAGAGGAGATACTTATGCGCCGTGAGGTGGTCGAAACCGCGGTGTCGCGGTTCGTGGAGCTTCCGATTGTTCAGCGAAGTGTGGTGATTCTCAAGGACGTGCTCGAGCAGTCCCTGGAGGAAATCGCCGCCTTGCTCGACCTCACGGTCAATGCGGTTAAGGCCCACCTGGCCCGCGGGCGCGCCCGGCTCGAGGCCATCAACGCTCAGACGCCGGCCCGTTCTGCGCCGCGCCGGCCGTCGCCCGCCGTGGCTCGCTATGTCGCTCTGTTCAATCAACGTGACTTCGACGGGCTGCGCGCGATGCTGGCCGACGACGTCCGGTTGATCCAGTCGGCCTACCCGCCGCGCACCGGCGCTGCCGACGTGGGCACGTTCTTCGGAATCTACTCGCGCAGCGCCCCGGTGCGCCTTGCTCCCGCATGGCTCGATGGGCGCGAGGTGATCGCGGTCTACGAGGATCCTCAGGCGGTGAAACCCAGCTATCTGATGTGGCTGGAGTGGACGGCCGGCCGGATCAGCTTCATCCGCGACTACCGCCATGTCCGCTACATCATCGACGACGCGGATCTGGTCCTGGCGCCTTAGCGCCACGCTCGCTTCAGAAGGATCAATTTTTGTGACTTGGCGAGGGTGGTTTGCGTTTGCGGC
The DNA here is from genome assembly GCA_964407505.1 of uncultured Acidobacteriaceae bacterium. Lineage (GTDB taxonomy): Bacteria > Acidobacteriota > Terriglobia > Terriglobales > Acidobacteriaceae > Sulfotelmatobacter. Next base: position 21,051 of record CAYOVU010000115.1, on the reverse strand, counting down.
GCTGGGAGTCATCTGGGGCTTGCCATACTTTTTCATCAAGTTGGCGGTCCAGGAGCTCTCGCCTTTTGTCGTCGCTTGGGGCCGTATCGTGCTTGCCGCATCGATACTATTACCGATCGCCTGGCATCGTGGCGCATTGCGCTCGTTGGGCACTCATAAGGTGGCCGTCTGCGTCTTTGCGGTGGTTGAATTCGTCATTCCATTCTCAGCCATCTCGATCGGTGAGCGTTGGCTCGATTCTTCGGTCACCGGCATTCTCATCGCCGCTGTGCCACTGACCATTGCCCTGATCTCCCGATTCTTTGGCCTGCATGAACCGCTTGGGGCCGTGCGCCTGCTGGGCCTCGCGCTCGGTCTGTTCGGTGTCGTGGCATTGGCTGGCTTTGGCACGATTTCCGGCCCTTTCGGATGGATTGGGGTCGCCTGTATGCTGCTCGCGACCGTCGGTTATGCGATCGGACCCCTGATCATTCAGCGCTACCTCAGTGCGCTCGATGCGATTGGCCCGCTTGCGGCGAGCCTGCTGGTCGCCAGCGTCATTTTGCTGCCCCCCGCAATTATGACTCTGCCCCGGCATGTGCCCACAGCCGTCGCGCTCTCGTCAATTGCGATCCTCGGCGTGGTCTGCACCGCCCTGGCGATGCTCCTGATGTTCTATCTCGTCAGTCACGCGGGCGCGTCACGTGCGTCTGTCATTACGTACATCAACCCGGCCGTAGCAACACTCCTGGGGGTGTTGCTATTGCACGAACATCTGGGAGCCGCCGGCTTTACGGCATCCGGGCTTATTCTGCTCGGCTCGTGGCTTGCCACTCGTGCTACCGTGGCAGCGCACGGGGCGAGCGCTGAAGCGTCACGCTAGAGACCAGCATTTGCGTGTGCCAAGAATCTGTCGAGGCCAGATTGGGTGTGCCAGGGATGTGCCTTGCTCATAATGCCGGGGTCGAGGGTTCGAGTCCCTCCCTTTCCACCAATTAGATCGGCGTGATAGAGATCGGCCCTCCAAATGCCGACTCGCCGTAAGCGCATGGTAAGCGCAGAAAGTCGAACTTCTGAGTTCTCGATCGGGAAATCCAGGTGTTTTCGACTGCGTTTATAAGCGCACGCCAAGATGCTGCTGAGGTCTTGAGACCTTCTCAGTAAGAGCCAGCTGCCGAAAGCCGTCCCGAATGCGACCTGCAAACACGTGCGCATGAGGATCCCGATCAGTTCGCGCAGCTCGCTCCTTCAGCGAGGGCAGCCAATCTTCATCACTACTTCCGCAGATCGAGGGCGGCCATCGATCGACAACCTCGCAAGTTGTCGTGCAAGGCTGGAGCGGCGGAAAAGATGGGAAGGGAACAGTGACAATGCCTGAACCGCTCAGATCCTCATGGGAATTGTTGTGGCCGCTCTCTTCGCGGGAAGATGTCGGGCGCAGGCCTCAGTACTGCGGCTCGTAAGTGAGCTTGACGATCTTCGAGAAGCTCTTGGTCGCAGCGAGCTTCAGTTTTACGGCTTGCCGGTCCCGAAAGAACGGCTTGCCGTGGCCCACAATGACGGGAACGATCGACAGATCGAGCACGTCGATCAAACGCTGCCGCAGCAACGTCTCGCCCAAGAGCCCGCGCCCATGGACAAGGAGATCGGCCCCGTCCTGCTGTTTGAGCTTGGTTACCTCGGCGGCAACATCGCCGCGCAAGATGGTCGAGTTATTCCACGCGGCTGTCTCCAGACTCGAGGAGAAAACATACTTTGGGATAGCATTGAGGCGCTGCGGCATATGGGTGGCCGTGATTACCAGACCAAATCTTCGCGAAGATCTCGTAGGTGCAGCGACCGAACAATATCGCGTCACAAGCCTCAAATAGGCCCAGTGCGTCACGCAAATACGCCTCGTCCCAATACTCTCCGATCCCCATGCGAATCGGATCTTCGAAGATCCCGTCTGTCGACACATAACACCACTCAATGATCTTCCGCATGTCATTTGCTCCTATAGGTTGGCACTGGGCTGCTGTCTGCGCAGTTGAATTGCTGCCGCCTGTAAAATCACGCAGGTAAGGCAAAAGAATAGAATCGGCGGTATGTAGAAAAAACGATAAGAGAGATAAGCGCCGACCAGGCAGCTCACGGAAGTGATTCCGGTAATGACACCCACGGGTCGTGGGGCAAGACGAGCAAGATTCGACAAAAGCCAGAGGATGATTGCCAATGTGAGCAGAAGAACACCGACTAAGATGCCCCAGCCGAAATAAAGACTCCAATAGGCTGAACGCTCTCCGAGGAATTCAAGTTCGACCGACTTCATCGAATCAACGAGCTGTGTTTCTTGTAGGCTGTGGGTCGAGGTCCAGGGGTAGGCCGACATGTGTCCGATCATCAATAAAAAAACCAGGACAGAGCTGAGGCGAATCAATACGACTGGCGAAACGAGACGGCCGAGCAGTCGTTTGTTATTTGATCTGTTTCCGGACATCAAAGGTTCCTCCATTTTTAGCGCCTCGACCGTGGCAAGCTTCATGGGTAACCCCATCAATGGCTCGTGCTAGGGCTTCGGACGCCACCGAGACCGAGGTTCAGCTCTTCGCTGGGCGCGCGCTCCTGGCGCGCACCGATGGCAGTCGGCGAATCCGGAGCGGTTCAGCGTGAGGCTGCTCGGACTACCTCGTAGGTGACCAACAGCAGCCCTTCACCGATGGTCTGGCTGCGGAGGAGGCGCAGTGGCGTCTTGTCCGTGGTCTCGCCGAAGAGTCGCTCGCCAACTCCAAGGACGACAGGGAAGACGACCAGTCGGAATTCGTCGACGAGGCGATGCTCGATGAGCGTTCGCACGAGCTGGTAGCTCCCGTAGATGAGGATGTCACCGCCCGCCTCCTGCTTCAGCCTGGAGACCCCCTTGACGCTATCCTTGAGCGCGGTCGCGTTGGTCCACTTGGGCTTCTTCAATGTAGAAGAGACGACGTATTTGGGCAGGCTGTTCATCCGCTCCACCCATGGCTCGGTCCGACCCTTCGACCGCGTCGCAAACCACTCGTCGCTCTTGCGACCCAGCAACATGGCCTCGGCGTGCAATAACTCGTCGGTCTCGTTTTTGGCCCACCCTTCGAAATCCTTTCCCACAAACTGGTTGAACCAGCCGCCGTGCTTGAAACCCTCTTTACCGTCCGGGTCCTGAATGACCCCATCCAGTGAGACATTGGTCGAGACGACAATCTTTCCCATCGCAGACTCTCCATCTTTTTGGCGTTGTGTAGTGCCGCTGATGTAGACACCGCGAGTTTCGAGAAATTGGGCGCTCCGCACCGCCGAGTTCAGCTACTGCCTGGTTTCGGCAGACCGGGGTCCCTGCTCGTCGCGCGCGAATCAGATGCAGACGTCGGCAGCGACAGAGGTAGGCCGAACCACGAGAGGGCGCTTTGCCCGAAGAAGGTTGAAAGCTCAGATCCGCTCACCGCTGAGGGAGACGGTGATGACGCCGATCTCTTGGGGGACGCCGGAAGCGGAGCGTACGTACGCGCCGAACGCCGGCTGACCGTTGGCTCTCGTCGGCACCAAGCTGGACTGGCGACCCCCGCCGAAGATCAGGGCGCAGAAGCGAGCCACGGGATCTCGACCCTCGTATTCGAGGGGATAGGGGGGCATCGACATGAAGACGTCGTCCGTAAAAAGGGCCACGAGAGCGTCCAGATCGGCGCTCTCGTACGCTCGAACGAACTTCGCCACGATCGCCTCCTCGGCGGGGGAGGCCATCGCGGGAGGCCGCGAGCGGTCGGCACTGGTCTGCATCCTCTGCCGCAGGTTGGCGCGTGCCCGTTTGAGAGCGCTGTTCACCGAATCGAGGGTCGAGTCGATCATGCTCGCTACCTCGCTCGCCTCGAAGCCGAGGATGTCGGACAGAATGAGGACAGCGAGCTGGCGTCGAGGGAGAACCTGGAGCGCTGCCACGAATGCCAAGGAGATCGATTCGGTCTGTGTGTAGCGGACCTCCGGACCGAGCGGCGCGTCGGTCGCCCGCTCGTCGAGAAGGCTGTCAGGAAACGGCTCGAGCCACGGTACCTCGCCGAGCCGGCTCGGCTCGGGCGGCTCCACGCCGGGAACGTCCCACGCTTTGGCGGGGCGCCGGCTCGCCGACCGGCGCGCGTTGAAGCACCGATTGGTAGCGATCTGATAGAGCCAGGTGCGGAGCGAGGCGCGTCCCTCGAAGCCTGCGAAGCCTTGCCACGCGGCCAGCAGTGTCTCTTGGAGGGTGTCCTCCGCATCCTGGAGACATCCCAGCATCCGGTAGCAATGCACGTGAACCTCACGGCGGTGGGACTCGGTCAGCTTTTGGAACGCGACGGGGTGTCCCCGGCGCGTGCCCGCGAAATCAGCTCAGTCATCTGTCCAGACATCGTCGACTCCCTCGCCTTACGCTTGCCAAGTCGCCGGCCTCCTGTGCCACGACGGGTACCCTCTCCGCGAGGATTTCCCTGCTGTAGCATCTTCGTCTCCCTTGCGCGCGTCGATATGCAGACACCGCGACGCCGGGAAACTGGGCGCTGTGTGCCCTGAGATTGACCCGGCCTAATCCCCGGACAATAGTATTTCTCGTTCGCGACCCTGCGGACTGCTTGAAATCTTGCGGGAGATTTGCGGGAGTGAGTTGTGCTTCGTCGTGCTCATAAGGCCGGGGTTCGAGGGTTCGAGTCCCTCCCTTTCCACCAATCAAATCAGTGTGATACCGAGGGAGGCCGAGTTTGCCCCGCCGCCGTAAGCGCATGGTAAGCGCGGAAAGTCGACCCCCTGCCGATTTTGATGGGGAAATCCAGGCGTTTTCGACTGCGCTTATAAGCGCAAGTCAAATGCACCCGAGGTCTTGCGACCTGCTTAGTAGCCCAGTAACAGCAAGCTGCCGAAAAGCCTTCCCACTTCAAGCGCATGGTGAGCGCAAGAACCGGTTTTTCGTTAAGTTTTGCGACGGCTTCGCGTCGCTGATCGGGCGCAAGGTGCGCGTAACGCAGGGACATGCCGACCGCGCTATGACCCAGAAGATCACGCACCGTGTTAAGAGGAACGCCGTGCTGGACTAGCACCTTTACCAGGGAACTACACCTTTGCGGTTTGAGTACGTACCGGTCGGGCCGTCACCGGGAAGTAGCGCAAGGCGGATCGCTTCGGCTGCACCTTCGGGAATCGTCTGCGTGCCGCGGTGGCCGTTGAGGTCGGTGGCGGTGTAACCGGGATCAGCAGAGTTAACCTTGATGGTCGTGTCGCGGAGCAGGTAGGCGAGTTGCACGGTGAGCATGTTGAGGGCGGCTTTTGAGGCGCTGTAGCCGATGAACTTCACGGCGGCGGACGGGTAAGCAGGGTCGGCGTTCTGAGTGAGGGAGCCGAGGCCGCTGGAGACGTTAACGATCCGAGCGCCGGAAGCCTTGCGCAGCAGCGGAAGCATGGCTTGAGTGATCGCGAGGGCGCCGAGGAAGTTGGTGCGCAACACGCGCTCGACCGCGTCGAGGGGAGCGGTAGGGGCAGGGCCGTCGGCGGGGTCGTTGATACCGGCATTATTGACAAGGATGTCCAGGCGGCCGTAGTCGTTGGTGATGGCGGCGGATGCCGCGGCGATGGACGTGGGGTCTGTGACGTCGAGGGCGACGAAACGGGCATCCAGACCCTCTAATCTAAGCTTGGCGGCGGATTCTTCCCCGAGGGCTCTATTGCGGACCCCCAGCAGAACGGTAATGCCCGCATGCCCTATCTGACGGGCAATCTCATAGCCAATCCCTTTGTTCGCCCCGGTGATTAGCGCAAGCTTCTTCGCTGAGTCCTGCATATCCGTCTCCTGTTGCGTGCGTTTCCAGCAAGATCATGATATGAACAATCCTTCAGGTATGGAATTCGCATATGGTTCATCAAGCTCAGATCGCCCTGGAACCAAGGAAAATACCGGTCCAGGCGAGAGCCGCAGTTACAGTTGACGCAATTTTCGAGGCGACCATTCAGGTTTTGTTGAGCCAGGGGGCGGAGCGTTTGACGACCACCAGGGTCGCGGAGCGGGCTGGCGTTTCCGTGGGAACGCTGTATCAGTACTACCCAAATAAGCAATCGCTGCTGTTTGCCATACTCGAGAACCATCTTGACAAGGTATCGTCCGCCGTGGAGATCGCTTGTGAACGTGCGCGTGGCAAGCCGCTCGCTGAAATGGTGCGACACGTGGTGCAGAAATTAGTGGATGCCAAGATGGAGCGCACCGATATCTCGACGGCTCTCTATCAAATCTCAGCGGAAGTGGGTGGCCCGGCGTTGGTGAAGCGTACGGGAGAGCGTTCGAGGAAAGCGCTGGAAGCGATGCTCAAGACAGCGCCGGACGTAGCATCGCAGCCGGAAAGATTTGCAATTCAGATGATGTTTTCGGTGATGGCTGGCGCAACTCGATCGGTACTCGAGGCGGGAGCTACACCCGTGATGGTTCAGAAACTGCGCGAGCACCTCGTGCTGCTTTGCCAGTCGTATATGAGTGCTGTCGCGCGCGGCGGATCACTCAAAGGCGACTGAGCGAGCGCGGAGGCCCAAATTGGAGAACCCAGAAGGGGTCACTCAAGCCGTCGCCTTCGGGTCAGCATGACTAATTCGACGGCGTCCCCTAATTTGAGCGGCGGCGCCGCCCGCAAACAATGCGGCCGGCCCGCCGCCTGTTCCGGGCCCTAAACTTCGGTCTGTTCCGCCATCTCCAGGGCGCCGTCGACCTCGATACCCAAGTACCGCACGGTGCTTTCCAGCTTGGTATGGCCTAACAAGAGCTGCGCGGCGCGAAGGTTCTTCGTCCGCCGGTAGATCAGGGATGCCTTCGTTCGGCCTATGACAGCACTGTCGTTGCGCCGACTCTGGACAATCCTCAGGGGCCAATTGGCTTGGATGCTTCAACACGTCTATTACGGCAGCTCAAAATTCGGCTGACAATCGATGGTCAATGCCGCGTTACTGCTGTTCTCAGCCCCTCCTGAGAGAGCCGGTCGTACTTGGTGGGAGTACCGACTACGCGCGACTGTTCGCGTTTCGTTCGGATAGCGATCTCGCGCAGCCAGCTGCTCTGCGCGCGGGTTTCGGAATCAGCCCTTTCGGCTTCCTGTGCGCTTGCGAGCCGCCAGTTATTACCTCTCACGTAATTGCCGCCGCGCTTGCAGTCGCTAAGCTGCACACAACCACTCGTTTTACGGAAGGCCCTATGGATCCAGTCAAATTCAACCGTCGGCAACTGTTTGTCGGTGCAGCCACAACCGCCGCGGCACTATCGTTTTTTTGACCGCGCTACGGCTCTTTCTCACAACCCTACACACAAGGAGACACCGATGACCTCGCATACATTTACCAAGACCGCGCCGCCGGCCTGGCTACTCGCATTCTGGAAGGAAATCGACGACAAGACATGGGGCAAAGGCTTTGATTGCTTCGCACCGAGTGCAATCGCCAATCTGGGCGTCAGCGACTGGCATGGGCGCGAGGCGATCCGCGAGAACCTGCGCGCCTTTGTCGATAAAGGATTTACGGCTCATCATGATGTCGTCGAATTCTGGGATGGCGGATTTCTCAAGGTATTTCGGGGATTCGTTACCATGACACCCAACGACCCGGCCCAAGAGCCTGTACGGCCTGCGATGACGCACTTTTTCTACATGGACGAAAAGGATCCCTCTAAAGTCGCACACTGGTATGGATCCGTGGGGCCGGTGCAGTTCTGAGACAAGAGGGTATCGGACGCAATCCTCACATCCGACAGGTCGATGGCGCGAGCGGCAAGTCCGCTCGCGCTCTTCTGGCGTCGTCGAGCTAATCCCGGGTCTATTGATCCCCCGTGATGGAGTCTAGAACCATGCAACGACGCCATCTCAATCGAACCCTAGCGTCCCCCGAGTTGGGCCCGATGCTTCGCCACTGGCGCGATCTGCGCGGCACGAGCCAGCTCGAACTCTCGGGCCATACGGGGCTCTCACAACGCCATATCAGTTTCATCGAAAGCGGCCGCAGCAGCCCGAGTCGTCAGACCCTGATGGATATTGCGCAGGCGCTGGATGTGCCATTGCGCGACCGCAATTCGCTCCTATTGGCAGCCGGCTATGCCCCAAGCTATTCCGAAGCACCCTGGAACGCCGCGGAAATGCAAGGGATAACCCGTGCGCTCGAGCGCATGCTGCGCCAACACGAACCCTTTCCGGCCGTCGTGATGGACCGCTATTGGAATGTCCTTGCAACCAATGAGGCCGCCCCGCGTTTTTTTAATTGCTTCATCGATATGAAGAAGCGCACAGGTCCACGCAACATGCTTCACTTGATGTTTGATCCCGACGGCATGCGTCCACATATCGCCGATTGGGACCAGGTCGCGCCTACGCTGATCCACCGAATCGCCAGGGAATCGGTCGGGCGTGTCACAGATAAGAAGACCCAGGAGTTGATCGCGGCTCTCCTGGGTTATCCGGGCATCAAAGCCGAATGGAAGACACCGAAAGCGGTTCCGCCGACACCCACATTGCCGGTGATTCCCCTCGGCTTTAACCACAACGATGCGACGTTGCGATATTTCTCCATGGTAACCACCGTCGGCACACCGCAAACCATCTCGGCACAGGAGCTTCGCATCGAGTGCCTGTTTCCGGTAGACGGATCCACGGAAGCGCTTCACCTCAAATTGATGAGCCGCGCTCCCCCCGCCCGGGACCACTAGATGAATGTCGGCTTTGAGGCATTCATTCCCAACGTGCTGACCGTCTCTTAATGGCCCGCTCAACGACCGTCGATTGCACCCGACCCACCGACTCATCCGCACCATTGATGATCGTCCGGCTTGCCGGAGCTAGCCGCAATACATTCTCGCGCGCGGGAGATTTGCGGGAATCTCTCCTGCACGTCGAGGCATTTTCAGGCACTTAGCTGCAACGGCCGTCTGCCCAAAGGTTTAAAAATCAGATACTCGGCCTCGACAGACCTCATAATGCCGGGGTCGAGGGTTCGAGTCCCTCCGCGCCGGATTGCCGCAGACGATCCGCACGGCGCTGCCGGGCCGTTTCAACGACGTCATCGCGGTGATTGCAGGCTTCGCGATCTACGTGTTCTTCGTGGTATGGGCCCATGTGCGGCTGTTCGGAGTCTCGCCTCGCGGCTGAGCGGCCATTAGCGTGGTGACCTAACAACATGCAGGCAGCCCGCGGCCAGGCTTGGCGGGTATCCTCGGTTCTGGCATAAAAGGCGATGCGGAACCGGTACGATAGATAGAGTTCTTCGATATTCGCGTTACCCGTATTGATCCGTCAGGTCCCGCAGTTGTCGGTCAGCGAATCCATAGTGAAAAAGCGAGTCGGAATTAACATAGTTCTAGGGCAATCCATATTTCCTTCCAGTGAAGACGTAAGCGCATACGCTCACTGCGGCGGCCCCCCCCCCGAGGAGCGTCCGCACGAGATCGTCGAGCAAATTGCAACAATGGCCCGGAGCGGATCTGTGCGCCGGCAGAGTCGAATTCACCCAGGCATACCAGGAGCGCAGTCATGACCCGAGTATTATTCGTCGGCCAGCAGCCGGAGACGGTGGACTTCTCCGATCCCGCCCTACCGCCGGGCTTCAATGCGGAGAAGATCAACGCCGGAATTGCGATTGCTACAGCGCAAATCGCGGAACGGGGCTGGGAGGCCGACCTCTGCATGATCCCACCGGATGAAACCGCCGACCCAATGCTCGAGAAGCAGCTGCATAGCGCGATTTACGATTGCGTGGTGATCGGAGGCGGCCTTCGGCTCCCTCCGAAGAGCCTGCTGTTGTTCGAGAGGGTGGTCAACGCCGTCCACAGGGCCGCGCCCAACGTGGTCATAGCATTCAACACGCGCCCCGAGGACACGGCTGAAGCCGCTGCCCGCTGGTTGAAGGTTGATTGATTGTGCGGTGCTGTATTCCCTGGTACCAAGGCTCGTTCTTGACTTACAACAGCGTTACCGGTTCGGGGGGCTGTTTGCCAGCCATTTCGGGACGGGGACAGAGCCCATTGCTGGTAGGCGAACTAGGCGTTGTTACCCCGGAGGCGGCGCTCATAGTGCCGGGGTCGAGGGTTCGAGTCCCTCCCTTTCCACCAATCAAATCAGCGTGATACCGAGGCAGGGCGAATTTGCCTCGCCGCCGTAAGCGCATGGTAAGCGCAAGAATCGCCCCGTTTTCGCTTTTAACTTGGAAATCCGGGTGTTTTCGAATGCGCTTATAAGCGCAACTCCAAGACCGGCAGAGCGTGAGCTATTCGTTTCTTTTCATGAGAGCCAACGGGGATCAGTTACGCGAGATCAGTCGCCTCATGGTTTCTGGGATTATTCGGCCCGTTGTGGATCGGGTCTTTCCATTCGAGGCGACCAACGAGGCTATGACTTACGTCGAAAGCGGACGCGCAAAGAGCAAGGTTGTCGTGAAGGTGAGATAAGAGATCACGAAGAAGTCCGCGCTAAAGAAGCTGCGCCATGCCCCGGCGATTCTCGGATGCGCCTATCAAGAGTCTACGCGCCAGACTGAACCTGAAGCGGCTTGCCGGGGCGGTCCCACGCGCCTTCCAAAGTGCCTAAGGAAGGCATTCACGTTGCCCGAACAGGCAATGACTTCGTGTCGGCCGTTACCGATGCGGTTTCGGGCATCAGAAACAGACAGACACCCAGCGCAACCGCAGCCGCGCCGCCGGCAGCCAAGAAGGTGGGGCTGTATCCGAAGTGGTCGACGACGATGCCGGCGGCCAACCCGCTGAGCGAAGCGCCGACCCCTTGCACGGTCGCCACGGCACCCAAAGCAAGATTGTATCGACCCGTACCGCGCATCAAATCCGCAACTACCAAGGGGGTGAGCGTCCCCAATATCCCAGCCCCAATGCCATCCAGGAGCTGCACCGCAATCAACCATTCAGTATTGTTCGAGAGCGTATAGAGAACAGCCCGAATCGGAAGTATCGCGAAGGCGGCCAGCAGAACGGGCTTCCGACCCCATTGGTCAGCCTGGCGGCCGCTGAGTACCGACACCGGCAGCATGACGAGTTGGGCGGCGATGATGCAGAACGACATCATGGCGGTCGCGAACGAGGGTTTGGCAGCTGCGAGCTTCTGTCCCACCAGCGGCAGCAAAGGCGCATTGGCAAGGTGAAACAGCATGAGGCAAAGCGAAAAGATGACGAGAGGTCTGCATTTCAAGAGGACGGACATTCCCGAATCGTCTGACTTCGCGCCTCTCGTCAGTGCCCCGCGCGCCTGCTGATGATCAATGGCGCTGCCGGGAATCGACAGCACTGCTACCGTGGCGAGAGCTGCGAACACTGGAACCAGGAGAAACACGGCCCGCTGTCCCAACCACCAGCCGATCACGCCTGCGATCGCGGCGATGGCGACGTTGCCGGCGTGGTCATAGGCCGAGTTGCGACCCATCCGCCGCGGCAGCTGTCGCACTGCAAAGAGTCCGAGTGTCAAGGCCGCGACGGCCGGTCCGAACACATCACCCACAATCGCCATGACCGTGCTGGCCGCGAGAACCGGGCCAAATGTGGGCCACGCAAAGATCACCACGGCCGCGATGGCGAGTACGGCCAGTGCGATTACGACCACCCCGCGCTTGGCGCGGGTTGCATCGATGGCAGCTCCGGCGGGGGTTTGCGCTGCCAATCCTACCAGTCCGCTGATGGTCGTCATCAATCCGACTGACGATTGACTCCAGTGCTGCTGCGTGACGAGAAACACGTTCAGAAAGGGCCCCAAGGCGCCGCGGACATCGGCGAGCAAGAAGTTGAGCGCGTCGAGCGAGACCGGGCGGAATTGAGGTTTACCGGAGGTCGAAGAGGATTTACGGGGCATGGCTCGCTCCCCAGTATGAAGCGGCCAGTGCCAGTACCAACGCAGGTACCGTGACGAGTACGCCGAGACGCAGGAATCTCCGTGCGCTGATGTCCTCGCCCTCTCGACGCAGCGCGATGAGCCAGAGGATCGTGGCAAGTGAGCCCGTGATCGAGAAGTTCGGGCCTAAGTCAACGCCGATCAGAAGCGATTGAGCGACGGAAGCGGGCACAGCGGGCCCGGCCGCGAGCACCGAGCGCGCGATCAATCCGGCCGGTAGGTTGTTGATGAGGTTGCAGGCCACTGCGGTGATCAGGCCGGCCGCCCAGCTGGTTTGGGCGGCTGAACGGGCGGCCGCCGTCGTCAAGAGCGTGCTCAGGTGCTGAATGACCCCGGTGTGAATCAGCCCCTCGACCAACACAAAGAGCCCTGCGACCAGGGGCAAGACGCTCCAGGAAATGGGTTTAAGCAGCGGCCAGGGGGATTCACGCGACTCGAACAAGACGGCGCCCGCCGTCACGATGGCGACCAGGAAGGTCGGGAGGCCCAACCTAAAATCAAACGCCGACGCGGCCAGCAGCACGGTCACGGAGAGCACGGTGCCGACTACCGTCCACCGACCTGCGCGCGTCAAGACCGGCGCGGAGACGTCGAACGCGATTACCTCGCGGAGATCTGCCCGCTGGGTGAAGCGTAGAACCAGGAACGTGACCAGGATGGCTGCCGCGGAGGGTAGGGCAAACTGTGCTAACCAGGACGGCAGCGTCGGCAGGTATCGGCCGTAGACCACAAGATTGGCGGGATTGGAGATCGGCAGCACGAAGCTCGCGGCATTCGCAACGAATGCGCAGATGAAGAGATAAGGCAGAGGCTTCGCCCGGGCCGCCTTGGCGGCCGCAAACACCGCGGGAGTGAGGACGACCGCCGTCGCATCATTCGACAGCAACGCGGTCACGAGCGTCGCCACTGCGAACACCAGAGCAAACAAGCGCGACGCGGAACCCCTTGCTAGGTTCACCGCCCGCGCGGCGAGCCAATTGAACACACCGCGCTGTCGGGCCAGTTCCGCCAGCAACATCATGCCGGTCAAGAACAGATACACATCAGTCCCGTTCCCCGCAGCGCGAAGCGCTTCGCGCCAGGGGACTAAGGAGAGGGCGATGAGGGTGAGGGCACCCAGCACCGCCCACAGCGCTTCCGGCAACGCCCAAGGACGCACGATTACCCCACCCGTGGCGAGGGCTGCGATGGCCCAGGTGGCGCTCTGAGTGAAGGTGATCGTGCCCACGCGGGCGTCGCTCTACGCGGAGCGAGCCTCCGAGCGCTCCTTGCCGGGCTTGTCATGCTTATCGTGATTGTCGTGCTTGGGCTTCTTATGCTCGATTGGATGCAGATCATCCGCGGACGCGCCAATCTCGCGCGCTTCGATGACGGTGCCGAGGGTCGATTCGAATCCCTCGCCGCTAGAGGCGAGTTTCTTACCCTTAGACAACAGGCGAGCGATGTGTTCCGCCTCATGCGGTGCAAACCGAATCGAGGTTCCGTCCTCGAGCAGCACTCCGCGTGCCTCGCCTTTCGGGCCGTGCAGAACGCACCGGACGATTCCTTCCGCGCGCATGGGCGCACGCTTGGGCGCCGAACCGTGCTTGTCTTTCTTCTTTCCCTCCCGGCGTTTGTCCGGTCCATGATCGAGAATGCGCTTGCCCTCGGTGTCGATCGCAACGGCTGCGATGAGTTGGCTGCCGCGGGGCCGGACACCGCGAATTTTGACCTTCGGCATAGTTCCGGGGCGGACAGTGGTGAGCAATTCGGCGGACAGATGCGGAGGGAAGTGAACTTCTGTGCCGTCGCTCAGGATCATGCCGTCCGTCTCACCATGGGGATTGAGCAGAAAGCGTTCGAAGGTTCCCGAATGTTCGGGCAGATAGTCGGGGTCGAGCCAGTGCATGAGCGTCTCCAGTTGGGGTTGCATCAAGGAAAGCGTAGGGATGATCAGTTCACGGTCGCGGCGGTGGCGGTGGCGGTGGCACCAACCCGGGACCTCCGCGCGGCGGCTCCGGGGGACGCCCAGGGGGAAATCCCGGCGGAACGTCTACCGGCGTAAGTTGGTCGCGCGACGTTCCGATCTGCTGAACCTCGAAGACCTTGCCGATCGCCGTGCTTACGATCGCGCCCTGAGCGAACACCGAGCGGCCCGGCCGGAGCAGGTCTGCCAGCCAATCGGCCTCAACCGGTGGCACGCGCAGCACGGTCCCGTCGTCCAGCAGCGCGCCATTCACCTCACCCCGCGGCCCGTGCAGGCTCATGCGGACACGGCCCTGCAGTTCACTTTGGAGCGAAGATCGGGTTCCCGGACCTCCGTCGGGGGGCGGCCCCCGCCCAGCGGGCCCGCGCCCAGGACCATCGGGTCCGGTGTCGATCACGGTGCGGCGGTTCGCCTCATCCAAAATCGAGACCGCCTGAATCAGGGGGAGCGCCGCGGCCTGAAGGCCGTGAATGGTTACGGTGTCGCCCGGCTTTACCGAGTAAGCGATCTGTGTCGACAGATGCGGCGGCGTCTTGACCTCGGTTCCGTCCGTCAGGATCAACCCATCAATATCGCCCCGCGGCGTTAGTGTGAATTGCAACACCTGACCGCGATGAGATGGCAGCTGCTGCGGGTCGTACAGCGGTGCTGGCTCGTCGACGGGCGAAGCGGAGGGCGGGGGCTGACGGCCAATCTGCGCAAGAGACGCCGAGCTCAGAGCCACAATTAGTGGGCCGGCCCAGGTAGCGACCTTTAATGTCGATTTCATTTGAATCACTCCTCGAGAAAGACTCCTGAAGAGTGAGGAGCAACGCGCGTGCCAACACGCAAGTGCCGAGAATCCTTTAAGGTCTACGGGCGGGGCGACTCCTCAGGTGTCGTCTTCTGCGACATTACCTGTCCGCTCTTCGGACGCTTCGAGCCCGTAGCGCTTAAGCTTCGAATAGAGAAGTTGGCGATGAATACCGAGTACTCGCGCAGCCTCCGCTCGGTTCCCGGCACACTTGAGCATCGCGCGTCGAATCAGCATCTCTTCCAAATGCGCGACAGCCGTCGGCAGGTCCTCATCCGGCCAGGCACGCAAATTCGATTCGGACGGGTTGGGTTCCTCGATGAATTCAAGGTCCGCAGCCGTGATCGCATCGCCCCTCGCGAGGACCGCTGTACGCTCAATCGCGTTCTTCAATTCGCGCACATTCCCGGGCCACATGTGTCGGATGAGAAGCGCAGTGGCCTCCACAGTCAGGCGCTTGGAGGATCCCTGCTGCAAAAAGTGTTCCGCGAGCGGGACGATGTCGGAGGCCCGCTCGCGCAGTGCAGGCAGGTGAAGCGGCACGACGTGTAGGCGATAGAAGAGATCTTCGCGAAAAATTCCGCGGCTCACGCTCTCCCTCAGATCGCGATGGGTGGCGGCGATCACCCGTACATCCACAGGGATGGACTTTCCGCCGACCGGGGTTACGACGCGCTCCTGCAGGGCGCGGAGGATCTTCGCTTGCAAGCTAAGGTCCATGTCGCCGATTTCATCCAGAAACAGCGTGCCGCCCTGGGCCTGCTGGAAGGCACCCGCGCGATCCCCGCTCGCGCCCGTGAATGCTCCACGAACGTGGCCGAACAACTCGCTCTCCATTAAGTCCGTAGGGATCGCCGCGCAGTTGACGGCGACGAAGGGTTTGCCGCTTCGATGGCCGTGTTCATGGATCGCGCGCGCCGCCAGCTCCTTTCCAGTGCCGGTTTCACCCGTGATCAGGACGGTTGCGTTGCTGTCCGCTAGCATGCCGATCGTCTTCTGAACTTCACGCATCGGCGGACTCGATCCGATCAACTCTTCCCGCACTGATGGAGATTGTGGCATGCGGGGCTCTGTATTCGCGGCGAGCATACCGCTCAACGCGCGTGCCAAGTCCTCACGGCCAATCGGTTTAGTCAGATGGTCGAAAGCTCCGAGTCGCATGGCCTCGATGGTGTTGTGAGCTGTGGCGTGTGCCGTTAACACGGTCACTGGCGGACGCGGAGCGACCTTTTGGATCTCGCGTAACACTTCGAGGCCGTCCATGCCGGGCATGCGCAGATCGAGCAGCACCGCGCGGATTCTCTCGCGTTCCAGTATTGAGAGCGCGGCCGCTCCCGATGGCGCAATCCGCACCTCGTAACCAAGATCCCGCGCAGCCTCCGAGAGGGCATCGCGCATCGCCTCGTCATCATCGACAATCAGGATGGCTGACATGGTATGGCGATCTCAAAGTTCGTTCCCGAGTTCGACAACGCGAGGCACGCCGTTCCCCCGTGGGCGGATGCGATCTCGCGAACGATCCAAAGTCCCAAACCGGTTCCATCCGCACGTCCCGTGACGAACGGCTCAAATAGGTGCTCGCGGATGGCTGCGGGAGGCCCCGAACCCTCATCGTGGACCGACAGCACGAGGCTCCCGCGGGCAGCCGTCGCGGTGACTGTGACTCGGCTTCTCGCGGGTGCAGCCTGAATAGCATTTAGAATGAGATTGTCCAAGGCACTTCGCATCTGGTCCGGATCGAAGCTCGCAGTGTCCTGGTACACCCGAGATTCCAGTGAGATCTCTTTGGCGCGCGCCAGGTCGGTGTGTGCGGCGAGGCCGGAGGCCAGAAATCCTCGAATATCCACCGGCTGAGGACGCAGTTGATTCGGCTCGGTGGCGCTCAGAAGGCGACGCAGCAGCGCGTCGACTCGTTGAATTTGCGTAAGGATCAAGTTCAACGCCTGATCTTTTCGGTCGGAATCGCCTACGATCGCGGTTTCTGCCCTCAATAGCATCGCGGCAATCGGATTGCGGATCTCGTGTGCGACGCCTGCCGCAACGCGTCCGATCGTTGCCATGCGTTGAGCGGCATTCACCTGTCGCGTGAGTCGATCGGCAGTGTCTCGCGCTACGCCTAAGCGCTGTCCCGCCTCGTTCAATGCCCTGACGATGCGGTCGAGCTCGCGCTCGCCCGTGGGCTCGAGTCTGGGCAGCTCCGCCACGTCGTGTGACTTCAGCGCTGTCTCAATCTGACCCACATGCCGGGACCACTTGACGGTCAACGGAGTGAGAACAACGGCGGCCGCCACGACACTCGCCAGCAGGACGGCAAGGCCCGCCATGAGCTGCCGGTAGGCGGGACTTGCGAAGGTGATTACGCGTGTCATTGTCCAGCCGGTCAGATTCGGGATCGGGCCGGGCAAGGGACAAGCCGCGAGCAGCAGAATCTGCGTGGCGGCGTCGTAGCGGCTGCTGACCTCGCGCTCCTGGCTGAGGGCCGTCCGATTCAGGGCGTGTATGCGTGCAAGCTCCGCCTGGGGAAGATCGGTTTTGGGTCCTGAACCCTGGTAGGTCGGGTACGCGTAGGCCAAGGATTCCTTCTCGCTCTGCCAGATTCCACCCTCGATCCCGGTGCGATCGCGCAGAGCCGTCTGCAGGACGGTCGTCAGCTCGCGCCGTAATGCCTGGTCGTCTAGGCCTCGAGCAGGACCCTGCCAGCCTGCGCTATAGAAGCGATAGGTGCCTGCAATGGCATCACACGCCCGAGCGACTTGCGCTTCGGCCTGGGCCGATTGTGCCGTCGCGGATTGATGAAACAAGCCGACCATCAGGGTGCCGGCGGCCGTTGCGGCTATGACGAGCAGCACAAGCAATAAAATCAGTCTGCCGCGCAGCGATTGAAACATCTGATTGTCAATGGGTTAAGAAGAGAGTTCTGTTCTTGTTGTGTCACGCCCAGCATGATCAGATGAGATCAACGCACAACCCGAACAAACCGCTCGACTGTTACTGGGAGCATCCATTCATCAACCCATGAACTGAGCCTTACGTCTGTAGGAGCATTCTAACGCGTCGATACACCCCGAAGGTGTCGGTGCACAAGGCTGCTCGGGACGTGCTCTTGAGCAACGCGCGCTGGAGACCCGGCAATCCCCAGTTTTCAGGATTTTACAAGTATGCTGTCCAGCGCGCGTGTACCTCGATCTGGAACGGGCGCTCTTAACGGGCGTTTCTGGGCGTGCTCGCGACGATCAAGCACGGCTGCCGTACGACCGCCAAGGACGGATCGATCACTCTGACGAGCGGCATGCTCGCGGATCGGCCGAGGAAAGGCGTGCCGATGGCGACCGCCGTGGGGGGCAGTCGAGCGACCGGCATCCGCTCAAAGCCTGGGAAAGGGCCCGAATGCGTGTGAAAGAGTAACCAGCATTCCAGCGGCGGACCCACAAATTCTACTGGTTTGCTCACCGCAATAGATCGACAGCCGTTGTGGATACTTGGATCTCAATCCCACATCGGACCCGCTGCGGATCCTCTGAGCCCGTACCTCGGACCGTGTCGAATCGTGCCCCCGTCGTTCGTCGTAGCTCTGTGAAGAGACCAAATTCGTACAAGGCGTCCTAATACTACGAACCATCGCAAGACTCAGGAGAAATTATGGCTACCGCAACGGCAACAGAAAGAAAGCTCGTGTTGAAGATGTCCGTCTCCCTGGACGGCTTTGTCGGCGGACCGAACGGCGAGGTTGACTGGATATTTCGGACAATGGGCGGCGATTCTACGGAGTGGGTTGTCGATACCCTTCGAAACGCCGGCGTGCACATCATGGGGAGCCGTACCTATTACGACATGGCGGCGTTTTGGCCCTATTCGGACTCCCCGTTTACCCCGTCGATGAATGACATCCCCAAGATCATCTTTTCGAGGAGCGGCATTAAGGACGGTACAGTCGTGGATCGGACGACGCGCGCGTTCGCCGATGCAAAAAGGGATCGCATTGGGGAGCGGCCAGGCGTCACGCCGACGGCAGCGGTCCTGCAGTCCTGGGCAGAACCGACGGTGGCCCGCGGCGATCTCGCGGAGGAAGTCCTCCGACTGAAGGAACAGCCGGGCAATTTCGTCCTTGCGCATGGAGGCGCCGGATTCGCCCGAAGCCTGGTTGCCTCCGGTCTCATTGACGAATATCGACTGGTAATTCATCCGGTTGTGCTGGGCCGAGGCCAACCGTTGTTCTCCGGACTGCGCAGCCCGGTAGATCTGCGACTAATCAGCGCGACCCCCTTCGGCTCTAGCGTCGTGGCAGCCGTCTACCAACCGGCATAAACCGTCGCGCAATACGTTCTCACGCGCGGGAGATTTGCGGGAATTTCTCCTGCACGTCGATGCACTTTCAGGCACTTAGCTGCAACGGCCGTCTGCCCAAAGGTTAAAAAATCAGATACTTGGCCTCGACAGACGGCGCTCATAATGCCGGGATCGAGGCGATGCTCCATGCGCCCGCACGAGCTCATTCTTTCGACCGCTCTCCCTTGGACGGACGACTGAGGAGCGCCGCAGGTCCGCGGCCTTGTGATGTTGATTCCCGAAGCAGTGGTCGGTACGGTCACTGATGACGGGCGGCTCCCTGCCACGTCCCGCGCTTCAGTGCACTGGGTGAACGGTTGCACGTCATTCGATCGCCGCTAGTTTCCTGTACCGTATCAGCTTGGCCAAGGACGGTCCGACAACCAGATCGCTGTCGTATTAGCACTTCGATAGTGGGGCGTTATCCCAAGACTGTTCGGCGGAGGGGATCTTCAATGTCTGTTCCAGACTTCCAATCCTTAATGTTGCCGGTACTGCAGGCGTACGCGGACGGCAAGGAACGGCTGTCCCGGGATGTGCGGGCAATGATCGCGAGTCGATTGGGGCTCACGGCAGAGGATATCGCCGAGCGGTTGCCGACCGCGCCGCAGACCCGACTTGCGAACCGTACAGCGTGGGCTCATAGCTACCTTAAGCAATCCGGTCTGTTGGAATCTCCGCGCCGGGGGCACTATCGGATCACCGATCGCGGCCGGCAGGTGCTCGCTGCACCTCCTCCGCGAATTGACATCCCGTTCCTAGAGCGATACCCAGACTTTCAAGAGTTTAGGGCTCGCAAGGGCACACGAAGCGAAGCTACTGTTGAAGGGCAGTCGGCTGCAGTTGCGGCCGCTGATGAGTTTGCCGCGGTACTCACGCCGGACGAGCAAGTTCGGGCGGCCGCGGCCCTGGTGAAGGCTAATCTGGCGGCCCAGCTCTTGGAGCGTGTGAAGCAGGCGTCGCCGAGCTTCTTCGAAAACCTGGTGGTCGACCTATTGGTTGCCATGGGGTACGGCGGTACCCACGAGGATGCTGCGAAAGTGGTGGGAGGCTCTGGGGATGGTGGGATCGACGGTGTCATTAAGGAGGACCGGCTGGGATTAGAGAGTATCTACGTGCAGGCTAAGCGCTGGGAGGCGTCCGTCGGGCGGCCAAACATCCAGCAATTCGCCGGGGCGTTGGCGGGGCACCACGCGAGAAAAGGTGTCGTGCTTACGACATCATCGTTCACGCAGGACGCAGTGAACTATGCCAAAACGCTTCAAGCTACGATCGTGCTGATTGATGGTGAGCAGCTGGCCGATTTGATGATCGAGTTTGGAGTAGGCGTTAGTGATGTTCAGACGATTCGATTGAAGAAGGTGGACGAAGACTACTTCGCGGAGGAATAGGGAACGGCCGCAATCTAGCGAGGGCGTGGAAGAAATCTCGATACCCTGGGTCGCCTTCTCGGTCACGCGGTCGACTATCGGAGTGTGTCAACGATGGTTAAGATGGCCGAGATCGCGTAGGCCGCTAGGGCCATAGCAGCGCAAGCAACCAGTGCGATCCATCCCACGGGCCCGGCGGCGGCCACTGCACGAACGATGTTCTCGACCGTCTTGACCTGCTAGGCGACCTTCGTACCAGCTGAGCCTTTGGGAAGATGGTTCCCGAGCGGTCATGTCCGAAATGCAATCAAGCCGCGAGAAAGCCGGCGGGTCACCACTGTACGAAATTGCATTGACGACCAGACCAAACGCACAAGAACTCCTAAAGTCCGCTGGTCATTCGGCACAAATTCGGTGCAGTTAGGTACTCAAACACACTCACTTTCTCTCTTCGTCACGCACTGCTGCGCACTCGAGAATATAGCTAAATCAATGTGTTGCGTGGAGTAGCGAAGCGCGCGCAA
This sequence comes from uncultured Acidobacteriaceae bacterium, assembly GCA_964407505.1. Lineage (GTDB taxonomy): Bacteria > Acidobacteriota > Terriglobia > Terriglobales > Acidobacteriaceae > Sulfotelmatobacter. The sequence continues at coordinate 214 of CAYOVU010000115.1, read as the reverse complement.
GAGTAGGGCGCTCGTCTTTTAATCCGCTGGTCGACGGTTCGATTCCGTCACGCCCCACTTTTAATACTCATAAATCCGATACTCGGCGCGCAGCGAATAGTTGTTCCCGCAGCCCTCGGGCCTTCCGGGCCCTTACTCGCATTTTGACGCGCATTGGTATGCGGCTCTGGAAACCGCGGGAATCGGAGGCGGTCTTCACTTCCACGAACTTCGC
>CAYOVU010000114.1:0-20037 GCA_964407505.1 uncultured Acidobacteriaceae bacterium | reverse complement strand
GACTTTAGACACTAGGGCATTTGGCCCCTTGCAACAATCTACATTCCCAGCTAATCTCGCAACAGTCGATGGACACGCGCGCCCTTGGAGCGCCCCGGCGTGGTGGCTCCCCCCCGTAGGCATTAGCGATTACCAACTGTAGGAAACTGGCTGAAGTAGAGAAGGCAACAGCCCTTTGTGTTGCTCGTCTTTATCTTGCACCGGTTTTTGCGGCAAATGGGACTCAGAGGGCGGAGCTGTATCCAGCCCCGATTAGCAGAATCTGTGGCTTGATTCTTACGGGGCGGCATAGAATACACACAACGAATAATCACCACGGAATCAAGCTCGACAACTTGCTCGGGTGGAGAAGAAATACTCATGATGATGAAGATGAAGCCGGGAACGGCGCTGGTCCAGCTCGGCGCGATGCTGCTCGCCAGCGCAGCGCTGTGCGTAGCGCAGAGCGCGCCACAGCCCACGCCTGTTAGTGCGAACGCCACTACCGATACGAAGAGCGAACCCCAGCTCCAGACGCGCAACCCGCGTTACACCATCCGTGCCGCCGATACCTTCGACGTGAACTTCGAACTGAGTCCGGAGTTCAATCAGTCGGTTACGGTGCAGCCCGATGGTTTCATCACGTTAAAAAGCGTGGGCGACGTTTACGTTGCCGGCCAAACCGTGCCTGAGCTCACGCACACCTTGGGCACCGCCTACGGCAAGATTTTGAACGACCCTCTCATCTCGGTCGTGCTGAAAGATTTCGAGAAGCCGTACTTTACGGCCAGTGGTCAGCTGAATCATCCCGGAAAATATGAGCTGCGCGGAAACGTTACGCTGACCGAAGCCATCGCCATGGCAGGCGGTTTCAACGGAGACGCCAAACACTCGCAGGTATTGCTGTTCCGCCGGGTGAATGACCAGTGGCTTTCGGCGAAGATTTTCAACGTGAAGGAAATGATGAAAGAAGGCAAACTCGGCGAAGATCCGACGCTGCGTCCCGGAGATCAGTTGTTCGTGCCCAAGAATATGCTGTCGAAGATCAAGCCCTTCATACCGAATTCAGGAGTGGGAGCCTACGGGCAGATTGCTCCGTAACCTGCCGGAAGATCCGTTCGGTCCGTTGCCGCAGTTGCCGAGGAGACTACTACATTATGACGAATTACGAGTTCAATTCCGCGAAGAGCACCGGGGCATTTGCCTTCACCCTTCGCGATGTTCTGGCCGTCGGTTTCCGCCACAAGCGCGTGCTGATGCTGTGCTTCGGCGGAGTGCTGTTGGGCACGGTTCTGGCCATCCTATTCATGCCGCCCGAGTATGTGGCCCAGACCAAGGTTCTGGTGAAACGGGAGCGCGTCGATCCCGTAATCTCTTCTGAGCAGAGTATGCCCGTGCAGGCTCACGACGAAGTCACCGAGGAGCAGTTGAACTCCGAGGTCGCCATCATCGAGAGCGATGATGTGCTTCGCCAAACGGTGGTAGCTTGCGGACTGCAGAACCGCAGAAGTTTTTCGGCCTGGCTGTTTGGCCGCACCGAAGACCAGAAAATCGCCAAAGCAGTGGAGCGGCTGGTTTCGAACCTCAAGGTCGAGCCGCTCAGAAAAAGCGATTTGATCAACATCAGCTACACCTCGAGCAATCCCAAGCTCGCAGCGAAAGTTCTTTCGACTTTGGCCAATGGCTACATTCAGAAACATCTCGAGGTTCACCGTCCGCCGGGACAGTTGAAATTCTTCGAGCAGGAGACCGAACGCTACAAACAGGACCTGGATAAAGCCGAAGATCAGTTGCGGCAGTTTGCGCAGGAAAAGGGCGGAGTGGCACCGCTACTGGCGCGAGACATCACTCTGCAGAAGCTGAACGACTTCAATGCCAGCTTGCAGCAGACGCGGGCCGACATGGCTTCCGCACAGAAGCGCATTCAGGATTTGGAAAAGCAGTCGGGCAGCACTCCGGATCGCATCACCACGCAAGTCCGGGAGTCGGACGACGCCACGGTCCTGCAGCAGCTTAAGAGCGCACTGCTTACTCTAGAACTGAAGCGCACCGAATTGCTGACCAAGTATCAGCCGGGATATCGCCTGGTGCAGGAAGTTGACAAGGAAATCGCCGATACTCGCGCCTCGATCGTTGACGAGGAAAGCAAACCGTTGCGCGACAAGGTCATGGATCAGAATCCCACCTTTGGCTGGATTGGGACTGAATTAGCCAAGGCCAAGGCCGATTACAGCGGGTTGCAAGCTCGAGAGGCCGCCACGCAGGCGATTGTGGGCATGTACCAGGAAAACGCGCGGCAATTGGAACAGAAAGACCTTACGCAACGTGACCTGGCTCGAACGGCCAAGGCCAACGAGGATAACTATCTGCTGTATCTCCACAAGCGCGAAGAAGCGCGCATGGCGGATGCGCTTGACGAGCAACGTATTTTGAACGTCTCCATCGTAGAGAATCCCACGGTGCCTTCGCTGCCTACGGGCGATCGTTGGAAGTACGGTCTGGTGGGTGTTCTGCTGGCTGCGACTCTAAGCGCGGGCGTTGTCTTTACCATGGAGTATCTCGATCCGTCGTTGCGGACCCCGTCCGAGGTTATGTCGGAACTGAATATTCCGGTGCTGGCGGCAGTTCCACAGAGAAGCGGCGACTTCGCCAAGGCACGCAATGTTAACGGAAACGGCAACGGCCGGAATGGAAACAATGGGCATCACTCCTATTCCGAGCCGGGAACCGTGACCGCGCAATCAGAAGGTCCACAATAGTCACGTCAGTCGGCGGCAATACCGGACTTAATTCGGCAATAGCAAAGGCTCTCAGACAATTCCTAGTTAACTCTTCTCACGCTCATGTCGTTTCCGGGAGGGCATTTCCAGCCTGACCGGAAACCGGCATTCCAGTTGCACTGTCGTTTTGCAATCCCCCATTAAGGTTCGACCACAGGGTTTGGAGGTTCTCCGAGGTGCGCAACGATCAGCGTAAGACTCTCAAGCATCTGGTGCAATTTTTCGATTTGTTTGCCGTCCTTCTGTGTTTTGGGCTCGCCACGATTACGGTGTCGCGAATCTTCAGTGCCAGAGTGTCGTTCAGCGAGTTTCTCGAACTACGTATAAAGATTCAAAACGTTATTATTTTTTCCGGGATCGTGCTCCTCTGGCATCAAGTTTTTCGAATGTTCGACATGTACGAATCGCGGCGCCTGTCCCGCAAGAGGGATGAGGTCGTCGACATCATCAAGGCAACTTCTTTGGGAACCATCCTGATGTACGGGATTGCCCTGGCCTTCCATGTGACGATGATTAATTACGTGTTCGCAACCGTATTCTGGGCTTCGCTGACTTGCCTCACGGTCGCGGGCCGGCTGACGGTGCGATTCGTGCTGCGGCAGGTTCGAATCAAAGGTAAGAATCTGCGCAACATCGTGATCGTCGGCAGCAACGATGCAGCGGTTCAGTTCGCGCGAAAAATCGAAGAGAGTCCATGGCTTGGCTATCGCATTCTGGCCTTCGTCGATGAAGACTGGCCTGGAATCGCCAAGTTCAATCAGGAAGGTTACTCACTGGCTTGCAATTTTGAAGAGTTGCGGAGCTTTATGCGGCGCAACGTTGTCGATGAAGTTGTAGTGACTCTGCCGCTCCGCTCTCTGCATTCTCATGCGACTGAAATCGCGGAACTCTGCGAAGAGCAGGGAATTCTGTTGCGCATGGTTTCCAACCTATTTGACTTGAAGAAGGCACGTTCCAAAGTCGAAGAGTTCGAAGGCGACTCCCACATCACGCACAGCACCGGCACCATCGTTGCCGGCTGGCAGGCTTTCATCAAGTGGGCGGTGGATTTTACCGCATCGCTGGTTCTGGTTATCTTCTTCACTCCTCTTTTCCTGCTGGTTGCAGTCCTGATCAAGTTGACTTCTCCCGGTCCGGTGTTCTTCCTGCAGGAAAGACTGGGACTGAACAAGCGCCGCTTCAAGATTTTCAAGTTCCGCACCATGACCGTGGATGCGGAAAGCCGCATGAAAGAGATCGAACACCTGAACGAAGTGAGCGGACCGGTATTCAAGATCAAGAACGATCCCCGCATCACTCCGGTCGGCAAGTTTCTGCGTAGCACGAGCATCGATGAACTGCCACAGCTGTTCAATGTTCTTAAGGGCGACATGAGCCTAGTTGGTCCGCGTCCCATGGCAGTGCGCGACTACGAAGGATTCAATGAAGATTGGCAGCGCCGCCGCTTCAGCGTGCGGCCTGGGATTACCTGCCTCTGGCAGGTTCTGGGCAGGAACACGATTCCGTTCGAACAGTGGATGGAACTGGATCTGCAATACATCGACCGGTGGTCTCTGTGGCTGGACTTCCAAATCCTGATGAAGACCATTCCCGCCGTGCTGAAAGGCTCGGGTGCCAGCTAGCCTGCTGGGCTCTTGATTGAACGCTTGGCTCGTTAGTTTTTCAAAGGCTTTAAAATCCAAAAGATGAGTTCCGCGCCCACACAGTTTCCAGTTCCGGTCAAATCGCGCCTTCGGGTCACTACCGTCGCGGTGCTGGCCGCTGTGGCTTTTGCGACGTTGTTTTTGTTGACCACGGCCACGGAGTTTGTGGCCGACGCAAACACCACAACCGTCATTCTGGCGGCACTGGTTTTCTTTGGAATGCTGGTGTTCGCCGCGGCTTACGGCCGCGCGGCTAGCCAGCCGGCGAAGTGGATTATTTTTGTAGTTTGGTGGGGGCTGCTGGTTTCAGAAGAAGTATTCTCCTATCGCAGCGACATTGCCGGCGGCGCGGGCTTTTCCTCGCAGGCCTATGACCAGGCCGTACTGTGGATCGTCGCGCTGCTCGGCTTACTCATTGTCCTCTTGAAATATCCTGAGTCTCTGCGGGGACTATTTACCGGCGACTACAAATGGGTGAGTTGGATCACGCTTGTCAGCGTGTTGTCCTGCACCTATTCGCCGAATCCCGCCTTTTCCTTCGCCTGGGCATTCAAACTGGTGCTGGTGGTGCTGGTGGTCCATATCTGTTATCAGCAATTTTCCGGAATGGATGACCTGCGGGACTTTCTGAATATCACCGTCTGCGGATTTTTTATTCTTGTGGTCGCCCCAACCTTGCGCTCGATCTTCGAGCCCGATCCGTTGGGAGAATACGGATCAGGCGCTCTCGAGCAGCGCTTCCGCGAAGCGCCGACCGCAATTTCTGGAATTGCCGGCTTCCTGGCGATCTTGTGCCTCATGCTTTATTCGCCGGGGAAACGCCGCTGGCCGCTCTGGGTCGGTGGCATCTCGCTGGTCATCATGGTTCTGGCGGGCGGTAAGACCGGCATCATCGCGGGAATCTTCGCGGGACTTCTGTTTTACGGCCTGCTGCGCCGCTTCAAAGCGGTCTTAATCTTCGCGGGAGTCGCCGCTATCATGTTGACGCTCGCGCTGAAATTCACGCCTCTCGCCGATTACATGACGAACTATTCGCAATTGGAGGCAGGATCGAGCTTTACCGGCAGAACCGGGTTGTGGGTCTTCGTCCTGCCTTTCATTCTCGCCAAACCGATTATTGGCTACGGATTCAACGCCTCGCGCTTCATTGCTGTCGTGCACCCCGACACCCCGTTTGCCAGCACGCATATGCACAACAGCTTGATCGAAGCGATGTACAACAATGGAATCATCGGCCTCAGCCTGATTGTCATGATCATGTTTGTGATCGTGCGGAATCTTATGCGCACGATTAAGCTGGCCGCGACGCCTGAGTTGCGCTACATGGCTGTGGGCTGCTTCGCCGCGTTCGTGAATCTTTTTATTACCGGAATGTTCAATGCCACCTTCGGAGGACGTCCGGACTCCAGTTACATGGTGCTGATCGCGCTGGTGGTAGTCAGCATGCGTTTGCGGCAGATGTCAGAAGCCGAGCCGTCGCAAGCCAGAGCATTCAACTAAGGTCGAGTATCTTTTTTCCGTCGTTGCTTGTCATCCGCCTTTATCCGCAGTCTTTTACTTTTGCCAGAATCACACTCCCCGACTTCATTTAGAGGAAAAACGTGCCCACACTGCGCAAAGTTCGCCACAGGCTTGGCAAGACCTCTCTCCACAAACCGTTGGCTTGGATCCGTCATCGCGACCTGATTGCCTCGGATGTTTTCGTCGCTTCTTATCCACGGTCCGGAAATACCTGGCTGAGGTTCATGCTGTTTGAGATTCTTCTCGGCCAGTCTCCGTCGTTCAATCACGTCGACAAAGTAGTTCCTGACATTGGCAAGCAGAGTAAGGCATCGCCGGTGCTGCCCAACGGCGGCCGGCTGATCAAGACCCATGAGCCCTACCGCGCGGAATACGGGAAGGCAATTTACCTGGTCCGCGATGCCCGCGATGTCGCATTATCGGAATTTGCTTACCAGAAGGCGCTGGGGCTGGCGGGAGATGATTTTGACAGGTTCCTGGCGCGTTTTCTTCGCGGGACGGTGAACCCGTTCGGTTCGTGGACCGCTCATGTGGATTCCTGGGTAAGGGCCAAAGACGAAGGCCTGGCGCAGATTCTTCTGGTGCGGTTTGATGAAATGCGCCGCGAGCCCGAGGTTTCGTTAGGCAAGATGATGGAGTTTCTAGAGGTTCCCGTCGCTGCCGATGTGATTCAGCGCGCGATCGCGAACAACTCCGTACAGAAGATGCGTGACCAAGAGAAGAAGAATCCTGTAAAAGCCTCTGCCAAAGGCCGCTTCATTGGCAGCGGGGCCGTAGAAGGCTGGCGCGAAAAATTTACCGAGACGCAAGCCCAGCGGGTGCAGCAATGCGCCGGCAGTATTTTGTCCCGGCTCGGATATTCGACAGTAGGGTCCTAGGTTCTGCAGTAGTCGTTGGTGGTGTTCGATCTTCCTTGTCCGATCCCTCGTTCGATCTGGTTCGATTTTCCCACTTTCAAATTTTCTGTGGAGGTAGTTCTGTGAACGCTCGTATTTCGGCGGTCTCCAATGCCCGTGAGTTGACCGGCAGAGTAAGTGCAATCGCCATCGTTTGTGTGTTTGGCCTCCTGCTGTTGCCAGCCGGTATGGATGCTCAGAACACCATCAACACGTATGCTGGCGGAGGAACGGCTGGCGGCGCCGCGCTCAGCATCGATCTGCCGGGTCCCACTGCGGCGGTTCGCGATGCTGCAGGCAACACTTACTTTACCGCTCCCTATTCCACCTATGTCTTTAAGATGTCGAACGGCACAGTCACCACGTATGCCGGGACGGGCGTGGAAGGCTTTGGCGGAGACGGTGGGCAATCCACGTCTGCGATTTTAGCTCTGCCCAGTGGCCTCACACTCGACGGCAAAGGTAATCTCTATATCGCCGACTTCGGCACTGCACGCATTCGCATGGTCAATACGACGACCGGCGTTATCACCACAATCGCCGGCAGCGGCACCCGCTGCGAACCTGCCACAGGAACCTGCGGTGACGGTGGACCCGCCACCAGCGCCGCGTTCAACTTCCCGCTGGGAGTAGCGCTCGATGCCAACGGCAACGTCTATGTCGCCGACGCCTTCGACAATCGCGTGCGCGCCATCAACATGGGCACGACCGCGGTCACGATTTTTGGAGTGAAGATTCAACCGGGCAACATAGCGGCGGTCGCGGGCAATGGCGTGCCCTGTGCGACGCCGACCGGAAAGTGCGGAGATGGCGGTACTCCCATTGGGCCAACGTTAAATTATCCCCAGAGCGTTGCCTTCGACAGCGCCGGCAATCTCTACATCGCCGACACGCGCGACAACAAAATCCGAATGATCGCGCCGGCAGCGTCGCCGGTAATTACGACGGTCGCCGGCAACGGCTCAACCTGCGTTCCAGTGACGAAGTGCGGCGATGGCGGGCCGGCAACCGCTGCGAACCTTTACCAGCCGATGTCAGTTTTCATCGACCCCGCGACCTCGAACATTTATATTGCCGACACCTTCGGCAACAAAGTTCGCCTGGTGAGTGGCGGCAATATCAGCACCATCGCAGGCAACGGAACGCAGGGTTATTTGGGCGATGGAGGTTTTACGGCGACCAACGCATGGCTGAACCGCCCCGAGAGCGTTTTCTTGGATAGCGCCGGGAATCTGATTATCGCAGACCAAGGCAACCAGCGCATCCGACAGGTGAGCGCGGGCGGAATTTCGACGATCGCCGGCGGCGGTTTAGGTAACGACGGCGGCCCGGCATCGAATGCAATCTTTGCCGATCCCTTCAACCTTGCGGAAGATTCCAGCGGCAATCTCTATATTGCGGATACTTTGAACAACCGCATTCGCTTCATCAATGCCACCACGCACGTCATCTCCACCTTCGCGGGAACCGGCAACGCAGGATACAGCGGAGACAGCGGCCCGGCGACCAGCGCCACTCTCGACGGCCCGACCGGAGTCGCAATTGATTCCGTGGGAGACGTATTTATCGCCGATACCAATAACCAAGTCATTCGAGAGGTGCTCGCCAGCACAGGCAACATCGTCACCTACGCTGGAACCGGCAAGTCCTGCGCGCTGGGGAATCCAACCAACCCGTGCGGAGATAACGGCCCCGCAACTTCGGCTACGTTCACCGATCCCATGGCCATCGCGCTCGACAGCTCGAACAATCTTTATATTGCCGATTACAGCGTTCATCGGGTTCGCGAGGTGAACGCTTCTACCCAGATCATCACCACGATTGCCGGAGTCGGCATTGCTGGCAAGGGAGGCAACGGGGGCCCGGCGACCGCTGCCCATCTCGACCATCCTTCGGGCGTTGTCGTCGGCAGCACGGGCAATGTGTACATCGACGACTCGTATAACAACGAGATTCGTTGCATCGGTTGTTTAGGTCCTGGTTACATCAACGATTTCGCGCTGAACACAGCCTTCAGCCTTACTGGAGACGGTGGCCCGGCCACGAATGCCAGCATGTGGGCGCCTATGGAATTGGCCCTCGACCCTGCCGGCGACTTATTCATCGGTGGCGGAAACGATAACGTAGTGCAGCGCGTCAGCGCTGCGACCGGCATTATTGGCACCGTCGCCGGAGACTACGCTCAAAAAGGCGTGGGAGGATTTTCCGGAGACGGCGGTCCCGCAACCTCGGCGAAAATTTCGAACGATGGCTTGGTTGTCGATGCGCAAGGAAACCTGTACATCGCCGACGCGGGCAACAACCGCATCCGCCTTGTGCAGTTGTCGCCGGCAATCTCTTATACCAATCCCAGCAATTTCGCTTCCTATCCCATCGGCACCAGCAGTCCAGCGCAGAACTTGAACGTCATGAGTGCAGGCGGTGCCGATCTCAGCCTGACCGGAATCAGCTTCGGTGGCAACAATCCTCAGGACTTTTCCGAAACCACCACTTGCGGCGGAGGAACTCTGCCCGCACTTATCTCCGTGGATGTGACTTGCCAAGTCGCAATCACGTTCAGTCCCAACAACTACGGCAAGCGCACGGCGACCCTGCAATTCACCGATAACGCGCTCAATAGTCCACAAACCGTTAACCTCACCGGTTTTGGCCCATACTTCACGGTTTCAAATTCTCCTACATCCCTTAAAATCCTCCCCGGAGGATCCAACACCACAACCGTAACCGTGGCGCCATTCGGGCAGTTCAATCAGGGAGTCAATCTCTCCTGCAGCGGGTTGCCGGCCCAAACCACCTGTAGTTTCGCGACCAATCCTGTAACTCCGAACGGGACCAGCAGCGCGACCTCGGTGCTGACGGTGCAGACTAGCACGGGAACTCCCGGAGGTACCTACGTGATCACGGTGACCGGAGCCTTCGGGCCACAGAGCCAACTGCAGTGGTCCGCGCAGCTTCAGCTGATCATTAAGTAACATCAGCAAACCTGATCTCGTCCCTGATGCAGCGGGAGTGATGGATGCAGCATCGGGGACGAGTTAAATCTTCGCGCCGGGACGAACTACTGGCGCTGCAGGGCTTGCTTATAGATTTCGAGCAGGACGGGATAATTTTTTTCTGCGGTGTATTTCACTTCGTACTCTCTGCGGGCTTCTTGACCCATGGCGCGCATCTCTTTTGGATGCGTCCAAGCCCATTCCACTTTGCGAGCCAGGTCTTCCGGGTCTGCAGGAGTGAAATGGATTCCAGTGCGACCGTCGGCAACGATCTCCGGCATGACGCCCATACGGCTGCAGATCACGGGAGTACTGCAGGCAAAAGATTCAACCAGCGTGACTGGAAAATTCTCGTACCATTCGCTCGCGAAGATCAGAAACCTGGCCTGATTGATGGCCGCCAGAGTTTGCTCGCGTGGCATGTGACCCTTAAGCTCAACGTTGACTAGGCCCTCTGCGGCAGCCTGCGCCGTTAGGCGCTCCTTGTCGGGCCCGCCACCGAGAATGAGAAGAGGGATGGACCGCGAAAGGCGCTTCCAGGCTTCCAATAAGGTGTCAACGCGTTTTTTCGGAGAAAGCCGGCCAACAAATAAAGCGTAGTCTCCATCGCCCATGCGAGCGCCAGGGTCGGGAGAGACAAAGTTGGGCTTGACGAAGATCTTTTCTCCCGGCAATCCTCCTTCTACAAATTTGTTGCGGGCAAACTCGCTCAAGGCAATAAAGCAAGATATCTCGCGCTTCCAGGTATCGCGTAGCCGATGGGACGCGAGCATGAGAGCGACAACGGCTGAAGCGGAATACGAGTGGCGGTAACAGGCGTGTCTTACTCCTTGCCACAGAGAACCCGCAAGACATTCTTCGCAAACCTTGCCATCGCGAAAAAATGTGGCGGTCGGGCACAGCAGACGGTAATTGTGCAGCGTCTGTACCACCGGGATCCCAGCCTCAGAGCAGGCAGAGTAGATCGAGGGTGAGATCATCACAAAGGTATTGTGAACGTGGACGAGGTCAGGTTTCTCCTGCTGTAACAACTGCAGGAATTCGCGCCGCGAGTCTGACGCCCAAACCGTTCTGGCTGCGAGATTGACGAGCCGGACGCCGTGGTACGAGTCTACGTCCCAGTTGCTGCGGCAGTAAGGAATCACTTGATGTCCGGCGTTTTCGAGCATTCTGCGCTCCTGCTCGAAAACAACGTCTTCTCCTCCGGGTTGCTGGTAGGTATTGTGAACAACGACGATCTTCAGAAAATCCTCCAGCATCTCAATCCATCAAGTGCATTGCAGAGCTGACCAGACGTCCAGCAGGTGCAAACTCACTCGAAATCCTTCGGCGGTAATATGCCCCGACCCTTCTGCAGGCAGGAACAATGACGCGAATTATCGCATGAAGGCGGGTGTTCCATGTCAAGAAACAAATCCGCTCCAACAGCAATTGCCGTTCTAAGTCCCTTTTCCCCGGGGTTCGGTCGAGTGCAGAATTCAAGGCCAACGCGAGCCTGCAAATAAGCCGATAAAGATTAATTGGTGACGCGCTCTCAGCTTTCCAAAGCCTATCTTGCGGAGTGCGACGGCACAAGGCCCCTGGAACGAACGGGAAGCCAGACAGGCAACCTGCGCCATGTGCTGGTGCCTTTTGGAGGATTGTAAGATGAAAGAATCACAACCAGTGGTGGAGTCCCAAGTGCCGATGCGAGAAGTTTACAAATCTCTGCTGTTGAAAACCTATCCGGTGTGGTCCAGCGTGATGCCTGGATTTTATTATCCGTACAAACTCGAGGCCGGCTGGGTCTATCTCAATATCAAAGAGTCTCGGATGATGTTGCAGCGCGCGCTCGGCTGCTACGAGGAATCGAAGCATCAGGCCTTCAAACAGTTCCTGCGGCCGGGAGCAACCTTCGTGGATGTCGGATGCAATAAAGGCGATTTCACGCTTCTCGCGTCGCGATTGGTTGGAGCACAAGGACGCGTACTGGCTTTTGAGCCACACCCGGAAAACTGCCGCTGGATCAGAAAAAGCATCGCGAAGAACGAATATCAGAACATCACACTTCACGAAATGGCTCTGAGCGATGCGAATGGTACCGCGCAACTTCACATCGGAGAGAAAAGCGGCTTCCACACGCTGCTGGCGGGAAAGCCGCAAAGAGAAAATGGCGTCATTGAAGTGCAGACCCGGCGTCTTGACGATTTGTTGGCCGAGATTGGCTTCGATTGCCCGATCGACGCGATCAAAATCGACGTAGAGGGCGCGGACATGCATGTCTTGCGCGGAGCGCGCGAGACAATTGCGAGAAACCCGGGCATTGTGGTTTTCCTCGACGTGCATCCTCATCTAGGCGTGAATCCGGCTGAGGTTTGCGATTTCCTGCGAGGATTGGGTTTGGACCTCTTTACCGAGGAGCCGCCTTTCAATGTTGCAATTCAGGATCACAACTCGCTGGACGCCCTTATTGCCCATGCGTGATTCATAGAGAAAAATCTTCGCATAGGAGACTTTAGTCTCTATTAATAATAACTACTTTGTTTTCATGTATGTGTATTTGACTAGTCGCGAAAGATAGAGACTTTCGTTAGTAAGGCCTTCGGCCTCTTGCAGCAATCTTCATTGCCGCATAATCTTGCTCTACTCTTGCGGTATCCCTCCCCAAGCAACGGCCTACCGTTCCGTTTTGATTGAGGAATTTGGCCACTCATAGTTGTTAGATGTGAAGCCGTCGAAGCTTTGCGCATTGCCCCGTTGTGACTCAGAGGGCGGAGCTGTATCTGCACTACGGTGACCCGCAAAGAAGCGACACAAGCTGGACGAATCAGACTTCGACTCTTTATTTTCCTAATGAATCTTTCGAGCACCGAAGCAGCGGATCTGTTAATCGACAACGCGCCCGAGATTCCCAGCTTTCGTGTGCTGGATGTCCGGGTGAATTCGGTCCAGATACCGGACGTCGTGCAGATCCTCGAACGATGGATCGGCGAGCGCGGACGCACACGCTACGTTGCCGTCACCGGCATGCATGGAGTTTCGGAGTCGCGCGAAGATGCCTACTTTCGCGAAGTGCTCGACCATGCCGACCTGGTGATCGCCGACGGCATGCCTCTGGTCTGGATGGGTCGCTTCCAAGGCCACAAGCAGATGAAGCGGCGCGCCTGCGGCCCCGAGCTCTTCGAAGTTTTCTGCCGGGAAACGGGTTCCAAGTATCGGCACTTCTTTTATGGAGGAGCGCCGGGTGTTGCCGATCTGGTCGCACGCAGCTTGCAGGAGCGTCACGGCATACGAGTCGCGGGAACCTATTGTCCGCCCTTTCGTCCGCTCACGGAAGCTGAGGAGGCCGATGTGCAACGCATCGTAGCCGCCGCTACTCCCGACATTTTATGGGTGGGCCTCAGCACTCCCAAGCAGGAAAAATGGATGTATCAGCATCGGGATAGCTTCCCGGTTCCGGTGATGCTCGGCGTTGGGGCTGCCTTTGACATGAGCAGCGGGCGCCTGAAGCGTGCCCCGAAGTGGATGCGTGAGCATGGACTCGAGTGGTTTTATCGTCTGGTCACCGAGCCGACGCGTTTGTGGCGCAGATACATCATCAACGGTTCTAAGTTTGCCTGGGCCGTTTGCGTGGAAGATGTGGTACCGAGTTTGTTTCGCTAGTTCTGCACGGAGAGTTTCACCGCACGAACCCAACGCATGACAGTCGAATCTTCCATGTCCGCCGATTGTAGTTCCGGCCCGCTGATTGTAGTTGGCATGTGGCGATCCGGAACGTCGTTGCTCTATAGTCTGCTGAACCAGCATCCGGATATCGCGCTGATGTACGAAGCCGATCTGTTTCTACTGGAGCCGCTGTTTACAAGCAAAGGCAGCAACCCGGACTGGCGTGCCCGGTGGGAATTTTGGAATTCCGCTCTCTCGCGTCATCACATTCGTGCCGAGCGAATTCCCGTCACCGTTCCCGATCTTCGCAGCGGTGCAATGGCTGCATGGAAAGAGTATGCGAACGGCGCAGTGGTGATGGGAGAGAAGTCACCGAATTACTTCGACTGTCTGTCCACACTGGCGCAGGAGTTCCCCGGGGCGCGGTTCCTTATTATTTGGCGGGATCTCGCCGATACCTGCCGCAGCATCGTGCGGGCGCGCACCGGCTCCACATTTTTTTCCAAGCCCGGCATTCTGCACCGCGCCGTGATCGGTTGCCACAGGCTCAAGCAGGGGCGCGATGCTCTATTGAGCAAGAACATTCCGGTTCATGAAATTCAGTATGAAGAAATGATTCAAGATCCCGCCGTTGTCCTGGCGGGAGTTTGCCAGTTTCTCGGAATACCTTTCGACGCCCGCATGGCCACGCTCGAGGGCGTCGATTCTTCGCCGATCTACGAAGGCTCTCATCACAATCAAGTTAAGGGCGGAAAGATTGAGCGTTCAAAAGAATGCCGCGAAGTGTTGTCGTCGCAGGTAAGGCGCAAAATCCAGTGGTATGTGAATTACTGGCGGAAGGAATCCGGAGGAGTTTGGCCTCGCTATCCGAAGTCGCAGCAAAACGCATCTGACGTTCCGGGAGCCACGGAACGGTTTTTCGACGAACTACTGTTCCGCGGTTTACGGGCTCTCGACCGGTTCACGGCTTTGGTTTACTGCTACGCTCCGTTCAGTTGGTTAGACGGATACCGTTCGTTCAAGAATCGGCGCTTCATAAAAACCCTCCAGATCGATGCAAAACAGCCCGTACAGAGCGCGGCAGTTCTAACTCCGACGTTAAAGATTGACAAGGTAGTCGCAGTCGGCCAAGTTTCGCAAAAGGACGCCCAGCACGTAGGTTCCTAAAAACTAATCCCCTTCCTGTGGAGACTATAGAGATGAGTACAAAATTCTACGCACGAGGTATCGCCGTCCCAGCGGTTATCGCCGTCATTGCCTTCACCCTCGTCGCTCTCGCCGGCGTTTCAGCGCAAGCGCAAACCTACACGGGTGTTCTTACCTGGCACAACGATAACCAGCGGACCGGCCAGAATCTGGCCGAGACGATTCTGACTCCATCAAACGTGAATTCAACGAGCTTCGGGAAGCTTTTTTCCTTCCCGGTAGATGGCCAGATCTACGCCCAGCCACTGTATGTTTCCAACGTCACCGTCGGAACTCAGGGCGTGCACAACATCGTATACGTCGCCACGGAAAACGACACCGTTTACGCCTTTGACGCAGACGGACTCACCGCAACCCCGCTCTGGCAGGATAGCCTCATTCTGAATGGCGGTACCGCCGTTCCCTGCGCCGTTACTGGCGCCTGCTCCGGCATCAGCCCGACCTTCGGCATTACAGGAACACCCGTGATCGATGGCAACAGCGGGACGATGTATGTAGTGGCGCTTAGCGCGGAAAATGGAACCTACATCCAACGTCTGCATGCGCTCGATATCACCAGCGGCGCCGAGAAGTTTGGCGGCCCGGTTGTGATTCAAGCCTCCGTCCCTGGGACCGGTGGCGGATCGGTCGGTGGTCAAATCGCCTTCCAGGCGGTTCACGAATGCCAAAGAACGGCTCTGCTGTTGTCCAACGGAATCGTTTACATGGGCTGGGGAACGTTCGCCTACGCTCCATGGCATGGCTGGATCATGGGTTACAACGCGCAGACCATGAAACAAGTCGCGGTGTGGAACGATACCGCCAACGGCATACACGGCGGAATATGGAATTCGGGCAGCGGCTTTAATGCCGATATCCAGGGGAATGTCTATGTGATGACGGGAGACGGCACGTTCGACGCCAATACCGGCGGCACCGAATACTCAGACAGCTTCGTCAGGCTGACTCCAACCGGCACCAACGGTCTAACCCCGGCCGACTACTTCACCCCGTTCAACCAGGCTTATCTGGAAACGAACGATCTGGATGTGGGCTCGGGTGGAGCGGTGCTCGTGCCCAAACAGACCGGCGCCCATCCTCAGGAAATCATCGGCGGCGGCAAGGAAGCCATGATCTTCGTGGTTGATCGCACGAACATGGGCGGTTATTCGACCACTCAAAACAACAACGTCCAGACCGTGACGGATAATTCCAATGGCTTCTGGGGCAGTCCCGCATATTGGAATGGCGGAATTTATGTCGGCGGCTCGGGGGGCGCGCTGAATCGCTATACTCTCAGCGGTGGTCTGCTCTCTACGACTCCGGCCTCGCAAACTCCAGTGAAGTTCGCCTACCCTGGCGTGACGGCCTCGATTTCTGCCGATTTAAATAAAACTGGAATCGCATGGGTCATCCAGACCGGTGGCAAGCCGAGCGGCGGACCGGCGGCAGTTCTGCGTGCCTATTCGGCAACAAACTTGGCCACACAGCTATATGGCAGCGGCCAGGCCGGCACGCGCGACGTGCCTGGCCCCGGCACGAAGTTTAGTGTCCCGACCGTTATCAACGGCAAGGTTTACATCGGAACCCAAACTGAGCTCGATATTTACGGTTTGCTACCGACGAAGTAAGTTCGTTGCTGTTCATCAACTCCAGAGGCGTGCCCGCGGAGAGGGATAGGGATTGAGAATCGGTGAAAGGCTTGACGCAGGGCGCGCCTCATTCTAAATCGCGATTGCTGCCGTACGTGGCATCCATTCTGCTGCTCGTCGTTGCCTCGGCGACGGGTCAATCAAATGAAGGGAAGGCGGCAGGAAATAGCCGAGGCGCAAACCCTTCCAAGCCTACCTTCAATAAGGATGTGGCGCCGATTCTATTCGCGCACTGCACGAATTGTCATCGTCCGGGTGAAATAGCGTCCACTCTTCCGCTTTTGTCATACGACAACGCACGTTCCGAAGCCGAGTCGATTAAAGAAAAGGTCGTGCGACGCGAAATGCCGCCGTGGCCCGCGGATCCCACGAAAAGCATGAAGTTTCGCAATGATCCTCGACTAAGCCAGCAGGAAATCGACACCCTGGTTGCGTGGGTAAATGCGGGCACGCCTAAAGGAAATGATGCCGATCTGCCATCTCTGCCAACTATTTTGCAAGGCTGGCTGCACCCGAAAAGTTTAGCGCCGGACGCGATCATTCAATTGCCGGTATTTCATCTGCCGGCTACGGGAGAAGTTCCCTACGTCCGGTACTTATCCAAGGTACCCTTTCCCGCGGATAAGTGGGTCGTAGCCCTCCAGGTGTTGCCGAGCAATCGTGGCCTTGTGCACCATATGGCGATCACCGAGGTCGCGTTACCCTCCGGGATAACCCCCGCAGACCTCGATGAGCGCGCCAAGATAGCCCGGCAGCTAGGCCTGCCGACAGGTTCCAGCGGTATGCAACCTGCGGTGGTTGACCCTGCGAACGAGAACGAGCCCGACATGTTGGGAGTATATACGCCGGGCACGACCTTTGAGGCTTATGGAGACGATAGCGCCAAGCTGGTGAAGGGTGGGGAGAACATGTACCTCAACTTCAACATCCACTACCAGACCACCGGCAAGCCGGAGACCGATCAACCGAAGATAGCCTTTTGGTTCCGGGCCGATCCCCCGAAACGTCAGATCTTCCGGGTTCCGGCCTCAGGAGAAACCATCCTCGCCGAGGGCAAAGAGTTGTTGACCGACACTCCGGGCCAGAAGGCCGAGGGCACTGCGGTGTTCATCCCGCCAATCCCGCCGAACGCGGAGAACTACGAAATCGTCGGCGTAACTGCCTACACGGAGCCGGTGACGATTTATCAGTTGCAGCCGCACGCGCACTTGCGTGGCAAGGACTTCAATTATGCAGTTGTCTATCCGGACGGTCACGAAGTGAACGTGTTGAGCGTGCCCAAATACGACTTCCACTGGCAACTGGCCTATGAGCTTGATCAGCCGCTGGAACTGCCTGCCGGCAGCAAGTTGGTGGTTACCGCTCACTACGACAATTCGATGAAGAATGAACATCTGCAACATCACCACCACGTTCCCGATGCCACGGGGAACTCTGAACCGAACCACTTTGGAACAGATAAAGAAGTGTACTTTCGCGAACTCAATCAAAGCTGGGATGAAATGTTCACTCCATTCATCCAGTACTCCATCCACACGAGAAATTCAGTTACTACGGTTGCGCAGGACATTAAGCAACCGGAGGAACATGGAGAACCAAGTGCCCTCCGCATCGTTGAGGTCGTGGGTTGCCTGGAGCAAGGTCTGTCTGGAACCTGGATGCTGAGCAACGCCGGTGAGCCCGTGCAATCAGAGACCCAGCCAACCTCAATGGCGGCTGTGAGCGCTGCGGCAACCAGACCGCTGGGCAATCAACAGGAAAAACTCATTGGTCTGGATGCATTCAATCCCTCGAGCCGCAAAGGACAGAAGACGGTAGTGAAGGGCGTCTTGATCGAAGATGCCGGCGGGACTCGGCTCAACGTTACCTCTCTGCAAACCGTAGCGGATAAGTGTTCCAGCCGATAGTTGGTGAATGTTTGAAGCCTCGGAAGCGTCATTCCGGATTGCGTTGGCTTCTGCAAGTGGCAGCGATCTTGATCGTAACGGCGATGGTCGCGGCGGCTCAAGAAGACCATGAGAAAGCCGCCGGCCCTTCGCTGAAATACCAGATCAGCGCCACGTTAACCGATTATTGCCCGGTGGAAAGAACATTACCTCTGCATGAAGTAATGTTTGATTTTCATAACAAGTCTTGCAGCGCGCGCAGCCACGTCGCCGAGCGCAAGACGCCCACTCTTCCCAACGGCCCGCTGTACACCAACGTGCACATTTCGGGATATCACCTGATCGATTGGAGCGAGGGGCATCCCTCACCGAATACACGCAACCCAGCGAAGATAGAGTTCTCGAAGACGGCTACCACGCTTTCGGCGTCGGGATGGCTGAGCAAGGCGACGTGCACGAAGAAGCCTGCGGATGTTCTGGCCAAAGATGTTCTGGCGGAAGACACGTTCTGGCAAGCCAGGGTCGTGCCCGAAGTACAACTCATGGAAGATCTACCGCAGCAGGAGCCGACGGTGACGGCGGACATTGTTCCGCCGCAGACCACCGCAGTGCTGAAGTTGTCTGCGGCCTGTGACAGCGATCGCGCGCGATTGCTAGAGTACACGGTCACACCGATCGTAAACGGCGTCGCCCAGGCTTCAATCTACACGGGTGAACTGAAGGCTGGCGAGAAAGTCAACGAGAGCGGAATGGATGGTGTGTCAATCCACTCGCAATGGAGTTCGTTGCCCTCAAAGGGCGCAAGCGAACTCAGCATCACGATTACTGGGAAAAGCGCTAAGGAACCAGCGAATTCGCCGGCTCCTTAACTGTAAGACCTAATTGAGCGGTCAGAAGGAAAGATTCTTACTCGTCAGCAGGATTGGTTCGGTGCCAACCTGCACGGTTCCACTGATCGCAGTCGGGGGGTCACCGGCAAGATCGTAATACTCGGTATACGTCGAGCTTGGGGTGTATGAGGATGTTGTGCAAGTTCCGTTGCTGCAGCTTTGTGAAGCATCCCAGACCGCTTGTTCCTGAACGCCGCCCGATGAAGTAAAGCCGCAGGTCCAAACCGTTCCGTTGGCCGCACAGGGGCTGGTCGAGGTAGCGCCCACCATCCAGCCATAGACTTGGCCGTAAGCGGTTCCGGCGGGATCAAGTCCACTGGAAGCAGTCCACAAAGTTCCATTCTGCGTGTTGCCGTACTGGAACCAGTAAAAGCGTGAGACACCCAGCGACCATTGCAGCAAATAGAGTCGCGCAAGATAGGCGGCTTGCATGTTGGGGTCGGGAAGTCCGGCGTCCTTGTTCCAACTGCCTTCAGTATTCCAAATGGGCAACGAAGTGAGCGACGCGCTGAGCCCGGATTGACTGATTGCCAGAGTGAGATCGCTCAGGTCTGAACTTTCCGACGATTCCGGCACCTGGCTGTTGCAAGCATCGGTATAGCCGTGATAGGTGATGATGTCTGCAAAGATGCCTCCGAGTGGAAGCAAGGCTGCCAGATACGCAGGCTCCCAGCTGTTGATGTTTTGTCCGGTTCCATCGTCCCCGGGAGTCGGAGTGGTTACTAGGGCCGTGGAATCCGCCGCTTTGATGATGTTGTAGGCATCCTTAGCCATGAGCGCCATCTCGGCTGGTGTGCCATTCCATTCCACTAGGATATTGGGCTCGTTCCAGATTTCCCAGTAGTGGATCGGAAAACCATTCGCGGCATTGTGAGCGGTAATAGCCGTAACGAAATCTTGCCAAAGATGATCGTCTCCGGAGCTCAAGCCAGTAGGCGGATCGCAGGACCCCAAATTGGCGGCGGTG
>CAYOVU010000113.1:0-40630 GCA_964407505.1 uncultured Acidobacteriaceae bacterium | reverse complement strand
GAGCAAGGCCGGGGGACGGGGTGGACGGTGATCGTTCATCCCGACGACCTCGCGCCCTGTCTCGAGAAGTGGGAAGGCGCACGTCGTAGCGGCGATGCATTCGATTTGGAATATCGCCTGCGAAAAAAAGACGGAACCTATCTCTGGTTTCTGTGCCGCGCCAATCCTATTCGTAATCCTGAGGGAGAGATCATTAAATGGTTCGGCACCTGCACCGACATCGAAAGTCAGAAACAAAACCTGCAGACGCTCCAGGATGAGATCCTGGAGCGGACTCTGCAACTCGCCGACGCAAACGAACGATTGCAGAAAGAGATGCTGGAAAAAGATCTCGCCCGCAACCGGCTCGATCAGCAGACCGAGATCATGATGAAGGAATTACAAAAACGTTCGGAGCGGGCGACGTTGCTGGCGAAGCTGGGCGAGCTTCTTCAGAGTTGCGTCAATCGGGAAGAGGTATTTGCCGCCGCTTTGGGATTCGCGCCCAGGATATTTCCTGCCTCCAGGGGAGCGATAGCGCTGCTGAATCCTTCGCGCAACCTGACTGACGTGATCGGCTCGTGGACGGACTGCCGGGTTGGGGCACTTGAGTTCGAGCCTGCCGCTTGCTGGGCTCTGCGGACCGGGCATCCGCATCCGGTGCCGGCAGGCGATTCGACTGCGCCCTGTGCCCACGCCGCGGGCGTAAAAGGGTCATATCTGTGCATCCCCATACTGGCGCAGGGTGAAACGCTCGGCATTATGCACTTCCAGGCCATCGAAGAGGGGCGGGAGCTTGAAGGTGCGGAACTCTCGTTCAAGACAACTTTCGCCGGACAGGTCGGATTGTCGCTGGCAAACATACGGCTGCGAGAAGCGCTGCGTACCCAGTCCGTGCGCGACGTGCTGACCGGTCTTTATAACCGGCGCTACCTCGAAGAAACTTTGGAGCGCGAGGTCCGCCGCGCGGCTAGAGCCCAACAGTCGCTCGGAATACTCATGATTGACCTGGATCATTTTAAGAGCTTCAACGATTCCTATGGGCACGATGCGGGGGATGCCGTGCTGCGCGAGACTGGGCTGTCATTGACGAAGGGCGTTCGTGCCGAGGACTTTGTCTGCCGCTATGGAGGGGAGGAATTCGTCGTCATGATGCCCACCGCGGACTTGAAATCCTCATGTGCGCGTGCCGAGAGGCTCCGATTGAAAATGAAGGAACTGACCGTCCTTCATCAGGGCAAAGCCATGGGAATGGTCACGATCTCCGTTGGCGTCGCGGTCTTTCCCGAGCACGGTATGTCGCCCAAAGAACTCATGGCCGCTGCCGACGCCGCACTCTACCAGGCCAAGCGCGCTGGGCGGGACCAGGTAGCGGTAGCGGCGCCGAAAGTGGCTGAAGGCTTGGCGGTAGCTGGCGCTCCCAGTGCCTCGGCGGTTGGGGAACTTAGCTTTTAGAACAGTTGGTGGTTCTTTTCTCTCGTCGGATTAATAGGTCAACCCAAGGTTCCGCGACTGACTATTTCTTTCTTTCGTCGCGTTCGACGATACCATCCTTGATATTCACGATGCGGTGCGCGTATTCAGCAATGTCATGTTCGTGGGTGACCAGGACGATCGTGTTTCCCTCGCCGTGCAGACGGTCAAATAAAGCCATGATCTCGTTTCCGGTTGCTGAATCGAGGTTGCCGGTAGGCTCGTCCGCAAGAATGATGGAGGGCCGGTTCACTAAAGCGCGGGCAACTGCCACACGCTGCCGCTGACCTCCAGAGAGTTCATTGGGCTTGTGGGTCATGCGCGATTCCATGCCTACGGCTGTCAGCGCGGCCTTGGCGCGTTCGGTGCGCTCCGCGGTGGGAACGCCGGCATAAATCAGAGGAAGTTCCACGTTGTGCAGTGCCGTGGCGCGGGCCAGCAGATTAAAAGTCTGGAAGACGAAGCCGATTTCCTTGTTGCGGATGCGCGCCAGTTCGTCATCGTCGAGTTCGCTCACCAGTTGGCTGTTGAGCCAGTACTCGCCTTTGGTGGGCGTGTCCAGGCAGCCAATAAGATTCATCAGCGTTGACTTGCCCGAGCCGGAGGGCCCCATAATGGCAACGTACTCTCCACGCTCAATTCGCAGGTTGACGCCGCGCAGGGCGTGCACCTGCTGCTCCGATCCCATGTCGTAGGTCTTCCACAGATCGAGTGCGGCGATCATGCATGATTGCGGTGACGCTGAAGCTGCGACTGCGTTCATAGGCATGCTGATTACTTCGGCGGTAGCCATGTTTTTCTCCTGTTCCGGTGCCACTAGGTTCTCCGAGGTTGAATTCGACTCCGTGGGCTCCGTCTATTTTCAGGTCTCCGGTCTCAGGTTCCGTGCATTCGATCAGTGATCGCAGAGACCTAAGATCTTCGAGCTGAGACCGACTTCTTCCTTGGACGCTTGAAGCTGTCGAAGGTTATGTTTCTTCTTCCTTCTTGGGAACAGAGTTGTCGATTTTCACGGTGCTGCCGGAACGAATCGTGCGCAAAATCTTGTAACTTCCAGTGATGATTTCGTCCCCCTCCTTCAATCCACTCATCACTTCAATGTCGCTGGTGCCGGTGATACCTGTGGTGACGGGGACGAACTCGGCCTTCTTATTTCGGATGACAAAAACGCCCTGCACATCTTGCTGGGCGTCTTTATCTTTGGACGTCGTTTCCTTGGATGCAGGAGCGGCTGCATGTACAGAGCCGGGAGCTGATTTTTCTAGGTCTAATTGGGCCTTGCTGCGAATCGACAGTGCCTGAATTGGGACGGAGAGCACACCGCTGCGCGCTGCCGTGGTGATCTTGGCCGTGGTGGAGAGTCCGGGACGAAGATCCTGCGGTGGATCGTTCACGGTAACGACGACTTTGAAATCTTTGGCTTCTTCGCTGGCTGTGGCCTGCTGCGAAGTGGCTACGCCGGTTGACCGCACAATGGCATTGTCACCGATTTCCGAGACCGTCCCGTGAAAGATCTTCTTGGGAATCGCATCGATCATCACTTCGGCGGACTGGCCGAGGTGGACGTTTACGATGTCGGTCTCATCCACTTTTACTTCTGCCGTAATCACAGACATGTCGGCCAGCGTAAGCAACGTGCTGCCAAGCGCGTTTTGAATGCCTATGACCACCGACTCACCCTCGCGCACCGGCAAGTTTGTAACTACGCCGTCGTAAGGCGCCGCGTAAGTGGTCTTCTGCAAGACGTCCGCGACTCGGGTGAGATTTGCCCGCGCCTGGGCGACGTGCTTGTCCGCTGAATCGTTTTGAGCCTTCGCCTGGGAAACTCGCGCCTTGGCTTGCGTCAAGCCAGAGTCGGCTGTAGCCCACGCGTTTCTGCGGCTGTCGAAATCCGATTTCGCGATCAACCCATCCTTGTACAGATTTTGCGCGCGATCCCAATCCAGCTTGTTGCGCTCATAATCGGCCTGCGCCCGCAGCAGATCTGCGTCCGAAGTTTTCAGCACGGCATCGGCGGCGATGGCATCCGTTTCGGCGGCTTGCACTGAAGCCTGATTGGCGCTCACATCGGCGGTGGACTGCACGTTCTCCAGTTGCGCCAGCAATTGACCCTTCTTTACGTGATCCCCTTCCCTAACGTACAGGTGGGTGATCTTGCCGTATGCATTCGCGCCGATGTTGACGTACGTTTTAGGCTTGATTTCGCCCGACGCACTAACTACCGAAGACAGGTCCTCGCGCTGCACTTTCCCGGTCTGCACCGTGACCACGTTCTTGCCACTCTGGTAGACCGTAAGACCGACGAGGATGGCGAATATCACCACCGCGCTGGCGCCAATCGCGATTTTTTTCCAGGCTTTCATCGTTCACGCCACCGTCCGATTTGCTCATTTATATCGCAGCGGGCCAGGTCGCAGACTCTACCCAAGAAACCTAGCCTTCCGTGGGGTGACGGATACATTCTGGGGTACGAGCCTGCTGCTCGAAAAGTTCCAACGTGGAATGGAAAAGCCAAGACCCTGGGAATCCGGAAAGGACCGCCGCCCCCGGCGCGCAAATTATAGCAGCCCGTAACGATTCCTAGGTCGCCTACTCGACTCATAACATAATTGACTGCAAGCCGGGCAACTCGAAACCCATACGTCTCCTTCTAACAAATGTCTCGATCGAAGTCCTTTAATCTACTCTTTTAATGTGACTTAACCTTGCTTTCGTCCAATCGAGAGCCTAAAATAGGCAGACGGAAGTTGCAGGCAGGAGTCTCTCATGGTCCGGGTTAGTTCACTTTATCTTCTGTCGCTTGCGTTGGTCGCGGGAACCGCGGGCTTAGCCAGCGCCCAAAGCGCCAAACAACCCGCTTCGAGCGATTCAAATTCCGGCGCAACCGTGACCCAAGGGCAGGGTTCTGAGGAAGCGGATCCTCTAAAGCGTCCCCCGTCGGAAAAACAGAAGAAACAGCAAAAGAGAAATCTCAATGTCGAGTTGAGCAAGGTGTACAAGAAGTGGCTTAACGAAGACGTTGTCTGGATTATTACCGACGAGGAACGAGCCGCATTCAAGCAGCTCTCGAACGACGAAGAGCGCGACAACTTTATCGAAGCCTTTTGGCAGCGTCGCGACCCCACCCCTGATACCGAAGAGAACGAGTACAAGGAAGAACATTACCGCCGCATCGCCTACGCCAATGAACATTACGCAGCGGGCATCCCTGGCTGGAAGACCGACCGCGGCCGGATTTACATCATGTACGGCCCGCCCGATGAGAATGATTCGCATCCTTCCGGCGGAACCTATGAGCGTCCAATTAATGAAGGCGGTGGTGAGACGTCGACCTTCCCGTTCGAAGACTGGCGCTACCGTTACATCGAGGGCATTGGCCAGGAAGTTATCATTGAGTTCGTCGACACTTGCATGTGCGGCGACTATCACATGACGATCGACCGTTCTGAGAAAGATGCGCTGCTCTATACCCCGAACGCCGGTCTGACTTTGTATGAGCAGATGGGCATGGCCAGCAAAGCGAGCCGCTTCAGCGGAGGCGGGTTGGAGAGACTGGGAGCAGGCCCGAACAGCCAGGACCTCTCCACCAAGGAGTTTGATCGCCTCGAGCAGTATGCCAAGCTGCAAGCGCCGCCGCCGGTCAAATTCAAGGATCTGGAAGAAATCGTTAATACCAAGATCATCACCAACCTGATGCCTTTCGATGTTCGCTCAGATTTTGTGAAGGTCACCGGAGACACAGTGCTGGTACCGATCACTATCCAGGTGAAATATCGCGACATTACTTTTAACAACAAGGACGGAGTTCAGCGCGGCACGATCAATATATTTGGCCGGGTCACCACCTTGACTGGCCGCGTGGTGCAGACTTTTGAAGACACCGCACAGATCGACGTACCCGCGGAGTTGCTGCCCCGCACTGCGGAAAACTCGTCCGTGTATTGGAAGGCGCTCCCGCTGCGGCCGGGCCGTTACAAAGTCGAGATCGCTGTAAAAGATGTAAATGGCGACCGCAAAGGTTTGTGGAGTCGCGGCGTGGTGGTTCCGGAGTATTCGGACGACAAACTCTCGACCTCATCTCTCATCGTTGCCGACCAGATGGAAGCGGTGCCGACGAAGGATGTGAGCACTGGCAATTTCGTGATTGGTCTGAATAAAGTGCGACCGCGCGTGGCTCCGGCGGATGGCAAGCCGGCCCTGTTCAAGCGGAACAAGGACCAGAAAGTAAACTTCTGGATGCAAGTCTACAATCTGGGCGTGGACGACAAGACACACAAACCTTCGGCAACGTTTGAATACGACATTGTCAACGTTGCCACCAATAAATCGGTGGTGCAGCAAGTCGAATCCACCGAAAAGATGGGCAACATCGGCGAACAGGTGACACTGCAGAAGTCAATCGCTTCCGCGAACCTACAGCCGGGCGTGTATAAGATCGAAATCAAAGTGAACGACAACATCTCCAAGCAGACCGTTGATCCTTCAGCGACGTTTGCTGTAGAGTGACGGACTACTTGTTCCTCCGGGGGTTGGAGTGAAGCTACACCAGCTCGCATCTCGAGCCCAGATCGGTTGTTGGGCGATGATCGTCGCGCTGTCTCTCCCTGTGTACGCCACGGAACAGCCGGGAGCGATCTCGGGATACGTGCGCGATGCCTCGGGCATACCGCAGATGGGCGCAATCGTTGAGATTGCCGGCACCGCGGCGCGTTCGCTCACTGTCTTTACTGACGGCGCGGGATTCTATTCGGCGGCCAATTTGCTGCCGGGTTCTTATTCGGTTCGAGTTTCGGCCGCTTCGTTCCTCCCTGCCTGGCGCGAGAAAGTTGGCTTACGGCCGGGCACCAGCGTTCATCTGAATATCACCTTGAACACCCTGCTGAATGCCATGCGAGTTGGGCCGCTGCGTGGCGCCTCCGACGATGATGACTGGAAGTGGACTCTGCGTTCCGTCGCCAATCGGCCGGTTCTGCGCGTCCTCGACGATCCCGCGACCGGCTCCGAAACGCAAGATCACGATTTGAAGGCGAGCCTTTCTTTTCTCGCTGGTTCTCAGGCTGGCGGGTATGGCAGCGGCTCGGATATGAGCACAAGCTTCTCGGTTGAGCGCTCGATTTTTTCAGCCGACCGCGTGGGCCTCAGCGGAAATCTCGGTTACGGAGACGGCCTTCCTGCGGCCATTTTACGCGCGATGTATACGCATCGCCTGCCCGACGGTTCCGGACCCTCGATGGCCGTTACGGTGCGTCGTTATGCGCCCTCCGATCCTAATTTGCATAATGCCTCGCTGCAGGCTGTGTCACTATCGGCAGCAGACGATTTTGCCATCGGCGATGTTCTCGAGCTAAAGTTCGGCAGCGAACTGCAGACCATCCAGTTTCTAGGCCGTTTCACCGCCTTCCGGCCTCATGCATCGCTCCGGTTCCATTCTTCGCCCAACACCGTTGTTGGTTACGAGTACGCGACTTCATTACCCAACACAAGCGATGAAAAGAGCTTCGATTCGGCGCCGACCGATATGAGCGACTCCGATCCTCGGCTGAGCGTGACAAACTTCTCCACCAAACTTGAAAGCGCTCACCATCAGGAACTGAATATCTCTCATCGGCTGGGCAAAAACAGTTTGCAGGTTGCGGTATTCACCGATCGCGTAAACAATACCGCGCTGCTTGGGACCGGCGACGTGACCGCGGCCGGCGGCTTCCTTTTGCCGGACGCGTATTCCGGAACCTTCACTTATGCCGGCGACACCTTGGACACGCAGGGCCTGCGGGTCGTGCTCCAGCGGAAATTTAATTCCGATCTCACCGCGACTCTTGACTACGCCTACGGCGGGGTTCTCGACTTGACCAGACCTGACATCGAGATTCAAAACGTCGAACAGGCGATCACCACGCAACGGCGCCATGTCTTAGCTGCGAAGTTCGGCGGTATTTTGCCGCGCACCCATACTCGCTGGATCACTTCTTATCGCTGGGTCGATGGTCAGGCGCTGACTCCGGTCGATATGTTCAACGCTTCGCCGGGACAGACCGATCCCTATCTGAACGTTTGTATTCGCCAACCGATTCCCACCCTCGGCTTCCTCCCAGCGCACATGGAGGCGCTCATCGACTTGCGCAACTTGCTGGCGCAAGGCTATGTGCCAGTCGTAGGCCAGGACGGCCAGACGGTTTATCTTGTGCAATCCGCTCGGTCGGTTCGTGGCGGGGTAACGATCACCTTCTGAAGTATCTCCGTACGAGATCCGTTCCCTATAATCTCGTAAACCTCATAGGATCAATAAATTCGATGCCAGTTATCAGAAACTCATATAAATGCTCCCGCCCCATATCCATATTTTCATAGACTTCCAACCAGCTTATCCGGCATAACGTATTTTCTCCCGCGTCTTCGGCTGTAACTCACTGAAAAATATAGGTAATATATGACAACTCGTTTGGCGAGAAACATGCCCTTGACAACGCACTGAGCTTGCTCGGGGATTCCTTGCCATTTTAAGCGGAGGCAATTTGATGCGACGAATTAGCGCTACCGTTGTCGTGATTTTATGTCTTACACTTATGAGTTTTAGCCAGACCTTCCGCGGTGCCATCAACGGAAGCGTGACCGATCCCTCTGGGGCAGTCGTGGCCGGAGCGTCGGTGAAGGCCACGAATGTGGGCACCGACGTCACCATTGAAGCTACTACTACCAGCGATGGGCAGTTCGCATTCCAGGACTTGCCACTTGGCACCTATAAAATTACGGTCGCTGCGGCGGGTTTCCACACTACCGCGATCGATAAAATCGAGGTTACCGCAGGTAGCGCCTACACCCTGCCGGTGAAGCTTACGGTCGGCGGAACCGGCACTACTGCCGTGGAAGTTTCCGCGGCCGCTCTCACGTTGGACACGACGACTGCAGCGCAAGACAACATTCTGCCCACTGAGTCGGTACAGAACGTTCCCATGAATGGGCGCGACTTCACGCAGTTCGCGGCCGTGCAGCCCGGCTACGGTGGCTACTCCGTCGGCGGTTTCGGGTCGTTGAATGGTACCCGCGCCAACCAAATGAACTGGCAGATTGACGGCGTCGACAATAACGACTTCTGGCATAACATTCCTGCCGTCAATCAGGGCGGCGTGTCGGGTATCGCTGGCGTCATCATGCCGCTCGACGCCATCGACGAGTTTGCCGCGCAGACCAACTCTAATGCTGAGGGTGGACGAAACGCCGGAGGCATCGTCAACGTCGTTCTCAAGTCCGGTTCCAACGACATCCACGGTTCTGCCTATTACTTCAACCGCAACGAAGCTTACGGAGCCGCTTCGCCTTTCTTTAATCCGAGCCTGCTGGCTTCGGAGGGACTGCCCAACAAGAAGCCGCCCCTGCGAAATCAGAATTACGGTTTCTCGCTCGGCGGCCCAATTATTAAGGACAAGGCTTTCTGGTTTCTTTCTTTTGAGAAGCAGAGATACACCATTGGACTTTCGGGCTTGAACACAGAGCCCTCGGTGGCTTATCAGAACGCAGCCCTGGCTCTGCTTTCCGCGAATAACATTCCGGAGAGCCCGATCTCGGCAAATCTGATCGCGAATGTCTGGCCTAGCCTGATCAACAACCTGCCGGCTACGACGGGCAACTATTTCGCCACTAATCCCTCGATCGGCTACAGCTACAACGGCGTTGCCAAAATCGACTACAACTTCACCGAAAGGCATCATTTCTCCATTCGTTGGTTTGGCGGACAAGGCGATCAGATCGCGCCTCTAGGTGGCAGTGCCGCGCTGGCGACGGCGAGTTCGAACGATCCCTTCTACTTTGAAAAGGCCCCAATTCACGTCTACAACTACGCAGCGACGTTGAACTCGGTTCTGTCGCCGAAGATTACCAACCAGATCTTGTTTGGCGTGAACTACTTCAATCAGGTCTTCAACGATGCCAACCACAGCTTCAACACGCCAGCTTATGGTTTGGATCTAAGCCCCGATGCCCTGATCAATGGCAAGCCGATCTTGGGGGCGCCGAATATTCAGCTTTTGCAGCCAAACGATTCAACTCAGGCTTTTGAGCAGGTTGGAATTACACCTCCAGAAGGACGCAACGACATCACTGGAATGTTGACCGATATCGTTTCGTACAACGTTGGCAAACACCAATTCCGCTTTGGGGGTGAATTCCGCCAAGGACATGTGGATGAGTTCTATTACCGTCATTCACTGGGAAGTTTCGTGTTTGATGGGACGCAGGGTCCATGGGCGGGCAGTTGCGCTTCGACCGACACCGTGTGTCTGGCTACGAATTCGCTGGCTGACTTTCTTGCAGGCGACGTTTCAAGCTCGTCCATCGCTGTCGGCGATGCCGAGCGCAAGGTGGTGGTCAATGGCATCGACTTCTTTGGCCAGGATTCCTGGCAGCTTACTTCCCGGCTGAATATCAACTGGGGATTGCGCTGGGACTATTTCGGTCCGCTCCACAATGGCAGCAAAGATCTAGCGGTCTTCGTTCCGGGAAGCGCGATGCAAATTCAGGGCGGGGGAATCAGCAACATCTTCCCGCAGGACAAAAACAACTTTGCGCCGCGCTTCGGCTTCGCCTACAAGCCTACCAGCCGCGACGATCTTGTAATTCGTGGCGGTATCGGAGTGTTTTACGACCAGATCAATATGAATCCCTTCCTCGACTTCCGTCCGCCCAACGGCGGGGCGGATGGATTGGAGGACAATCCGGCAGGACCGAAGCCCGTCTCCGTATACAGCGCGAGCGGCTATACCTGGCAGCCCAATGTGCCTATTTTCCCGGGTGTCTCAACCTGCGTAAGTGGAAATAACGTTTCGAATCCGACGGACTGCGTCGATCCCGCAACTGGTGCGTCGACGACGTTCAATGTGTTCTCGGTAAACCAGAACTTCCGGACGCCCTACTTCTTCAATTACAACCTGAACATCGAAAAGAGCATTGGCAACGGAGTTGGCGTGTTCCAGTTGGGCTATGTTGGCAGCGAGGGCCGCAAACTCTCGGTCCTGCTTGACATCAACCAGATCGGCGGAACGTTTACCGACGGAGCCTACCCCCAATATCCGAACTTTGGCTCGATCAACCAACTGAACAGCATCGGTACCTCGAACTATAACGCTTTGCAGTCCACGTTGCGCCTGCGGGCATGGCATGGTGTTACCACGCAGATCGCGTACACTTGGGCCCACGAACTCGATGAAATCAGCGCATACCGCGGCGCCATTCCTTACGACAGCACGAACCTGAAAGCGGAATATGGCAACGGCGACTTTGACACACGCCAGAATTTGTCGCTGACATTAAATTGGAACATTCCGGGATCCTCGCACGGTCCCCAATGGCTGAGTCATGGTTGGCAGGTAAACAGCTTAATGACCTTCCATGGTGGGCAGCCCCTCGACGAATTCCGCACCGGCTATGACATTATCGGCAATCCATTTTCCGGTGTTTCACATGCGTTCAGCAAGAGTGGAGTGACCTGGATCAATCCCGCGGCGTTCTGCTTGCCAGCCGTGGATGACTCCAGCGGGCGCGGTGGAAACTGCCCCGCATCCGCCCCCGAAGTCTTCGGTGGAAGCTTGCGGCGTAACCAAATTTACGGTCCGGGCTTCTCCGACGTGGATTTGTCGGTTTTCAAGAACATTCCGATCACGGAACGATTCAGAGCCCAGTTCCGGGTCGAGATGTTCAACACGTTCAATCGCATCAATCTGGCTTCTGGCGTGGGCGCTACAGGTCCGGGCAGCGGAGTGATCTCGGACACCATTGGCGACTTCAACGGTGCCCCTGGCATTGGGCCCGGCGAAGCGTTCAACATACAGCTGGGATTGAAGATTCTTTTCTGATTCCCAACAGCAAACATCTCAACAGCCCCTGCCACGACGCGGCAGGGGCTTTGTCTTGGCGCGGCCAGGCATGTCGAGCTGTCGCAACATTTCCTACCCTCACGGTTGTAGCTTAAGCCAAGCAGCACCTTCTTCACTATTTCGTTGACACTGTATTCCTCCTCCGTTAGTGTTCTGTGCAACCACTAGTGGGATTGCTCGAAAACAACTCTACCTAGCGTTTCCTTCGGTGGTCAGCCCCCGGGTAGTAACCATCCCAAATCACCCTCTGTTTCGTACGCCGCCACATTCGGCGGGTTGCCACGCCAATGCCCACACGCATAGCCGCTCATGCTAGCGATCACGTCCGAACATCCGAACCGCCAGGTTTGGGAGGAGAATCTTTCATATGAACCAGCAACGACTTATGTGGTCAGTATGCGTCGTGGCACTTTCTGTTTTGTGCTCCGGTTCCGTCTTCGCAACGACGTATGGGTTTACCGCCGTGGTGTCGGGGAGTGAGGGCGAGGTCTGGGGAGACTGTACGCTCAATCAGAGGACTGGCTACTGGACTTGCCACCAGATTGAGAATGCAGGTACCGCGTCGTTGACCGCAAACGGATCGACCGTTCAGACAAACTACGGGGCAAGCTCAACCTATGCAAGCGTGGCCTCTGCTCTATGCGCTCAGATGACGTCGAGCTTCCCGGTACAATGCACGAGTACAAGCGGGGGTACGCTAAATCTCACTGAGACTCAGTACAACACCGTCTCCGTATTCAGCGAAAGTACCATATTCGGGACACAGGACGGGAACGGTGATCTCGAACGGCAGCCGAACTCGTTCCCGATCACCCTCCCTGCACTCACTGGGATCCTGTATCCCAAGTTCAAGATCGCATCAATTATCTACGCTACCCCCGGCAATCACAGCAATAACGGATATACGGACACGCTTACCGACGGTACGACGACCTCGACGGGTAGCAACTTCGGGGTCGGTGTGACAGATACGTTCAGCGTAACGGGTGGGTTCCTAGGCAGTGGAGATACGGTGAGCTGGAGCGCTGGAGTTACTAGCACAACGGGAAACAGCACTGCGGTTACGGACACGATTGCGCAGGCTACAGGCGTTTTGAATGCTTCGAACACCAGTGGCCCCAATGCCGTAAACCACCAACAGGATCTGTTTATTATCTGGCTCAACCCTGCAGTCGAATTTACCCAGACCGGAGCGAACTCAGCGACGTACACCATTGGCACGCAATTGCAAACCACTGGCGATCCCAGTCCCGGCACGCCCGAGATGCAGGACCATGTCGAGGTCTATGCACAGGCGATGATGGCGAATTCCAGCGGTGTTACGACCGTCCCCTTGCAGACGCTCAAGCCACAAGTGGTGAACGGCCAGACGTTGCCCGGGCTCGCCAATATCTGCGCCAACCCAATTTACTACCCAAACTCATGTACATTGGCGAATCAGTGCGGGTGCGTCCCCAGCGATTTCAGCGCCGTTCTGAATCAAGATCCGCTGTTGAACTTCACGGCAACGGAAAGCCCTCTGAACGCTAACACGTCCAGCGCCGCTCTTTGCACGAACCCAGCGCCGACCGCTTCGTGCCGTTACGTGCCCATCATGACGACCAACGACGGCACGACGCAGGTAGTTGAGTTGCTCCAGGGACCGGACGACGCGGGCGGCAACAACCCAGTAAACACCTTCTCCCAGACAGATTCAACGCAAACGACCCAGACCCTCAGCGAATCCATTACATACAGCGTCGGGTACAGCTGGGATGTGAAGTGGGACTTCGCTGGGTCCGGCCTGGATTTTAAGAGCCAGACTCTCTTTACATGGGGCAATAGCGAAAGCGCCGGTAAAATAAACGGGTCGGCCCACCAGATGTCGGTCAGCCTGTCGTCTTCAACGGTTGGCTGCTCCGAGTACATTCCGATTTTCGAAGATACTGTCTACCATACCTTCGTCTTTCAGGGTCAGGCGGGCGACACTAGTTGTCCGTAGAAACTCCCAAGCAGTTGGAGACGTGTCCACCTTTCAGAAACTGGTACCGCCAGCCCACAAAGCTGGCGGCCTGTTTCTTTGGAGCCTCGCTACCGAATTGAAAAGGGGCTTGCCGGCACTTCCAAACACCATCCCTCCGTCCGTCATACGCCTTTCGTCACGTCGTTTGCCGATTACGGCGCTGTTACCCTGCGGTATCCCCCAAAGCGTCCGTTGCGGAGATCTCGATGCGCCGTTCCATTTGCGCCGTCCTTATTCTCGGCGTGTGTTTTGTCGCGCCGACTTATGCCCACCATCTTAAGCAGGGCGCCACTGCCACACTGCCTGTCACCACCGCCTCTCCGCAGGCCCGTGCTTTGTATCAGAAGGGAATCGCGGACTACGAGAATCTCTATCTGGAGCGCTGCAATGACGACTGGCGCGCGGCGGTAAAAGAAGATCCCAACTTCGCCGTGGCCTGGGCCTTGATCGCGCTCAACAGCGGCAATCCCGAGGAAGTCAGCGCAGCCCGCGCAAACGCCAAGGCGCTCGTGCCGAAACTTACCGCTGGCGAGCAGTTGATGGTGGGATGGATCATCAAAGTTCAAGAGGGCGACTTCATCGAAGGTATTTCCTTGATGAACGATCTGTTGGAGATGTATCCCAAGGACAAGCATCTGCTCTATCTCGCCGGCAACTGGCTGATGTTTGAGGAAGGTAACGAGCAGGCAGAGCGGATGATGCAGAAGGCTCTGGCCATCGACAAAAATTTTCCCGCAGCACTGAACGATCTGGCCTATGTCTACGCCCGCAACCGGCAGTTCGACAAGGCTTTTGCCGCCATGGATCGCTACGTTGTTTTGCTTCCCAAAGAACCGAACCCGCAGGATTCCTATGGTGAACTGCTGCGCATGGCCGGAAACTTTGAGGGATCGCTGCAGCATTACCGCGCCGCGCTGAAAATTGATCCTGATTTCGTTACTTCGCAGGTTGGCCTGGGAGACACCTACGCTTTGATGGGCAACCAGGAGCAGGCACGGGTTGAATACGACAGAGCGATTCGCTACGCGCATATCGAAGCCGACCGGCTTGACTACACCATGCAGAAGGCGATGACATGGGTACGCGACGGTAATTTCGCCGAAGCTGACAAATCATTCCAGGAGACTGCCGAGACCGCCCATGCCAAGGAACAGGATTTGCAGGAGGCGCAGGCCTATCGGCACCTCGCTGAATATCAGGCAGACGACAATGTCGCTTTGAAGCGTTTGCAGGAAGCGGAAGATGCCCTGGGACACCGCAACACAATTTCGAAATCCGACAAGCAAGAGGAACTTTCGCGCATTCTGCGAAACCGCGCGGCGCGCGCCGCCCACGCCGGAAATCCCATGCTGGCCGACGAGTCTCTCAAGCAACTCGAATCGCTAGCCGCTTCCAGCCGTAACCGCGTAATTGTGGCTTCCTCCAACGGAGCGGCGGGAACTCTGCTGATGGATCAGAAGAAGTACGACGAAGCCGTTACTTATCTGGAGGAAGACCGCGATAATCCCTTCACCATGGAACTTCTGGTGCAGGCCTACTACCAGACGAATCAGTCCGACAAACTGCATGAGGCTGAGTCGCGGCTGCGAGCCACAAATGTCCCCACGATGGAGCAGGCGCTCGTTGTCCCGGCTGCACGCTTGCGCCGCCCGGAAATCTGATCGGCTCTGTTCGTCATTCGCGCGAAGTTGCTATACTCACAGACTCGAAACTGAAATAATTCCGAGATGGGATCCCCAGACTGGCTCTCCGTCCCAGAGTATTTCTTTGTGTCAGCTAATTGTTGGCGTAGGGTCGCCGTCGAGGTTAGTGAATCCTAAGTGCAAATTCTAAGTCGTGAATAATAAGATCGATCGACGGTCGCGCGAGCGAGTTGTCACCCAGTTACCGGTCCGCGTCCGCAGCGCTCCCGGCAAAACGGAGTTGATCGCTCAGACCCGCGATGTGAGCACCAACGGTGTGTTCCTGTACACCGAGTCCCGGATGGTCGAGGGCTCGAACGTGGAACTGATCCTGATCCTGCCGCCAGAGCTGATCCGCGGAGAGAAGTGCTGGGTTTGCTGCCATGCCAAGATTTTGCGCGTGGAGCAAGGCCCTGGCAACAAGTTCGGAGTAGCCGCCGCGATCCGGAGAATGGATATTCTGCCCGAAATTCCGGCGTAGCCAGGCTGCCGCAAAACACCCTCAAAAACCGCACGCCGA
Organism: uncultured Acidobacteriaceae bacterium; assembly: GCA_964407505.1. Taxonomy (GTDB): domain Bacteria; phylum Acidobacteriota; class Terriglobia; order Terriglobales; family Acidobacteriaceae; genus Sulfotelmatobacter. The sequence goes on along the minus strand of CAYOVU010000113.1, from coordinate 25,108 downwards.
AGCAGGCAACAAATCCCCATGGCCCGCGATGAAGACGGCTTAACATTGCCCAGCCCGAGGAAAGAATTAGCCGTGTGGGACGAAAAATTTCCAGATTTGTGAAAAAGCCCTTCCCATAGCACTGACCTTAGTGCAATAATTGCGGCCCTGGAATTGCTCTGGCCAAACTCGGGTAATTAGGTGGGCCTAGTTATGTGGATTGAGAAATTAGCGGACGGCGTGGTTCAGGTGCAAACCCCCCTCGGACCGCGGTATTTAATGCCGTCTTTTCGCCAACGCATTTATTTTCTTTGGATGTTCCGGCACTTTCCCATCCTTCCGCATGCCGTGCTCAGCGGCGGGCAACAGCGCCTGATCGACCGCTTGTGCTCCGAGCAGCGGTTCGTATCCATGGCTTACGCCGACGGCATGGAAGATGCCCCAGTCATCGGCACGATTGAGAAACGTCCGCGCATGGGAGTCGAGTCGCTACCGCCACGTCGCCCGGTGGTCAGCGAGAGCGCTGGAGGCTTAGCTGCGGAAATACGGCAGCGCTCTTAAATTGAGCCCAGTCGAGTCAAGCCTTGTCGAGTCAAATCCAACACTAAAAATTCCCAACTCCATGCTCGTTAGTTCTGTGGAGGCGAGTTGTTCTCCGGAGGCTGCGGATTGCTTCCCTCCGCTTTGCCTGTAGGAGCGCTCGCTGGCGCTTGAGGTGATTGCTCACTACCGCACGGTCCTCCGTTATGATGCTCTGCATGTGGACGGTCCGCAGCTCGGGCTTCCTGGCAAGCTTGTAACGATTTCTGTTGGTCGGGAGTGAGCAGCGCGTCCATTTTTTCCTTGGCTTGCCGCCTTATTTCCCTGGCCTGCTCCTTCTTCTGCCGTGGCGTCAGCGAAGAGTTTTCACACATTGCATTGATCTGAGCATGCGCGTCCCGATCAATGGTGCGATGCTGCTCCATCACCGACCGGTCGATACCAGCCTGCCGCCAGCAAGGCTCCTGATGAGCGCGCGGAGGCGGAGCCGTAGTCGTCGGCGGATTGTCTTGTGCATTGGCAGCCACCGCGCAGGCTGCCAAATAAAGTGTCAGCATCGCGAAGCATGGAATATTTCTCAGAGAGATCCTTCTCGGCATAGTCACCTCCATCGATATCAACCCGCAAGCGGCAGGGAAGTTGTGTGCAAGTGTAGCGCGGACGGCACCCTCTTGTAATAGTTGCCGCAGCATCAAGCGGGCGGCTGGCGATGACCGCATGAGTAGAGAAATGCTACAATCAAAAACTACCCCAGCGATTCGATTCCCACCGGAGCGGGCGCGTAGCTCAATTGGCAGAGCAACTGACTCTTAATCAGTAGGTTGAAGGTTCGATTCCTTCCGCGCTCACCATCCCCCTACAGTTGACAAAGTGTTGCCGCCGAAACCAGCGCCGCGCACGCGGCCAATCGCGAGCAGCGCCAACTCTATTGTTTCCTAGCCCCATGCTTTCAGATGAGGACTATCAAACCCTAAGAGAATCACTTTTACATCTACCATTTCCTCCGCGAAAAATAAGTTTGGAAGATAGACGAGAGAAACGTCATTCGGATTGTCGTGATGCAGCCTGCACATTGCATCTGCTACCCAAGTTCTATTTTGGGATACTGAATTTTCTCGCAATAACAGCCGCGACTACAGCAGAAACCCTATGGCCAGCTTCGCAGCAATCGATCTAGAATCCACGCAATTTTTGATTTCTTAGCAGCATAAATCTCACGCGTATTTCTTTGTAAAAGTCGTTGACAAGAGGTTGCTCTTGCGTCATAGAATCGTCAAATAAACCCCACTCAGAACCCGCCCGTAAGGAGACGGTTATGGCAACAAAGTACGTCCAGATTGAAAATGACTCCGAAATCCAACAACGTCTGAAAGCCGAGCGCATGCGCTTGCGCAAAACCGCCGGCCTCGATCGTCCCACCCACTTCCATCGACCGGTAGAGCGTGCCTTTACTGCCGAGGAGCGCAGCAAGGTCACGATTCTGTTTGGCGGTTTCACCTGGAAGCATGAGGATTTAATTCGCGCGGTGTTCCAAGGGTGCGGATATCGCTGCGAGAAGCTGCCCGTTCCCGATGTTCCCGCGTTTCAGACCGGCAAGGAGTTCGGCAACAACGGGCAGTGCAACCCGACATATTTTACGGTGGGGAATCTGGTGCAGTATCTCCAATTCCTCGAGAAGGAAGGCATTCCCCGCAAGGACATTCTGGACAATTACGTGTTCTTTACTGCCGGCTCATGCGGCCCGTGCCGCTTCGGTATGTATGAGGCTGAGTACCGTTTCGCGCTGAAGAACGCCGGCTTCGACGGCTTCCGCGTGCTGCTGTTTAAGGATAGCGATGGAATCAAGGCGGCATCGGGCGAACCGGGGTTGAAGTTTACCATCGACTTCGGGTTCGGCATGTTGAACGCGATGCATCTTGGCGACGTCTTCAATGACCTGATCTACCAAATTCGTCCATTCGAAGTGAACAAAGGCGAAACGGATCGTGTGTTCCGCGAGACGGTAGACGGACTCTGCGAGGATCTCAGAAACCGCAATTCGTTTGAGATTGAAAAACGGGCGCCGAACTGGGCGAAGCCGAAGTTTAAGAGCAACAAGATTCTTCGCAACACCTTCAATGTGTTCGGCAAGATGAACGAACATCTTCGCGGGAAAGACTATCTCAACGCTCTTGCTGCCGCGCGCGAAAGGATGAACAGCATTGAAGTTGATCGTACCAAGGTAAAACCGGTGGTAAAGATCACCGGCGAATTCTGGGCACAGATCACCGAAGGCGACGGCAACTTCCACATGTTCGAATTTCTCGAGCGCGAAGGCGCACAAGTGCTGGTTGAGCCGATCGCGACTTGGGTGGCGTACTTACTGTATCAGGCGAAAGCCCACGCCAAAGCCAAGTGGCCGGTGAACCGTCCGCACAGAAATCCGAAATGGTGGGAGTTGAAAAAGCACATCGCGAACGACTTGGGTCTGCGCAAAAAACTAATGGGACTTGGCTTTGGCGAGTTCATGTGGAACGGTTTGTACCACCGTACCATCAAGAACCTCGGCGGCCTCACGCATCACTTGGTCCCACAGATTGAGTTGGCCGAGATGGCTCATCCTTTCTATAACCAGTTTGCGCGCGGCGGAGAAGGGCATCTCGAGGTCGGGAAGAACGTCTACTATACGGTTCACCATCTCTGCCACATGGTGTTGGCGCTGAAGCCTTTTGGATGTATGCCATCTTCGCAATCGGACGGAGTCCAATCGGCCGTCATCAACAAGTTCAAAGACATGATCTTTCTTCCAATCGAAACCTCGGGCGAAGGCGAGGTCAACGCACACAGCCGCGTTCAGATGGCACTGGGAGAAGCCAAGGTAAAGGCAAAGACCGAGTTCGAGCAGTGCTTGAAATCCACTGGCAAAAGCCTGAACGAAATTCGTGAGTACATCGAAGACCATCCCGAACTAAAGCGGCCGTTCTATCACGTGCCGCATCGCGAGGGCATTGCCGGCACCGCGGCGCAGTTCATCCTTCATGTGAACGACCGCATAAACAAAGACAGGAGTTTCCGGTTTATGCGACAGGCTCGCGTGACGCGCGCATCGCTTCCTAACGCCGCTTAACCGATCTGACCGGCAGTGCGGCGTGCGCTGCCGGTCTTCATTTTTCCTATTCTCCTTTATTGCTCGAACCTGATCGGAGAGACTGAAATGCACGACCATCTTGCCGGAAACGATCACAAACCACAGCTTGTTAACATCGCAACCGCGCCATATCAGAAGCCCCACGATCACCACACGCTATTCCTGGTAGGACTCGATGTAGGCTCGACGACTGTAAAGGCGACGGTAGTTGATGCTGCGACCGACGAAATTTTGTGGCAGGACTATCAGCGGCACGAGACCAAGCAGCCGGAAAAGACTTTGGAATTTCTGCGTCGCATGGATGCCGCGCTCGGTATTAACCGGCACAATACGCGCATGTTCATGACCGGCTCCGGCGGCGGCGCGATTGCCGAACAGATTGGCGCGAAATTTGTGCAGGAAGTTACCGCCGTGTCGCTCGCCGTCGAGAAACTCCATCCCGAAGTGTATTCGGTGATCGAGTTAGGCGGACAGGATGCCAAAATTATAGTCTTCAAGGACGACGCCGAGACGGGCCACAAGAAAAAAATTCCGTCGATGAACGATAAGTGCGCGGGCGGCACCGGCGCCGTGATCGACAAGATTAACGCAAAGCTGAAAATTCCGACCGCCGAGCTCGCCCTGCAGGGCTATCACGGAATTAAGCTGCACAAAGTGGCCGGCAAGTGCGGCGTGTTCGCAGAAACCGACATCAACAGCCTGCAAAAAGTTGGCACGCCACCCGATGAGTTGATGGCGTCGCTGTTCGAGGCGATCGTGTTGCAGAACTTGAGTGTACTTACACGCGGCCATACTCTGCGGCCCCATGTTTTGCTGTTGGGTGGTCCGAACAGCTTCATCAAGGGCATGCGCGAAGCATGGCAGGCGAATATTCCGCGCATGTGGCAGGAGCGCAAGGTTGCGATTCCCGATGGCGCGAAGCCGGAAGATCTGATCAAAGTTCCGAACAATGCGCAATACTTCGCGGCGCTGGGCGCGATTGAATTCGGCAAGAGCGAAGACGATGGCGTTGGCTGCTACCAAGGCTATGAAAAGCTAGTTCACTACATCGACTTTGGCAGGCAGGAGGAAAAGGCGAAATCCGGCGCGAAGGGACTGGTCACGAAAGAAGGCGAACTCGACGGCTTCAAAGAAGCCTATCGGCGAAAGAAGTTTACACCTGCGACTTTTCAAAAAGGTCAGACTGTCGGCGGCTTTATCGGCATCGATGGAGGGTCCACTTCCACCAAAGCCGTTTTGCTGGATGATCACGGAGAAATTCTTTGCAAAGCCTATCAGCTCTCGAACGGCAATCCGATCCAGGACACCATCGAGATGTTCGAGAATCTGCGCGGTCAGGTTGAAGCGCAGAATGCGAAGCTCGAGGTTTTGGGAGTAGCAACTACCGGCTACGCGAAGGACATCCTGAAAGACGTGCTGCACGCCGATGTTGCACTGGTAGAAACTGTTGCACACACGGAATCGGCGCTCAAGTTTTACGAGGATCCGCACGTCATCGTCGACGTGGGCGGGCAAGATATCAAGATCATCATTCTGCACAACGGCCGCGTGAAAGACTTCAAGCTGAACACGCAGTGCTCGGCGGGCAACGGATATTTTCTGCAGTCGACCGCGGAAGGATTCGGGCTTGGCGTCGAGCAATATGCCGATCTCGCCTTCTCGGCCCAGTCCATGCCGGTTTTCGGTTATGGATGCGCGGTTTTCATGCAGTCTGACATCGTGAACTTCCAGCGGCAGGGCTGGAGAGCAGAAGAAATTTTAGCTGGACTCGCAGCAGTGTTGCCCAAGAACGTGTTCCTTTATGTCGCCAGCATTCCGAATCTTGCGGCGTTGGGCACGCGTTTCGTTTTGCAAGGCGGTACGCAAAATAATATGGCGGTAGTGAAAGCGGAAGTGGATTTCATCCATAACAGCTTTCGCGCCGCCGGTAAAAAACCCGAAATCATCGTGCACGAATTCTGCGGCGAATCCGGGGCGATCGGCGCTGCGGTCGAGTCTCTGCGCCTGTGGCGCAACGGGCAGCAGACCACGTTTGTAGGACTTGACGCGGTTCGGAAGATTCAATACCGCACCACTCGCAACGAGGCCACGCGCTGCAATTTCTGCAAGAACAATTGCCTGCGCACCTTTATCGATATCCGAACCGCTCCCAAGGACGAAATGAGTTTCGTCCCCATTCAGAAAGTCACCAAGGTTCCGTTGATGCATGGTGAACAGCGATTGATTATTGCGACATGCGAAAAAGGCCTGGTTGAAGATGTCAACGACATGAAGGACATCAAAGCCGGCATTGACGATATAAAAGAAAAATACCCCAACTTCGTCGACTTCGCGGCCCATGAGGTTTTCCGGCCCGTGAATCCGGAGCTTGTGGCCGATCCGATTCCAGTAGCGAAGTTCTGGAACAAGGCGGCAAAAGAACGCGTTCCGCTCATGGAGAAGCGCAAGAAACTGCGCGTGGGCATTCCCCGCGTGCTAAACATCTACACTTATGCTCCGCTGTTCAACGGATATCTTGAGAGCCTCGGTGTGCAGCCGGAGAGCATTGTTTACTCCGATTACACCAGTTCCGATCTTTACCGTGCCGGCGCCAGTCGCGGCGCCATCGATCCCTGCTTCCCCGCAAAGATTGGGATCTCGCACGTCTACAACCTAATTCAGGAGAAGCATCGCAAGAAGCCGCTGGATGTAATTTTCTTCCCGATGTATGACGTGCTTACGTCTCCGCTGGTAAAGATTGTGGGAGCGAACGCGTGTCCTACGGTCACGGCTACGCCCGAGACCGTGAAGGCTGCCTTTACCAAAGAGAATGATGTCTTCGCGGAACACAATGTCAAATATTTGGATCCGGTTCTCAACTTTGCCGACCGCAAGCTCTTTGCTCATCAAATGCTGCAGGCGTGGCAGCCAATTCTCGGACTCTCCCAGGAAGAGAATGATCGCGCGGTCGAGGTGGGTTACAAGGCGCTGGCCGATTACGAGAGCAGCATCCGCAGACGCGCTCGCCGGGTGATGGATCAGTTAGAGCGCGAAGATCGCATTGGGATCGTAATGCTGGGCCGGCCGTACCACCATGATCCTGGATTGAATCACGAGATTCTCGAAGAGTTCCAGAAGCTTGGTTATCCCATTTTCTCGCAGAACACGTTGCCGCTCGACGAAGACCTGCTGGAGCGTCTGTTCGGCGAAGAAGTTCGCGAGGGCGCGATCAGCCACGCGCTCGATATTTCGGACGCATGGAAGAACTCCTATTCTTGCAGCACGAATCACAAGGTATGGGCCGCCAAGTTCACGGCGCGGCATCCGAACCTGGTTGCGTTAGAAATATCGAGCTTCAAGTGCGGACACGATGCGCCCATCTACGGTGTTATCGAAGGCATCATTGAGCAATCGGGCACACCTTATTTCTGCTTCAAGGATCTCGACGAGAACAAGCCTTCAGGCTCGATCAAAATCCGCGTCGAAACTATCGATTACTTCCTCCGCCGCTATCGCGAAGAGGTCATCAGGAAGCGCAAAGCAGAGCAAGACATCGCGGTGCAGTTGGCGGAATACGAAAATCAACTGCGAGCGCAATTTGAACCGCGGCCCGAGCAGCAACTTGAAAACGAGCCACACGAAATGGCCGCAGACTAGGTGGACGCTCGTTATGCGGAATTCGAGTTCAGTCGAGTCTCGATCTTTTGCAGCAATGCAGCTCCAGCTTCGCCTGCGTCGGAAGAAGAAAAATCATTACCCAACTCGATGGTTGGAAGGCTGGCGCACGCAGCCTGAAACGCTGCCGGAGATTCGCTCACAATAGGCCCGGCCAGCAGCAGATCAAAACGAGTAACGCGCATCAGCATGCGGGCGTCTCCCAGGTGGCTGCTGGTGTGAACGTCATATCCCTTGTTGCGCAGCAGTTCGCGGAGGTAGGCGAGCACGTCAGCATTCTGGTCAAGACACAGAACCAAGCGGCCGGTCAGCGCAGGTTTTTCGGGACGAACTCCTTGGTCGTAGAAAGCGGCGACCGCAGTTTCTTCCGATTCGTGCGTGTCAAATAGCTTTGTGAGATGCGACAGTTCCAAGACCTTGCGCACATGTTCCGGAACGTTGCAGAGTTTCAGATCTCCGTGCGCCTGGCGAATGCTGGTCAAGGTGCGGACGATTGTGCCCAGACCACTGCTGTCAATAAATCCCACGTCGCCCAAGTGCAGCACAATGGAACGCCGGTCGCGCAACAGCCAGCTCACGTGCGACCGTAAAGACTCACTCTCGCCGCCGGCAATAATCCGCCCGTTGCAGCGCACGATGGTGACGCATCCAACCTCACGAGTGTCAAGCGATAGACGCAATAGGCTTCCCACGCCGCTCGAATCGCAGTGCAAAATCGAAACATTATATGCCAGGAAGGCGCGAACCGGTGGAATGAAGATACGCTATTCTCTTCGGCGGCGGGGAAACTTTTTGAGAGTCTGTGTAATAGTATCCTCGGTAGAACTTAATTCTAACTTCTGTATCGCATGTGAAAGGGCTGCTTCCGAATGCGCGACGAAAAAGCTGGCTATAACCGCTTTCTCCTGCTGGTAGCGGGTCTTGGCGGGTTGCTCTACGGAGTGGATGTCGGCATTATTGCCGGGGCGTTGCCTTATCTGGAAGCCACATCTGGTCTGAATGCCGGCCAGCTCTCCATTGTGGTAGCCGCCGTGCTCCTCGGCAGCGTAATTTCAACTCTGTTTGCCGGCGCACTAGCGGATTGGATGGGACGCAAATTTCTAATGGCGCTCAGCGGAGCGCTGTTTGTCATCAGCATTCCAGTTATCGCTCTGTCGCATGGCTATCAGCCACTGGTTCTAGGCCGGTTGCTGCAGGGGGTTAGCGCCGGCTTGATCGGGGTGGTGGTTCCTCTCTATCTGGCGGAGTGCTTGGCAGCGTCGGATCGCGGCAAAGGTACAGGCATTTTTCAATGGTTGTTAACGCTTGGCATCGTGACGGCTGCGGTCGTTGGAATGTTCTTTAGTTTTCGCGTTGAAGAAGTTGCGCGACTTGGTGATCCCGCCAGACTCTTCGCCTTCAAGGACACGGCATGGCGCAGCATCTTCTGGGTTTCGCTGCCGCCCGGCCTGCTGTTTGTGATCGGCAGCCTCATGGTGGCGGAGTCGCCACGGTGGCTGTTTCGCCACGGCAAAAAGGAGGCTGCCTATGCTTCACTTCTTCGCTCTCGCACAAGCAATCAGGCGGCTGTCGAACTCAAAGAAATGTCAGATGCTGCCGCCTCGGAGCAAGCGAAAACCTCAACTGGCGGGAGTGTCCGCGAGTCCCTGTTCCGCCGCAAATATGTGATTCCCTTCGTGCTCGCCTGCGTCATCCTGGCCTGCAATCAGGCCACCGGCATTAACTCCATCATCGGATATAACACAAACATCCTGATGCAGAGCGGTCTTTCCGACGTTCAGGCGCACTGGGGCTACGTTATTTTTACGCTCGTCAATTTCCTGATGACCATTGCCGGAGTGCTGTTGGTCGATCGCAAGGGGCGCAAGTTCCTGCTCTCGCTCGGAAGCGCCGGCATTATCTTCTCGCTTGTCTGCACCGGTTCATTGTTTCGCCGAACCGAAAAACTGCGAGTAGATTCCCGCACCGCGGTTCAGTCGATGGTTAGCGCAGACCAGAAAATCGCGCTGCTATATGACCAGAAAGCGGCGGATGCGTTGCTCGCCGCGAATCATGAATCAGCCCTTGCCATCAGCAACCGTCCCACGTCGCTGATCCTCATTTATTCGTGCGGAGACTTCCATGGCTCGACCAAAGCAGTGCGGTCTGACGATATTTCCGCGAAGCCGATCGAGGTCACGCGCGAAAGCTGCCTCCCGCCCAATAAGGTTGTGGCGTTCTTCTCCAATCCTTTTGGCAGCCTCGATGCGTCGCGCCAGGCTCCGCTGACAATCGACAACGCGCTCATCACGCCGGTCCCGAGTGCGGATAACGGCTGGCTGGCAGCCGTCACACTCTTCATCTTCATGGCGTTTTACGCAATTGGCCCGGGCGTGTGCGTATGGCTAGCATTGTCGGAATTAATGCCGACACGGATTCGGTCCAATGGCATGAGCATTGCCCTGTTGATTAACCAGGCGGTATCGACGGGCATCGCTGCTGTCTTTTTGCCGACCGTCGGCAAGTATGGCTACGCTTTCATGTTCTTCGGCTTTGCCGGATGCACCATCGTCTACTTCATCACCGCCGCATTTTTCCTGCCGGAAACGAAAGGCAAAACGCTGGAAGAAATCGAAGCGCACTTCGAAGGAGCAAAAATCGCGACCGCCAAGTGAAAACTCCGACGCGCTTTTCTGACTTATTTGTTAATGTGCGCTTGCCCAGCCCGCGGCCGCCGTTACCGTAATTTCACCACATCGGTTGCGTCCAGGAGGTGTTGCCGATCGCCAGCTGCAGTCGATTCATCGTGACCTTACAATCGCTGGCGATCCACTTCAAGCAGCAGGTAATGACACCGCCGTGCTCGTGGCGTTCAGGCGAGATTCTCAGCGGCCATCGGTGACCTGGGGCACTCCCAATTGTTCTCCATTCGCTTTCGTGCCCCGCAAAGGCGCGGCTTTTATAACTTTGTAATCCTTATATTCGATAGAAAGCGTGGCAACCCCGCCTAGCCGTATCACACTTTGAGTGTGATTCTCGGCAGGAAGCCAGAAGTCATTCACTTTCACATATCTGTGCTCAATGTCGGTCTTCTTAATCCATAAAGATGGATTCTTGCCGGGCTCTCCTTGGATTCGAACGACCGCAAAATCCTTTGCATCAACCCAAATCTTTCCGCGATAAAGAAACTTGTTCCTCGTTTTGGGGATCAGGTTCAGAACGTACTGTCCTCCGCCCGGAATATTCTCGTAACCGCTCCACGTGAAGTCGTAGTTCTCCGTGCTCAGCGCGGTGCGACGGCGATTCTCATCATTAGCCGCTTCCTGCTCGCCCTCCAGCAATTTGTTGAAGATGTGATCGATGATGAACTTCGATCCAGTCGACGATACGACGCTAAACTGCTTGGAATTCGGAGCGTGGTAAGTCATGTGGACTACCATTTCCGCATCGCGATTACTTGGGAAGCCGCGATACTGCATGCGGTAGATGCGGGTTGCCTGATATTGATTGAGCGCCGCCGCCCGATCCGCATTATTTTCCTGAAGCTTCCTGACTACTTGCTCCAGGGTCAAAGGCGCGCTCGTAACTGCGGTTGAAGTGCCGGCGCCCGGCATTGACTGGCACGTCGCAGAAAAACTCCAGGCCGCCAACAACAGCGCACACAGGATGCGGCCTCGAGATCCTTCCAACATGTACTTACCTCAGATGCTGAAGCGGTAAGATCAGTTTACCTGAGATGAATAATCACGACGCCACACGTGGAAGTTCTTGTTAAGTCTCTTTCCCAAAACGCTCATTTCGTTAGATCGTACGTTCGCTGTCTTTACGACCTCTTCTTGCTAAGTGCCTGCCTCGTGAGCGTCAAAACCGCACTGTATAATTAGAATTCTTCTTATGCGCGCCTTGCATTCCTTATGGATGGGATTGCTGTTCACATGTGCATTGCTGGCGCAGACTCCTCGGCCCAGCACTCCCGCCGCTTCGCCGGTGCAAAAAACTCAACAGCCTGCCACGGCTGCGTCGCTTCCAGAGTTTGAAGAGGTTGCCTCAAAAGTCGGCCTCACCGTCCCGCACATTTCTTCGCCCGACAAGAAATATATCGTCGAGTCGATGAGTGGCGGTGTGGGCCTCATTGACTGTGACAACGATGGAAAACTCGACATCATCACCGTCAACGGATCTACGGTGCAACGCTACCGGCAGGGCGGCGACTTGCTCATCACGCTCTATCATCAGGGAGCTGATTCGAAAGATGGCGATCTCAAATTCACCGACATCACAAAGTCCGCCGGCCTCACGCGCAAGGGTTGGGGCATGGGCGTGGCCGTGGCCGATTACGACAATGACGGTCTGCAGGATATTTATGTGACCGGTTTTGGCGGCAATGCACTGTATCACAACCTGGGAAACTGCAAGTTCGAAGACGTAACTGAGAAGGCTGGAGTAGGTGCAGGAGGATTCAGCACGGGCGCGGCCTGGGCAGACTATGATCGTGACGGTCGTGTCGATCTTTTCGTTTCGCGTTATGTCCACATCGACATCGACAATCTTCCAGAGCTTGGCAGCGATCCCAGGTTTTGCCGTTTCAAAGGAGTGCTGGTGCAGTGTGGGCCGTGGGGCATGCCCGGTGAATCGGATTTGTTGTTTCATAACAAGGGTGACGGCACCTTCGAAGAAGTTTCGAAGAAGGCCGGCGTCGATGACCCCCACCATTACTATGGTTTGGGCGCGACCTGGGGCGACTATGACAACGATGGCTGGCCCGACCTCTACGTCGCGAACGACGCCGGGCCGAATTTTCTGTATCGCAACAAACATGACGGAACTTTTGAAGAGGTCGGACTACTCGATGGAGTTGCGCTAAGCGGCGATGGCATGGAACAAGGTTCAATGGGTGTGGATTGGGGAGACTACCTTCACGAAGGCCGCCTATCGATGATTGTAACCAACTTTGTCGAACAAGGTTCGACCTTGTATCACAACCTTGGCAAGGATAGTTTCGCCGACGTCAGCGTGCGCGCCAAGTTGATGAAGCCCACTTATCCTTTAGTAAGTTGGGGTACCGCGTTTCTCGATATGGATAACGACGGCTGGCTCGACTTATTCATCGCGAATGGACACGTCTACCCGCAAGTAGATAGCATTGCCGGCGGTACGCCTTATCGGCAGCCCATGTTGCTCTTTCGCAATCATCGCGATGGAACCTTTGAGGATGTCTCTTCAATTTTCGCCAGTATGCCTCTGGAATCGAGGCGCGGCGCGGCTTTTGGAGACATCAATAACGACGGAAACGTCGATATTGTACTGCTGAACGTAGGGGAGCCGCCGTCACTTCTTATTAATCGTAACGACAGCGCAAATCATCGAGTACTCTTAAAATTGGTAGGCGCGAAAAGCAACAAAGCTGCGATTGGGGCTCGAGTTACAGTGAAAGCTGGCTCGCTGGTGCAGTTCAACGAGGTACGCGGCGGGGCCAGTTATCTATCGCAGAACGACTTGCGGCTGCATTTTGGGTTGGCGGAAAACAATAAGATGAGTGAAGTAACCATTCGGTGGCCTAACGGCGAAACTGAAGTTCTGCGTGACGTACCAGCAGATTTTATTTACACAATAGTCGAGGGCGACGGTATCCGGCAAAAAGTAGCGCTGCCCCCTCTATCGCAGCGCTGAGATCAAGTCAGGAACTAATCCTATTCGATTCCCAGTTGTTTCTGGATTTGCTCCAGCGAGACTCCCTTCGTCTCTGGAACCATGGTCTTTACCCAAATAAGTTGGAGGACCATCATGCCGGCAAAAAACAAGAAAACATAACCGGGCGGGAACGCGGAAACCATCTTGGGAAAGAAAGTTGTGAGTAAAGCAGCGAAGATCCAATGCGTGAAGCTGCCCAGCGTCTGACCCTCCGCGCGATGACGATTGGGAAATATTTCGGAGATGAATACCCAAATCACGGCACCCTGACCGATCGCGTGGGCCGCAATGAAAGCGAAAATGCAAGCCGGCACGATGGAGAAATGCCCCGTAAAAAAGGCCCATGCAGTGAGGCCCAGGGAGCCGATGTAGCCAAAAGATCCAATGTAGAGCAGCGTGCGCCTCCCGAGCCGGTCGATTAACCAGAGCCCAACAAACGTGAAAACGAGGTTGGTAAGGCCAATGCCAATCGATTGCAGCAGCGCAGCCTTTGCGCCAAGGCCGGTAAGCTCAAATATCCGTGGAGCAAAGTACAAAATTGCATTGATGCCCGACAGCTGGTTGAAGAACGCGATCAATATCGCCAGCATGATCGGCTTGCGAAGACGCCTTGTCCAGAAATGTCCCGATGATCCTTCTTCTGCGGATGCGGCTAATATTGTGTCCGCCTGAGCTGTGATTTCAGTTGGCGAGCTCTCGGGCTGAGCTCTTTGCAGAATTTGCAAAGCGGCTTCGCGGTCGCCTTTCCTGCTGAGCAGCCATCGGGGGCTTTCGGGAAGAGCAATGCAGAACAAAGCGTAAAGCAGCGAGGGAAAAGCGGCCACGCCCAGCATCCAGCGCCAGGCATTTTCGCCGATGCCTGCCAGCAATGCGTTCGAGACAAATGCGATCAGGATGCCGAAGACGATATTGAATTGGAACATGCCCGCGAGCCGTCCCCGATGTTTCGGAGGTGCGATCTCGGAGATATACATTGGGGCGACAACAGTCGAGATGCCAATCCCCAGACCGCCGATGACGCGCGCGGCAATGAAAGTGGCAACGTTTGGCGCCAGGCCCGAGCCCACCGCACCGATAAAATAAAGAACGCCAATCCAAAGCAGCGTTGCCTTGCGTCCGAAGCGGTCGGCGGGCCAGCCGCCAATCAGTGAGCCAACCACAGTGCCGTAAAGGGCCGAAGCCATTGCAATGCCATGGAGACCGGGGCTAAGGGCCCAAAGCGTCTGTATCGTTTTTTCAGCGCCGGAGATGACGACCGTGTCGAAGCCGAAGAGAAATCCTGCGAGCGCCGAGGTGAGCGACCAGAAGAAGATGCGACTGTTCATAGGAGAGTCGCGCTCGATTGTACAGCGTTGCCGACGAGAAAAGGGTGAAGTCGAGATGGCTCGATCTCAACGCTGGTTGTGCCACCTGCGCACTGTGGTGGTGAGTATGCCGATGTGGTTGATTTACGGCACGACCTTGAAGATATTTCCCTCGCCGCTGGCGCCCCCCATATTTGCCGTACCGTAGAGATTGCCGCTCTTGTCCAAGACCAGATTGCTAAATACGTAAAGCCCGTCGGTGCCACCGGTGAAGGTGTACAGCTGGGTGTATGTCCACGTGTTGCCTGACGGCGTTAGTTGATAGACCGTCCCAGCTTCATAAGTTCCATCGCAATGGGTCGTGCCGTAAATAATGCCCGATGCTGCATCGAAGAGCAGATCGCGAAATGCCCCGGAGATATTCCACCCATATAGGCTGTACAACACGCTGAACGTCCAGGCACCACCCGAAGAGGGGCTCAGCTTGAAAATTGTGCCGCCACCACCGCCCACGCCGCCACCGCCGTCGGTGGCCCCACCATACAGATTGCCCGCAGGGTCAAGAACTACGCCGGCGTAGGGAATGCCGCCATCGGCCTGCATCTGGAAGTTGTATAGAATGTGCTCCGCCCATCCGGATTGCAACCGCTTCAATTCGAAGACCGTGCCGTAGCTGTAGAATCCGCCTGAAGAAGTCGTCCCGTAAAGGTTTCCCTTCGCGTCGAGGGTGACACCGGCAACGGGGACAGTTCCGTCGCTGCCGCCTCCAAAGCTATACAGCACGATGTGCTGACCGGCTTTGCTGATCTCAAATACAGTACCTTCGCTGGAAACGCCTCCAGCCGTAGTCGTTCCGTAGAGGTTGCCAAATTTATCCATGGCGAGGCGAGCCTCAGGGTTTGCCCCGTCCGCGCCGCCGGCAAAGCTATACAACAAAGTTTCCACGCCCTTTGGGGTAAGCCTGAAAACGGTTCCGTTACCAGAAGTGCCCCCGGAAAACGTAGTTCCATAAAGATTGCCAGCCGCGTCGAATATCAGACTGCTCTCGGGATTCGCCCCGTCATTCGGTATGCTCCCAAAGCTGTAAAGCACACGTTCCTGACCGCTCTCGTTTGCTCTGAACACAATTCCCGCGCCATGCGCTCCACCACTGTTGGTGGTGCCGTAGAGGTTTCCCTTCGAGTCGATGGCAAGGCCGGCGAGAGGACCGCTCCCGTCACTTCCAGCAAAGCTATGAATGACATTGAAGGTCTGGGCCTGGATGCCGACGGCTGCAAATGCCACGAACATAAAGACGAAAGCAAACACCAGCTTCTTGATAAACATTATCGATCCAGTCTCCATGGTTAATCTACTCCTACTGAGATCTACTGCAGATTGGCTTCCAGACGAGGGGCCTGCACGCACAGAAGACTTAAGACCGGAGTTTCCTACACCCGTGAAGGGATGTCAAGAATACAAAGTTCATGGGTAATCGTCCTCATAGAACACCGTCGGATGTAGAAATAGGACACTACCCCAACTCATGCAGAATCTTGCATGTAGGTACGCCGCGCAAGAAAATGGGACTACGAAGACAGCGGATACCCCTTTTCCCGCCAGCCTCGAATGCCGCCATCCATCGAGATCACATTCTTATAGCCCATTTTCTGTAGATTGTCCGCCGCCAGCGCTGAGCGGAATCCGCCGCCGCAGTAAAGAACAATCTCTGCATCCAGGTCGGGCACGCGCGCTTCAATGTCGCGCTCGATTATGCCTTTGCCTAGGTGAATTGCGCCCGGCAAATGGTCCTTGGCGAATTCGCTCTCCTCGCGCACATCGATCAAAGTGAATTTCTCGCCGACATCTATCTTCTTCTTTATCGCGTCGACATTGGTTTCTCGCACCCGCGTCTTCGCATCGTTCACAATCTTCAAAAAGCGTGGAGGATGTTGCAGGGCCATAACGACTCCTTGCTTGATGCAGCCATCGATGTAATCCGATAACATCCTACCAACTGCGAACGGATTGCGCATGTAGAGCCTGGAGCGGAATTCTCAGTTAGCATGAAAATGTGAGAAGGGATGAATCCATGCGCCGTATCGGACTAGCACGGGCGTTGTCGAAGTTGGGATATTGTTCCCGGTCGCATGCCATAGAATTAATCCGAAACGGTCGCGTGATCTCGAACGGCAAGGTCTGTCGCGATCCAGAGGTGACAGTCTCGGGCAATCACGACCAAATTGCAGTCGATGGAAAAATTGTCGAGGCGCAGAAAAAAGTCTACCTGATGCTGAACAAGCCACGCGGGATTGTGACCACGGCCTCGGATGAAAAGGGCCGAGAAACGGTGTACGCGGTGCTGAACGGACAGACCTCCAAAACGGCCTTGCCTTGGGTTGCTCCCATCGGCCGCTTGGACAAAGCCAGCGAAGGCTTGTTGCTTCTGACCAACAATTCCGAATGGGGCGCACGCATTGCCGCTCCTGAAATGCATTTAGACAAGACTTACCACGTGCAGATCGGGATCGTTGCGAGTGAAGACTTTATCCGAACCCTGATTCGCGGAGTGAAAGCGAAAGACGCAAACAAAACGGGAGAAGCACTGCGAGCCAAGCGAGTTCAGCATCTACGTGAGGGAGAAAAAAACTGCTGGCTCGAAATTGTTCTCGATGAGGGCAAAAATCGCCAGATCCGGCGCATGATGGAAGCGATGGATGTCGAGGTGCTACAACTGGTGCGCGTTGCGATTGGGCCGCTGAAGTTGGGGAATCTTGCGAAGGGACAACACCGTTCCCTCTCCCCGGAAGAGAAGCGAATGCTCGACCGCGCCATCGGAAGAAAAAGTATAGAACAACTCTCATGACAGATTTAACTTTCCTTCCTGCTGTCGAGATGGCCGGGCAAATCCGGAAGAGGAAAATTTCCCCGGTCGAACTCGTTGAGGCCCATCTCGCGCAGATCGAAAAACTGAATCCCAGGCTCAACGCATTCATTCAGGTTGACGCCGAGCGGGCCCGCCGCGCCGCTCAAGACGCGGAGACTGTAGTCAAGCGAGAAGGGAAACTCGGCCCCCTGCATGGTGTCCCCATAAGCATCAAGAGTTCAATCGGCGTGGCCGGTCTGCGCTGCGAGGCCGGAACCCGGCTGCGTGCGGGATTTGTAGCACAAGAAGATGCCCCGCTCGTGACCCGCCTGAAGAATGCAGGAGCAATTATCCTTGGCACAACCAACACGCCCGAACTTCTGATGGCGTGGGAAACCGATAACCGTCTCTACGGCCGTACCAACAGCCCGTGGGGTCTCGATCGCACACCGGGCGGATCGAGCGGGGGAGAAGCGGCAGCGATTGCCGCAGGCATGTCGGCCTCCGGGGTGGGCAGCGACGGTGGTGGCTCCATTCGCGTACCCGCTCACTTCAGCGGCATCTGCGGCCTCAAACCCACGCCGGGGCGAATTCCTTCGACGGGTCACTATCCTACTTCGGCGGGGCCGTTCGCACTTCTCGGCGTTGTAGGTCCGATGGCGCGCACTGTTGCTGACCTGAAAATGCTCTTTGAAGTGATGCAAGGTCCCGACGACGGCGATACCTGTGCGGCTCCGGTGCTGCTACGCTGGCCGGACGACGATGAACTGAGGGAGATCAAGATCGGTTGGTTCGAAGACGACGGCCGCACGCCTGTTACGCCGGAGACACGCGCTGCCATTCGCGCTGCCGCGGAAGCCTTGCGCGACACTGGATTTCAAGTGGAACGCTTCCAGCCCGAAGGACTCGAGGAAGCGCGCCGTTTGTGGCACAATTTTTTTGTGGTTGCTGGAGGAATGCTTTTGCGGCCAATGTTCGCAGGCTGCGAGTCTGACCTCAGTCCAATTCTGAAGCAGTTTCTCGATTGGTCGGCTGCCGAGCCCGCGCATACTGGACGCACTTTGCTCGATGCCTGGGTACGCCGCGATGCCGCTCGCGCAGACTTCTTCACGCAGATGCGCCGGTATCCCATTTTGTTGTGTCCGGCTGCCGCTATCCCGGCATTCCGGCACGGGGAACGCAGTTGGCAGATCGAAGGTAAAACCGTTCACTATCTCGATGCTTGGAGTTATGCGGATTTTTTCAACCTTTTAGGGAATCCGGCTGCGGTCGTTCCAGTGAGTCACTCGTTCGAGGGTCTCCCCATCGGCGTGCAGATCGTTGGACGTCCTTGGGAAGAAGAGCAGGTGTTATCCGTTGCCGCCGCGCTGGAAAAGCAAGGCGGTGCGTGGAAGCGCCCGCCGATTGCGTGAAAGGCGAACCTCGGATGCATCAACCACTAATTATTTATCGAGTAGTGCTTTTAGGTTATTTTCTGCTGCACCATATCTAAGTAACTTTTATCCGCACGCGATTCCAGTATTTTTGGCCTGAACTCGCGTGAAATTCGACCTGCGTCCAATGCGAAAAAATTCATTATCGAAGGGTTTCGGCGGACGGGCATTGTCCTGGCTTTTGCCGCTTCTGGTCATCTCCGCCGTGTATCTTTATACATTCCCACAGCCTAATATTTTCTATGCCGTTGTGGTGCTGTTACATGCGCTGGGCGGAGTAGTTACCGCTATTCTGCTTGTTCCATTTCTTTTTCGACTGCTGCGGGACGGAACCTTTCTCTCGCGAGCCGGTTGGTTACTCATCGCAGCCGGGGCAGTCCTGGGATTAATTCTCATCAAGACCGGTACTCCGCGAACGGAATGGAAGTGGCTTTACTTCCACATCCTGATCTCGCTCATCGGAGTCAGCCTTCTGATTGCTGAGAAGTTGGGGCAACGCGGCTGGCTGATTTCAAACGCCGCCACATCAGCACTGCGCACAATCATCTGCCTGATCGCCATCGCCGCAATCTGTTACGGAGCGCGCTATCTCCGCGAAGGCTGGCAAACGAACTCACGCGCCCGCATTCAGAATCCGACCATGCCGCCCGATAATATGAACGGGGAAGGGGATGGCCCCGAGGGCTCGTTTTTCCCCAGCTCGGCTCAGGTGTATGGCAAACAAAAGATTCCCAGCAAATTCTTCATGGAGTCCGATTCCTGCAAACGGTGCCACGAAGATATCTATAACCAGTGGTTCAGCTCCGCACATCATTTTTCTTCGTTCAATAATCAGTGGTATCGCAAGTCGATTGAGTACATGCAGGATACCGTCGGTACCCAGCCCTCGAAATGGTGCGGCGGATGCCACGATCCCGCGGTGCTTTACAGCGGCTTGATGGATACGCCGATCAAGCAGATTGTGCATCGTCCGGAATCGCAGGCCGGCCTTGGCTGCATGATGTGCCACTCCATCGCCGAAGTGAAGAGCACCATGGGGCAGGCGGATTTTTATCTGGAGTATCCGAAGTTGCACGAACTTGCGGCCACACAAAATCCCGTGGCTCGCGTTTTGCACGATTTCCTGATCCGGCTGAATCCTGAGCCGCACCGTCGTGTGTTTCTCAAGCCGTTCATGAAAACGCAGACCGCGGAATTTTGCTCGTCGTGCCACAAGGTTCACCTCGACGTGCCGGTGAATCATTACCGCTGGTTCCGCGGCTTCAACGAATACGACAACTGGCAGGCCAGCGGAGTTTCCGGGCAAGGCGCGCGCTCTTTCTATTATCCGCCCAAACCTCAGCAGTGCGCCGATTGCCACATGCCCGCCGAGGCCTCGAAAGACGCGGGCAACATCAACGGCTTCGTACACTCGCATCGCTTCCCCGGTGCAAACACGGCCGTTCCCACGGCGAATGAAGATGCCGCACAACTGAAACTTACCGAGGGATTTTTAAAGAGCGGCGCTCTCACCGTGGATATTTTTGCGGTGTCCCCAGCCCAGGCGCCGTTGAAGACAGGCGCGGCGACTCAATCGGAAATCTCCACCACGTTCGCCGTAGGCGAAGAAGCGGAAACGAAAGTTACCCCCAGCGCGGGAGAGGGCCCCGGAGCGGAAGTCGCTTCTGTGACCGCTCCTTTGAACCGCGTGCAGCCAGCGCTGCGCCGCGGTGATACAGTCCGCGTCGATGTCGTCGTGCGAACGAAAAAAGTTGGGCACTTTTTCCCCGGCGGCACTGTCGATGCCTACGATACCTGGCTCGAACTGAAGGGTACAGACGACAAGGGCCAAACGATTTTCTGGAGCGGCATGGTCGAGGGCAATGGCAAGGGTCCAGTCGAAAAAGGTGCGCATTTCTATCGCTCGCTGCAGATTGATGCCCACGGGAATCCCATCAACAAGCGCAATGCCTGGTCCACGCGGTCGGTGGTCTATGTGCGTCTCATCCCTCCGGGCGCAGCCGATACTGTGCACTACCGCATGCTGATTCCCGAGAACACCGGCAACAAGATCACGTTGCACGCGCGATTGTGCTACCGCAAGTTTTCCTGGTGGGGCACACAGTTCGCTTTCGTGGGCGAGCCCGACGAGAAATCAGGCCGCCCGGTGTCGTCCGATTACGACGACCGTCCGTTCCTGTTCACCAAATCGATCCAGGGAGTTTCGGCCGCGCAGGAAAAAATTCCTGATGTGCCCATCGTCACTGTTGCTGAAAATGAAGTGACGCTGCCGGTCGTGGCGCACAATGCCCCCGTACCACAACCGAAGACCATCGCTCTGAAAGAAGAATGGCAGCGATGGAACGATTACGGAATCGGGCTGTTCTTGCAGGGCGATCTCAAAGCCGCAGCCGCTGCATTCCAGAAAATTACGGAGGCCGATCCTAACAATCCTGACGGCTGGGTGAACCTTGGCCGCTGCGCCGTGCAGGAAGGCGACATGGCCCGTGCCCGCACCGTGCTTGAGAAAGCGCTGGCCCTGTCACCAAATCTGGCGCGGGCGAATTATTTTTATGCCCGGGTGCTCCGCGCCGACGGAAACTATGATGACGCCGCCGCGCGATTGCGCCTGGTTCTGGGGCAATATCCGCGAGATCGCGTCGCACTCAACGATCTCGGTCGCATTCTTTTTCTGCAGCGCAAGTATGCCGAAGCTGTGAGGACCCTGCAGTCCGTACTGGCAATTGATCCTGAAGATCTGCAGGCACACTATAACTTAATGCTCTGCTACAACGGCCTGGGCAACGAAAAGCTAGCGAAAGAGCATCAGACGCGCTATTTAAGATTCAAAGCCGACGAGTCTGCTCAGGCGATTACCGGACCCTATCGTCAGCTGCATCCCGAAGACAACAACGAGCGCCAAGCCGTGCACGAACATGTTTCCGTTCCGCTGCCGGCAGCTACCATGAAACAGGTGGGGACAGGCGCCCCGGCTGTCCAATCGGGCAAAGCTCGACCAGGGGCTACCGCTGTTTCCGCCGGGGCTTCGCAATGATGCGCGCTTTCTCTCGAAGATTTATCCGTGTCTCTGTGCCTCTGTGGTTGGTTCTGTTTTCCATTTCGATTACTGCTCGCACGCAACAAATCCAGTTCCGAGACGTTACAGCGCAGGTCGGAATCCACTTCACTCATAACAACGGCGCATTCGGGAAAAAATGGCTGCCGGAAACCATGGGTCCGGGCTGCGCTTTCATTGACTATGACAATGACGGCTATCCGGACATTCTCCTGGTAAATGGCGATGACTGGCCTGGACACGTCCACGCCGGTGCGACAACCCCCAAGCTATACCACAACAATCGCGACGGAACTTTCACCGACGTAACCCGCAAAGCCGGACTCGCCGTACCTATGTTCGGCATGGGCGTAGCCGTCGGCGATTACGACAACGATGGTTTCGATGACCTCTTCATTACCGCGCTGGGCCAAAGCCATCTCTTCCACAACAATGGCAATGGAACGTTCACCGAAGTAACCAAGCTCGCCGGCATGTGGGGGCCGAACGAGTTCTCCACGAGTGCTGCCTGGGTGGATTACGACCGCGATGGCAAACTCGATCTGGTAGTTGCGAACTACGTGCAATGGAGCGAGCAGACTGACCTCTACTGCACAATCGACGGCGCGCACAAATCGTACTGCACGCCGGAATCATACAAAGGCACATCGGTGCGCCTGTGGCATAACCTCGGTGGCGGCAAGTTTGAAGACGCCACGCAAAAGTCTGGTTTCGGCGACCCCACGTCAAAGAGCCTTGGCGTCACCATTCTCGATTACAACGCCGATGGCTGGCCCGATATTTTGATTGCGAACGACACACAACCCAACAAGCTTTATGTGAACAAGAAAGATGGGACGTTCGAAGAACGGGGCGTATCGTCCGGTCTCGCCTTCAGCGAAGACGGCGTGGCCCGCGCCGGCATGGGAGTCGATGCCGGGGATTACGATCGGACCGGGCACCCTAGCGTTATCATCAGCAACTTCGCCAATCAAATGGTCTCGCTGTATCACAATGAAGGCAACGGCTTATTCGTGGACGAGGCGCCGCAATCGGAAGTGGGCCGCGCTACGCTGGTTACACTCGGGTTCGGCTGCTTCTTCTTCGATTACGACAATGACGGCTGGCTCGACATTTTCGTCGCTGATGGCCACATCGAAGATGCGATTGAGCGCGTGCAGAAGCGCGTAAGCTACGCTGAGCCCTCGCATCTTTTCCGCAACTTAGGGGGCGGCAAATTTCAGGAAGTGACCGTACAAATGGGCCCAGCCTTTGTGGCGCCAAGGGTGGCGCGGGGCGCGGCTTATGCCGATATCGATAATGACGGCTTTCTCGATGTTCTCATCACCACGAACGCCGGCCCGGCCTACTTGTTCCATAACGAAGGCGGATTGAATCACAGTCTACGCTTGAAACTCGTGGGAACAAAGTCGAACCGCGACGGCATCGGCGCGGTTGTTCGCGTCGTGTCCCGGAACCAACAAGACCATCAAATGAAGATGCTGCGCTCCGGATCGAGTTATCTTTCGCAGAGTGAACTCGTCCTCACTTTTGGCCTGGGAGCGCAAACGAAAGCAGACAGCGTCGAGATTCAATGGCCCAGCGGCCAGATCGACAAATTGTCGAACGTCAACGCCGGGCAGACCGTCACCGTCGAAGAAGGAAAGGGCGTCGTTACAAACCGGCCCTACGGCAAGTCTGTCATTTCAAAGGGAAAGTAAAAGTTGTCATTCCGAAGAGTGAATGCGCGAGGAATCTGCGGTTTCGTCCCCCGCCACAAAAACGAATTTCTCTTCTCTCTGTGTTCCTCCTGCCCTCTGTGTTTAAATCCTTAATCAATATGAATCCCCGAATTTCAGTTG
Source organism: uncultured Acidobacteriaceae bacterium (assembly GCA_964407505.1). Lineage (GTDB taxonomy): Bacteria > Acidobacteriota > Terriglobia > Terriglobales > Acidobacteriaceae > Sulfotelmatobacter. Next base: position 1,660 of record CAYOVU010000113.1, on the reverse strand, counting down.
TTCTCGCCGGAATGCTCTTGGCTGGGTTTGGCATATTCGCGACCGCCCCCCAATTTCCATCCAAACCGAATCCGGCCGAAGCTGCGCGTCTGAATAATCTGGGTGCCGCTTACATGAACCAGCAGCTTTTCGAGAAAGGGCTCAAGGCCTTTCAGGAAGCAGCGACTCTCGATCCCAAGCTGGCGAATGCGCGGCTCAACGAAGGCATCGCTCTCTTGAACCTGCAGAAGATCGACGCCGCCAAGGCGGCGCTCGAAGACGCGCTCAAACAAGACTCAAAGATTCCCAACGCCTGGTACAACCTCGGCCTTCTCGCGAAAAATACCGGCGACGCTGTGGCCGCGATTGCTGCCTTCCGTCAGGTAATCGATATCGACGCCAACGACGCCGACACGTGGTATTTCCTGGGATCAGCCTACGTGCAGGATAAACAGTTCCCTCAGGCCATCGAAGCGTTTCAGCATGCGCTGCAACTCAACCCGCTGCACGCCTCCGCCGAGTTCGGGTTGTCGCGCGCCTACCAACAATCCGCCGATATCGATCACGCCCGCGAGCACCTGAAGAAATTCCAGTACATCACGCAAAATAAGATCGGCGTGCCCATTAGCTTGGCGTATGGCGAGCAAGGCCAGTACTCGCGCGCGGTCGAGTCGCCTTCGGCGGTGCTGAAGGCGCCTGCGCAGATCAAGGTGCAGTTTGTGGATGTGACGAAGGAAGCAGGTTTGCCCGTATCTGCAGCCACGGGCGACATGGAATTTTTCCACGGACCCGGTGCGTGTTTTCTTGACTATGACAATGACGGCCTCGTCGATCTGCTCCTTACAGACTATGGCGCGCAAGGCGGAATATCGCTCTACCACAATTTGGGACACGGCAAATTCGAAGATGTAACCTCGAAGGCTGGATTGGATCCAAAATCACGTGCGATCGCATGCGCGGCGGGCGATTACGACAACGACGGGTATATTGATTTGGTCCTGGCATTCCTTGGGCGGGTGTCATTGCTTCACAACGAAAAGAACGGGAAATTCAAGGATACAAGTGAGCATTTACCCATTAAGCCAAACAAGTCGATGCGCACGGTCTCGTGGATCGATTATGACCATGATGGCGATATCGATCTTTTTCTGGGTAGCTACGCAAAAGGACAATATAACGGCTCCCCGGTGGGCGATGAACTATGGCGTAACAATGGAGACGGAACTTTTTCTGACATGACTGAAGAAAAAGGGTTTGCAGGGCAGGGACTTCACGGAACTGCCTTAGGTACAGACTACAACAATGACCGCGCTGTTGATATTTTCGTATCCGGTCTTGACCCTCTCATTTTCGAAAATCCACGCGAAGGAAAGTTCGTTATCCGCCAGCCTTGGGATAAGAAATTGATTCAAGACAATATTGGTGTTGCTTTCGCCGATTTCGGCCACGATGGGTGGATGGATATCGCGACTACACATTTTGGTCAAGGCGTTGTACCGCTCAAGATTTGGCATAATGAGCACGGAAAAAGTTTTCGTTATATACAAGTTCCTGAAACTGACCTTGATGTCGCTTTCGGCGTTGCCGCGTTTGACTATGACGATGACGGCTGGGTTGATCTTGCCGTAGTAGGCGAGACGAAAGACCATAAGGGCGAGATAAAACTCTTCCGCAATCTCGG
>CAYOVU010000112.1:0-26647 GCA_964407505.1 uncultured Acidobacteriaceae bacterium | reverse complement strand
GTAAGACTGGTTGATGCCGGAGTTCGGCAGGCCAATGTTGTCGAGAATGGTCTGCACCTCGCCGTGGGGAATTTCCTCTCGTAGTGCCGCTTCCACTTGATCGCAAAGCCGCGCCGTTTCTTCGACCCGCAGACCAGGGCGCGCGCGCATGTGCAGGCGCAGCAAGCCGGCATCCACTTGCGGGAAAAAGTCTTCGCCTAGAAAAGCGAACAGTCCGAGCGAAAGCACGCAAAACAACAGAAAGCAAAGCACGAAAACGCCGCGATGCTCAAGTGTAGTTTCCAGTAACTGTTCGTAGCCCCGGCGGAAATCTTCGAACTTGCGCTCGAAGCCGCGCTGAAAGCGGCCCAGAAAAGATTTGGGCGCTTCCGCGCGATGCTCGTGCCCGCGCATGATGTACATGACCAGCGTAGGAATCAGCGTTCGCGAGAGCAGATAGCTGGCCAGCATGGCGAAGCTCACCGCTTCCGCAAGAGGTACGAAGAGGAATTTTGCCACGCCCGTCAGAAAGAACATGGGCACAAAAACGATGCAGATGCTAAGCGTGGAGACGAAGGCAGGAACCGCGATTTGCTGTGCACCATCAAGAATCGCCTGCTTCATCTCCTTACCCATGGCAAGGTTACGCTCGATGTTTTCGATTTCTACCGTGGCGTCGTCAACCAGAATGCCGACAGCGAGAGCCAATCCTCCAAGCGTCATGATGTTAATTGTCTGGCCGATGGCGCTCAGAACGATGATCGAAACAAAAATGGAGAGCGGGATCGAAATGGAAATGACGATGGTCGGGCGCCAATCACCCAGAAAAACCAGGATCATGACGGCAGTGAGAGCCGCGGCCGTCAAACCTTCCCGCAATACACCCTCAATCGACGCTCGCACGAACAATGACTGATCGAACAGCGAGGTGATCTTTAACTCCGGCGGCAGCGCCTGCGCTGCCTGCACAACAATGTTCTTCACGCCTGCCACAATCTGCAGCGTGGAAGCGTTGCCGTTTTTGTAGATCGACATCAGCGCGCCGCGGTTATTGTCTTGCCTGACGATGTTGGTCTGCGGCGCGAAGCCGTCGCGTATGTGGGCCACATCGCGCATGTAGAGCGTGGAACCGTTTGCGGTCTTGACCGGGAGATCATTCAACTCCGGGATGGTCTGCGGAGTCCCATTCATTTCAACGTTGTATTCCAGCGGACCGAGTTTGACCGTACCCGTGGGCAGGATGATGTTTTGAGCATTGACCGCGTTGACGATATCGTTGGGACTGAGCCCGTATGCCTGAAGTTTCGGCAGATCAAGATCGACTTGAATCTGTCGAATCTTGCCGCCGTAAGGATAGGGCGTGGCCGCTCCCGGTACCGTGGCCAGAAAGTTACGCAGAAAGTTTTGGCCGAGATCGAAAAGTTGCTGTTCGGGCAGGGTCTTACTGCTTAATCCCAGTTGAATGATGGGAGTGGTCGACGCGCTGTAGGAAATGATCAGCGGCGGCGTAGTGCCGGGAGGCAGGCTGCGCACGGTGGTCTGCGCGATGGCCGTGATTTGCGCAATCGCGCCCTGCACATTCGTGCCCGGGCGGAAGAAAACCTTGATGACGCCGAGGCCGTACACCGACTGCGACTCCATGTGCTCAATATCATTGACCGTCGTGGTGATTCCGCGCTCGGAATTGGCCACGATTCGGTCGGCCATATCCTGCGGCGACAAGCCCGAATAAAACCAAACCACCGAGACTACAGGAATATCGATGCTCGGAAAAATGTCTGTTGGAGTGCGGAGAATCGTGATTGGCGTCAGAATAATGATGACGAGCGCCATCACGATGAAGGTGTAGGGACGCCGGAGAGCTAACGCAACAATCCACATCGGCTAGGCACCACTCCAGGATTCAATCGAAGTTAAGAAATAAATAAGAAAGGTTGTGCACTGGCTCAAAAACGAAAAACCCACAGACTCGAATTTAGATTCGATACTATCCGTATTGGATTCTAAATCCTGATGCTGATTATATGTTAGGGTAGGTTTATGCGCCAGAAGATACCGGTTCACAGCAAGCGCCCGCCCGGGCGTCCGCGTAGCGAATCGATTCGAGTGGCGATCCTGCGAACGACCTTGAAGCTTCTGGGAGAAAATGGTTTTTCTGATTTGACGATCGCCGATATAGCGGCTCGCGCCAGCGTGGGGAAGGCAACGGTTTATCGCTGGTGGCCCGACAAGGCTGCACTGATCGCAGATGCATTCGCGCGCAGCGCCACTCCAGAACTCCACTTTCCGGACACTGGCTCCGTTTACACCGACATGAGCCAGCAGATGCGTCAACTCATCAAGATCTTCCGCAGCCCGCGGGGACGTATTGTCTCGGCGATTTTGGGCGGAGGCCAAAGCGATCGAGGTCTGATCACAGCTTTTCGTGAACGTTTCATGAAACCGCGCCGCCAGGAAGCCTATGCCACACTGCGCCGCGGAATCCTGCGTGGTGAACTTCGCCACAATATTGACATGGACCTGCTACTCGATTCGCTCTACGGTCCGATCTACATGCGGTTTCTGTTACGCCATGCCAGTTTGACACCTGACTTTGTCGATAATCTTTGCGAACTGGTGCTGAGTGGAGCTCGTCCAAACAAGCATAACAACGGGCACAGATAACGCCCTCGAAAGCTTCTTCCACTATTAATCCCTCTCCCGTATCTGCCCTTCTACCCTCCGCATTCCTGCCCCTGCAGCAACCGCAGACTCAGCCCTGTTTTTCTGCCACTCCGCTTCGACCGGGACCGTGATCGCTTCCAATTTCTTCTTCTTCAGGTTTTTATTAATTCCGGGGAGTTCTTTCTGCGTGAGCTTTTGGAAGTCGACGACAACGTCTTCCAATTCATGTCCCAAAGAGTCGGTCCGCGCCCCCTGATAATCCGTTGGCTTGCCGTCGTATTGCGTCACCGCGCCGTAGAGTTGGCCCAGCAGTTCGCGGATGCGTTCCTCGCCGGTAATCATGCCACCTTCTTTGGTAGCCACAATCTTTGAACGCAGCGCGTCACAATCCGCCGCCAGTTGCTGTAGTTGCTTGCGCAGCGGATCTTTCTCCGCAACTTTGGCGGCCCGGGCACTGGCGCCATCGCGTACGGCTTCAATCGCTTCCACCGCGTACGTCATGTGTTCCAGCTCTTTGTAGATCTTCATCGAGAGCTCGAACTGTGCCTTGCGCTCCTCGATCGAATACTTCGCCCGCGGATCGATTGCCACATCCAACCGCTCGGTGTAAGTCTGATCTCCTTTGGTTAGCTTTACGGTATACGTGCCCGGCAACACGCGGGGCCCCTGCGCGGCTTCAAACAGCGCTGACGCTGCCGGAGGAACCGCGGGGGGTCTCACTCGCATTCCCCACCCTGCCCGGTTCAACCCGCGGTGCTTGCCACCAGCTACGGTATCCACCAACTTGCCATCCTGATCGAAAATCTCGATCTTCAAATCGCCGAAAATGTGGCGGCCTTTCTGGTAATAGGTGATCTGCGCGTCCTCAGGCCGGTTCCTGCCGTGGAAAGTTTCGTCGCCTTCCGCCCAGCCTCCATTCACTTCAAAATATTGAATGGACGGACGCCCGGGAAGCAGCGTCGCCTCTTTTGTCATGACTTCCGGCGTGAGCGCGCGCAGCGGTGAAATATCGTCGACGATCCATATGCCACGTCCGTGCGTCGCCAGCACCAGATCTGATTCCCGCGGCTGTAAGACCAGGTCATCGACTGCCACCGATGGAAAATCTGTACCCTTATACTGGGCCCAGTGCTGTCCGCCGTCGACCGAAATCCACAATCCGAATTCTGTGCCGAGAAAAAGCACGTTGGGGCTCACCGTGTCTTCCTTGATCACATGGGCATAGCCGCGTACTCCGCTCTCCTGTGCGGGAAGAGCCGTCCATGTTTTTCCATAATCTGTGGTCTTGTAGACATAGGGTTTCATATCGCCGAACGTGTGCCGGTCGAACGTGGCGTATGCGGTGCCCTCGTCGAAGCGGCCGGCCTCAATCGTTGAGACCCAAGAATTTTTTCCTAGCCCGCTGATGTTCTCGACCACGTTTGTCCAGGTCTTCGCGCCATCGCGTGTGATCTGAACGTTGCCATCGTCGGTGCCAACCCAGATGATCTGCCCGTTCTTCGGCGATTCCGAAATCGAATAGATGGTCGTATGCATTTCCGCTGAAGAGTTGTCGATGGTGACGCCACCAGATTCTTCCTGCTTCTGCTTCTCAGGATCGTTGGTGGTCAGGTCGGGAGAAATGCGATCCCAGGATTGCCCATGATCGCGCGAGCGGAATAAATATTGCGCGCCGATATATATCGTCCCTCTCCCGTTGAGACTCATATGAATCGGCGTGTTCCAATTGAAGCGCAGCTTCTTTTCGCCATAATTGGGCCAGGGATGGATGTCGCGAGTCTCATGCGTATAACGATTCACGCGCCCAATCTCGCCCCCCTGCGCTTCGGCATAAATGTAGTCCGGATCGGAAGTATCCTCGAACATCCAAAAACCGTCGCCGCCATACATATTCTCCCAGCGCGAGTTGCTGACGCCGCCCGGATACGAGGAATCGCCCACCCACGAACTATTGTCTTGTAGACCGCCGTAAACGTGATACGGGTCCGCATTGTCGGCACTCACGTGATAGAACTGCGAGACCGGCAGGTTCATCTGGTGCTTCCAGCGATTACCACCATCTTCGCTGCGCCACAAACCGCCATCGTCTCCGGCGATTACGATGTTCGGATTCAGAGGATTGATCCACACGTCATGAAAGTCGCCGTGCGCGCCGCTTGAAACTACGTTGAAAGATTTACCTCCATCGTTGCTGAGCAACAGAATGAGATCTGGTTTGAAAATTTTGTTCTCATCCTTGGGATCGACGATGAGGTTGCCGAAATAAAATGGACGCCACACCATGTAGTTGCTGGCATCCAGCCTGGTCCACGTTGCTCCAGCGTCGTCCGAACGATAGAGTCCTCTTCCCTTCTCCGCTTCGATATTGACGTAAACCACCTGCGGCTTCGACGGCGCTACCTGCACCGCCACGCGGCCCCATGGCTTCGCAGGCAAGCCCGCTGCGTTCGTGATTTCATTCCAGTGCGCGCCGCCGTCGGTGGATTTGAACAGGCCGCTGCCCGGACCGCCCGAGCGGAAGGTCCAGCCCTGCCGTCGGAAATCCCACATCGCGGCATAGATCGTCTTCGGCTCTTGTTTGCTACGCGCGATCATTGCGCAACCACTCGAGCCATTCGCGCCCGCCAGAACCTTGTTCCAGGTCTTGCCGCCGTCGCTCGTATGGAAAACTCCGCGCTCGTCGTTGTCGTCCCACAGATGCCCGGTCGCGCACGCCAACACATCGTTGCCGTCGCCCGGGTTCACCAGAATCTTCGCGATGTGCTCGCTGTCTTTCAGCCCGACGTTAGTCCAGTTCTCGCCGCCATCGGTCGATTTATAAACGCCATCGCCCACCGATACGCTGTTGCGCGTCCAGGCTTCGCCCGTACCCACCCAGACAGTTTTCGAGTTCGATGGATCGATCGCAACCGCGCCAATCGACTGGACATCCTGCCGGTCAAATACCGGTTTGTAAGTGGTGCCGCCGTTCACCGACTTCCAAACTCCGCCGCTGGCCGCGCCCACGAACACCGTGATGCGACCGTCTTCCTCAATCGCATCGAGTGCGGCGATGCGCCCGCTCATGGTGGCTGAGCCAATGTTTCTCGCCGGCAATCCAGATACGGCCGCGGAGTCGAAGCGATAGGCCGCTTGCCCCTGAAGATATGGGTGGAGTGAAACTGCAGCGAACAGCACAACCACTGCCCAAAAACTGATGGCTGATGCTCTCATGTTTACAGTGCCCTTTCGAACGCAAGTGATCTTTGTTGCAGCCCGCATGTTGCAACCTTCATCGTTGTAGCCTTCATCGTCATTCTTCGATAAAACTCAGTGAATCCCTACGATCCCGGACTTCTTTTCCTCGGTCTTCAATGACGCCGGAAGCGCGAAGTCTGCGGGATCGATCGCGACGTTCACTTCTATTTTCTGAACGGTGAAGGTTTGTTCGTCGGGATGATTCTTTGGTCCGCGTGAAATCGAGAACGGGAACATCACACCTGCAACTGGCTTGTAGGAGCCCAGACCTACCACATGATCTCGCACCGATCCGCGAATAAACTGCTGGATCTCCTTGCGAATCTCGATGAAGGTATCTGGATCAAGGTAGTAATAAACGAGGTCACCATTCTTCAGCGTGACCTTCAGACGAAGCGCATCGTCGCCGTCAACTTCATCGTGGCCCAGATATTCCACCGTGTTGCCCTTCTCTTTGTAATCGACCAAGGGACCGTCGAAGTCAGCATCCAGCAGCAAGTCGCGCAGGTCGTCCTCGCCCAGCATTTCCGGATCTTTCTTCCCTCCGAAGGGCTGAATTTGCCAGCCGTTGGTGCCGTCATAGGCCTCCACAGAGGTCATGCCCTGCAGTTTGAAGGTTTCGCGAATCAGGTTTGGCCGCTGGTTTTCCTGGCCAATGGATGCGGTAAAACCATCGCCGCCTTCGAACTTGCCCGTCATGCGAACCGTTTTAATAGCCTTCATTTTCTCCATCCCACCCTTGGCCTGGATGTTTTTGGCGATCAGTTCGTCAGCGGTTTGGGAGAACGAAAATGCACCGAAGCAGCAGACAGCGATCAGCACTATCACAGCGTGACGCATCGAGCAGACTCCTGTTGTTAAGGGAGTTAAAGAACCCGGCGAGCGGGAAACAGTACTCTACCCGGTAGTAGACGAGTTGTTCAAGTTTTGGTGAGCGGGAAAGCGCGGGAACTTGGGTTGATCATCCAGAAACCGGAAAAAGAAAAGCCGCTCGTGACAAAGCGGCTTTGCGATTCTAGCCCAATCAATAATTCCTAATGAGTAAACGAAAAGTTTAGCCCAGTCGTTAGGATGAGATCATTTTTCTTCGCGCCTAGTGGTGGATTCGAAACATCAATGTCGCTGAACTGGTTCTGCCAGCCCAGCCACTTGCTGATTTTTGTGACCGTCCCCAAGTCGAATTCGAATCGATACTGGCTGGTATCTGACATGTCGGGGTAGACGAATGCTTTTTCTGTAATCACCGTGCTCTTGCCCGCTTTGTATCCCAACTGTTCGCCCAGGGTCAGCGCGGCGAATCGATTCGTCACACCATACGAAACGTAGGCCGGAGGAACCGTGGGAGGAGTGACTTGTGGACCGTTCGAATAAGTTTCATGAGTGTAATTCAATCCGGCCTCAAGATCCAATGTCGTGATGTCCGACTTAATCACATGGTAGCCCACTCCGCCGCCATACACGCCGCGCAGATCCAGATCCTGCAGCGCATTGCTCATGAAGTCCGCGGCCACAAAGCCGAAGATCCGCGGATCGAAATTGTGGTCGTACTCAAATCCTCCCGTGATCAGATTGGCCACGGTGCTGGGAGTCGCCAACTGATTGTTGGTGTCGACAGAAGTCAGATAAATGGTGGTTTTATCGTTCAAAGTCGGGCGCGTCGCATTGATCGCTAATCCCAGGTTGGTAGTTTCGCTGTTGCCGCGAGCGAGCGAAAAGCCCACATTGATGCCGCCATTCCAGCCCTGCCGCCAGCCGGGATGCAGCGATTTGTCATAAGCGGCCTGCTCGGCGTCGTTACGGATCAATACAACACTTCCCGCAGGAACTTCCACCGTGCCACCGCTCTTGGTGGCGACTTCAATTTTTCCATCACTTGCATTCACCGGCCCGATCACGGTTTTCTTGTCCGATGTGCTGATATGCAATTGCTGCTCGGTTTCGATTCCTGTGATGGCCGCGAACTGCAGCGTGATGTCGCCCGCATAATCGGTATGCAATACCAGCGTTTTACCGTCGGACTTCACGATGGTGCCGCTGAGGTGGTCACCATTCTTCAGCGTGATCTGATCGGCGAAAACCGCCGACGTGAATCCCACGAACGCCACCAAGACAACCAACTTGATTTTACGCAACACTTCCACCTCCGAATTTTGGACTCAGATTCGCGACGCAAACGCTAGAGCAGAACGCAGACACACACAACGTTGGATAGGGACCCGGAAACAACTTGGAGCGGAACGCTCGTAGAGCGATAAACAAGATCAATAAGAAAACGGCCAGGAAACGACCGTTTGCATCGAAGAGATAACGCCCGCGAAGCCTTGCGACAAAGTTCGCTAGACCTTGGATTCCTTGGATTCGGAGCTCTTCTGCTCGGTAGAAGCCTGTGCCGGCGGATTGTCCTTCATGCCCTCTTTCAGGGCACGAATCCCTTCGCCTAACCCTTTGCCCAATTCGGGCAACTTTTTTGGACCGAATACCAGCAGGGCGATGGCAAAAATCACAAGCAGGTGCATTGGTTGGAACAAACCTTCAAACATAGGGACCTCCAAAGGACAATACTACTCTTATACGCTACTGGACGCTTGCTTCTAAGTCAAACACCCTGTTTTGTTTACCGAACCTTAGCCTATCGGGTCTGAGCCGGTCATCTCAGCCTATTACCTCCGTGACCTTACCTTCGTCTGCGCCGGCAATTAATGTTGAAGAGCGGGTCGACTTCGTTGTCGATGACCGCGCAACCACACCGCGGCAGCCCAAACCATCACCGGAGAAATCGATTGAAGAGCAAGGGCCTGATTTTTCTTCTTATTCTTGGGGCAGCTCTTGGCGCCTGCGCCAGCGAAAGCCAACCGGTGAACTCTATGCAACTGATAGCTTGGCTGATGGCCGGCGTGCCTTGCAACCGCCTCGTCCGTCTGATTCAGGAGCGGGGATTCGCCAATATCCCCGGCAAAGAGCAGATTCATCAATTCGAAGCCGTCGGCGCCAATGCCGACCTGGTTCGCGCTCTGACCAGCAGCAAACCGGCTGCCGGCGCTCAAGCAGCATCCCAGATTCCTGCATCTCTGCTGCGCGCCGCCACCGAAGCTGCAGCGCAACGCTTTCACGAGGCTGAACTCGACCTGCGCCAGGCCGTAAACTCCGATCCTAAAAATGCCGCCCTGCACTTCGCTCTCGGCAGCATGCTTCGCCAGCAGGAGCGATGGGACGATGCCTTCGACGAGATCACTCTCGCCGCGCAATTCATGCCTGATCTGCCTGAGAATCACAGCAGCCTGGCTTACATTTTCTATCGTCTCGATGACGGCCCCAACGCGATTGCCGAAGCCCGTACTGCCCTGAGTATGGACCCGCAGAACTCGGAGGCTTACCAATTTCTCGGTCTCGGGCTTTACTCAAACGGGCAATACGGAGCAGCGGTGCATGCGCTTGTCGAGTCGCTCGCGCGCGATGCCGATAACCCTGAAACCCTTTACGACCTAGGCATCAGCCTGCACGCCGATGGCAATCTACCGGCAGCCATCACAGCCTATCGCCAAGCAATTCGCCTAAGGCCGGCCTTCTGGGAAGCTCATTCCAATCTTGCGCTGATCCTGCATGAAGAAAACAAGCTCGACGAAGCCATCGCCGAATATCGCGAGGCCAAGCGGCTCGCCCCGCAGGAAGCTTCCGTTCGCAACAATCTGGGCAATACGTATTGCGACAAGGGCGACTTTGACGTCGCCATCGCCGAACTGCGCGAGCTTTACCGCGAGCATCCCGAGTGGGAGCAGGGGCACGGTTGTCTGGCCCGCGCCTATATGTCGAAGAAGGAATACAGCAGCGCGGTGACTGAGTTGCAATTGGCAGTGCGGCAAAACCCTACCAGCTCTGCTGAACACCGTGTGCTCGGAGAAGCTTTATTGTTGGATGACAAGCTGGACGAAGGCGTCCGCGAGTTGCGTTTGGCGGTTACGCTTAATCCGGATTCCGACGCGGCTCACCACTCTCTTGGCACTGCATTATTCCAACAGCAGCAGTTGCAGGCCGCCGAAAAAGAGTTCCGCGAAGCGCTTCGTCTTAATGCTTCCCCCGACAATCATTACTCGCTTGCGGCCTGCCTGATGACGATGGACCGCTATGAAGAGGCTCTAACCGAACTGGAGTCGGCGTCACAGCTCGATCCCGAGCGCAAACTCTATCGCGCCCGCCGCGACGAACTCCTGAAACTGATGAAAGAGACGAACTCGCGGTAGTTGAACGCCGCAGGACACCATCAGGCAGTGTACTGCCGTCATTTTCATACGGACTGTCGAACTCCTTACACTGAAAGCTGACGCGACCCTTTCTCAGGGAGATTGAATCATGGACTTGACGCAATCCACGCAAGCTGCCGCCGCCAAACCCGCAAAATCTGTCCCGCTGGAGGGTGAGGTCCGGAGTGATCTGCGGAACGCGCTCCGGCGCGGTGCCGCAGGCCCCCGTAAGTCGGCAGGCTTCGGCTTGCCGTGCGCCAATTGTCATCTCTATTATCCCGCCGACTTCGACGCTTGTCCTACCTGCAACAGCCAGGAGCGGGTTTCTGCCAAGGTGACAGCTATCCCAAAAGTGCAGGCTACGACTGAACCAGTCCCCGATACGTCTGTCGTCGAGCAAGAGCGCGAAGCTTTTCTGAAGGAATTCAAGTCACAGCTTTTCGCGGCGCACGCGGAAGTTGCCAGTTCGCCGGTAGTTTGCACGCTGGGAGAACACCACATTCAGGGGCCCGAGGCAGCAGCGATATGCAAGCCGTGTTACGACCGCCTGCAGGAGCGCGTGGATGTCTGCGAAGCCGCACTACACATTGATCTGAAAGAAGCGGCACAGATTATTTACGACGCCGTCTGGGCCGATCCCTCCGATCCAAGCAAAACATACACCAACGCGGCCGGCGCCCTGCTTGGCGAACTGCGCAAGCGCTCCGGAGTCTCAAGCCTGCTTGGCCCGTTCCATCCTCTGGCGGATTAGTAGTTTGCCGACCGATTTTCGGTGAGGTCCGGCGCTGTCGAAATGACTACGTAGGATACGCCGAATTCTATCCAAAAACGTTTAAGCCGCTCTTGCTTCCATAGTAGCTTTGCAGCACGGACGTCGTGAGACCTGCACTGCTCGAAGAAGCAAGGCTGGAAGTGCTCGTCGAATTCAATGTGCTGAGCAGCTCTTCAACCAACTGCACAGATTGGGATGCGGCGTTGGCCTCATTGGTCTGCGCTGGCGAGGCAGTGTTTTTCAGGTCGTCCAGGACCGTCGCAAAAGCTGATTGGGCGGTAGATAGATTGCCCGAACTCAGCGCGGTGCCTAGCGAGGTCAGATCGGTGGAAAGCTGAGAATTACTTAAGAGGCTGATGCCGTTCGCTGTCGCCGAGTTTTGCAGAACACTTTGCAGAGTTTGGAACGCCGACTGAGCGCCATTCATGTCACTCGACGCGAGGCTGTTCTGCAGAACCTGTAAGGCCTGCTGTTGCGATGAGTTGCCGGATGAAAGTACATCCTGGCCGAGACCCGCAGCCGAAATTGAACCGATTGTCATAGCTTCTCCTTATGACTCTCCACGTAAGCATGTCCCAGGTTGTAGAGGTTGCGCGGTGACGCTTGTTCAAGCTATCGGCAGGCCGCGTCAAAACTTTAGAAACTATTTTGCCCATGCAAATAAAAAGCCCGTCCCTGGAATCGAGCAGGTCACGGGCCTTCTGCCGACAAATTAGTTTCGTCGCTACTGCGGCTTAATTGCGATCCACTTCCGCCCAGCGTACAGCTTGTAACCGGCGCCATCGTCAGCCATCTTCAGCGGCACAGGACGCTTTAACTCTGCATCGGTCTGATAGGCCGAGCTCAGGAAGTCTTCGTTGGCGACATTCATGACGACAAACTTATCCGCTGCAAATCCAAATCCATATTCTCCCGCCGGCAGATCCGACCCGCCGATGCTGAGCTTCGACTCGGTTATGAGCAGGCCCTGATATTTCTGCTGAACGTCACTTGAGTACCCAGAATTATCGACAAGAGCAGCGAGCGTGATTTTGCCGTTGGCCAACTGAAAACCCGCGGAGTTCCGCAATTGTGTCGGCGCCTTCTGACCGAGGAAGTAAAACTCCGCAGGAACTATTTTCTTGAGTTCGTCGGAGCTGAGGAGGTGTGGCGTGACCTTTTGCGCCAGAGCCGACGCCATTAGTACAGCCAGAACAGCTCCAAATGCGGCGAAACGTGACTTCTTCATTATTGGCCTCTTCATTTGTCCTCGATTGGCGATAAATTATAAAAGCTCACGGCAAATCTAGTCGTTTCCAGCGGCGGGAGCAAATCGCCAGTGCTCGGCGCTAAGCACGGAATACCGTGTACCGAGAATTGAGTACTGAGAACCGGATAATTCGCTTTGCCCGCAAGATCCGGATAGTCCGCTGGCGCTTCCCAGCCGTACGCTGTTTCTACCATGACATTCACTAACATGACTTTCCCAACAATGATGGCAAGTGCCATACTCGCAGAGGAACTCCAAAGCGAAATGCCGGCAGCAGGCTCCAACTCAAGAGTGGCGGAAGAGCAGCGTTGGGATGCTGTGATGGCACGCGACGCTGCCCACGATGGAGCGTTCGTCTTCGCAGTCGCGAGCACAGGTGTCTATTGCCGACCTTCGTGTCCCGCCCGTCGGCCGCGGCGCGAAAATATAACGTTTTTTTCGCGTCCCGAGCAAGCGGAGAAAGCCGGCTTCCGCGCCTGCCTGCGTTGCCGTCCAAGATCGATCAGCGGCAATCCCCAATCGGATTCAGCGAAGGAGATCTGCCGCTACATCGAGCAGCACCTTGATGAGCCAATCACGCTCGAGCGACTCGGTAAGGTCTTTCGGCAAAGTCCATTCCATCTGCAGCGGCGCTTCAAAGCGGTGCTCGGGATTACTCCGCGCGAGTATGCCGACTCCTGCCGATTGCGCCTGCTCAAGCGCAACCTGCAGGCAGGTGACAACGTAACCCGTGCCATGTACGACGCTGGATACGGATCAAGCAGCCGTCTCTACGAGAAGACTGCATCGCAGCTCGGCATGACGCCCGACAAGTATCGCCGGGGAGCCGTCGCCGCGGCCATTCGCTACACCTGCGCTGATTCTCCACTAGGCCGCATGTTAATCGCGGCCACGGAGCGCGGCATCTGCGCCATCCAGTTCGCGCGTTCGGACGGCGAATTGATCGAGGGCCTGAAGCGCGAATTCCCTTTCGCCACGCGTAAGCCCGATGAAGGTGGATTGCAAACCTGGGTCGCGGCTTTGCTCGAGAAGATGACCGGACGAGAATTAAATACGGATTTGCCTTTGGACATTCGTGCGACCGCATTTCAGCGGCGCGTGTGGACGTACTTGCAGTCGATCCCATTCGGGTCAACACGGTCTTACGGTGAAGTCGCTAAGGCGATCGGCCAACCCAGTGCCAGCCGAGCCGTAGCGCGTGCCTGTGCGACCAATCCAGTCGCGATTGCGATCCCGTGCCATCGCGTGGTCCGCGAAGATGGCAACATCAGCGGTTACCGCTGGGGCGTCGAACGGAAGAAGACGTTGTTGGAGATTGAGGGGCAGGTGCTATAACCGCGCTTGACGGGTATTCTTCTGCCTCTTACGGCATCAGGACTTGTTACGGTGCTTCGGCGTGGCGTCCGTGGGGCCGTCAGTCGGTGGCGCTGCCGCATCTAAAACAACCGCCCAGTTCAGCAGCGCCAGCACAATGGTCGCGACCAAGATCAGAGACTGACCGAAATCCACGCGCGTTACCAGGATCGCGCATATCAGTACACCCAGGACAGCAAGGAAATTTCCCGCGGGCAGACGAAACATCGCGCCTTCGGGCTGTTTGCGTCGCAGTACCGGCAAGGCTGCGCAGCCTACGCCATAGTAGAGAAGGCGGGCGACGGCGGAGAGCGTGACATTCCACTTGAACTCGCCGATTAGTGCGAATGCCCAGACCAGAGCGGCAAATGCAAGAATCGAGACGTATGGCGTGTGAAAGCGGCGATGGACCGCGGCGAATGCCTTGGGGAAGTCTCCTTGTTCGGCGAGGGCGAAGGGAACACGGGGCATCGCTAGAATTTTCGCGCTTAGATATCCATAGAAAGAAATGAGAGCGCCCACGGCAACCAGCGCGGCGCCTACGGGGCCAAGCGCGATCCGCGCCACGTCGGCTAGAGGGCGCTGGCTGTTCGCAGCATTCGGGAGAACTCCAACGATCACCCACTGGATGAGCGCATAGATCACGGTACAGGCCAGCAAAGCCGTAAATAGCGCAAACGGAGCATCGCGGCGAGGATCTTTCGCTTCGCTCATCGGCGCCAATGCAGTCTCGAATCCGCCATAGGCAAAAACCAACAGCAGCACGGCTTTCAACCATTGATTGGTGGTGGCAGGCCCCGCTGACGGAGTCGCAATGTCCCAGTGGTGAGCGTGAAGCACGAACAATCCCAGAACAATCACCGCAAACAGCGGCACCAGCTTAGCCACGGTGAAGAGGTTGCTCACCTGGGCTCCGGCGCGCACGCCACGCACATTGATGAATGTAAGAAGGCCCACCAGAAGCGTAAGGATAAGAGCGCGAGGCAGCGGGTCTTTTGCGTGCGACCAAAACTCGCCCAGGTAAATCACGAACAAGTTGGCATTGGCGGCAGGGGCAGCGACTTGCCCTAGCCAAAGCATCCACGCAGTTTGAATTCCCATGAAGCGTCCAAAAGCAACGCGGGCATAAAGATAAGGACCGCCGGCCTGCTGAAAGCGCGACGCAACCTCGGCGAAGCACCCCATGATCACGGCCATTCCAGCTCCGGCAGCGACCACTGCGAGGGGGCTGGACCTGCCGATGAGTGCGGTTACCGTGGAAGGCAGTCCGAAGACTCCACTGCCAATGATGGAGTTCACCACCAGAGCGACCAGGCTCCAGCGGCCGATGGCACGGACGAGTTGTTGACGAGGCACGCTTGCGACAGTCGACAGCATGCGCGTTTGTACCACAAGTCGCGAATTCGCCGGAAGTAAATCATCGGAACAAATGGTAACTGCACTGTTGGCCGCGGTCTAAAATCCGGCGCATGGGACGAAGGTTGTATGCGTGCCGGAAATTCATTCGTCGAGAGCATGAAAAGCCTTGCCAGTAGCGGAGTTCAGAGGCTTTTTAGTGCCGCGTAAAATCTGAGACGAAAGTAATCCCTCGAATTACGAAAGCGCATGATCGTGGGACATCTATCCGCTGCGTGCTGCCGATGAGATGTTCAAACGGCAGGATGATCATTGCTGGAATACAGAGTGATCATCACAACGGGCCGCTCTAACTCATGGGAACCGATACTCAGATGGACGACCTTCATACGCGGATGGTAAGAGTTACCGAAGATCTGCGCGTGATTCAGCGAGAGTTGAACTGCGCCGCAATGCAAGCTCCCAGCGACCCGGAATTGATGGAAGCCATGAGTGCTCTGCCTGAGACCGAGGCCATCCAAGTACTATGCAAGACGCTTGACCAGATGCGCCACTTCCTGTGGTTCTACACTCAAGTAATGAGCAACGAGCCCGAACTCGGCGACAAACTGCGCCAGTCGAGTGGGTCCAAGACTGTCGAAGACCGCAACGTGGACAGTTCCTTTTTCGACCGGCTTTCCCATGCCGATGAAGCCGTTCTGCTTCGCTACCTGGCCGAAGCCAAAGAGCGAAAGCCGAATTAAAGACTTCCTGTATTTTCGTCCGCCTTCTTCGTAACTTCTTGTCGACGAAACCGAAGTGCTAAAATCCGCGGCCGCGGATCATCGTCCTACGCACGTCTCCATTGGGGCTGAGTACCACGATGTTGGCTTCCGCCCCTGGCGCAATGTGTCCGTGCTGCGCGAGCCCTGTGGCGCGGGAAGGATTCAGTGTTGCGGCGCGAACCGCGTCCCGCAGACACCAGTTAGAAAATTTCGTCACGTTGCGAACCGCGCTATCCATGGTGAGAACGCTGCCCGCAAGTTTTCCATCGATGGTACATTTGCCATCTTTGACCTCGACCTGCATTGGCCCGAGCTGGTAGCTGCCATCCGGCATGCCGGCTGCGGCGGTGGCGTCGGTAATCAGAACGGCCCCTTCGACGCCCTTCGCCTTGAGGAAAAGCTGTACGACCTCAGGCGCAACGTGAATGCCGTCGACAACAATATCGGCGGTAAGATTCTGGTCGGTCAGCACCTCGCCGAGGATGCCCGGATCGCGATGATCGAGCGGTCGCATCGCATTGAACGTATGAGTAGCATGCCGGGCACCGGCTCTCGCCCCCGCGCGCGCAGCTTCGAGTACGGCGTCTGAGTGGCCAATGCTTACACAAACGTTGCGCCGCGCCGCTTCTGAAATTACTTCGAGTGCTCCAGGTAGCTCTGGAGCGATGGTCATCATGCGCACGTGTCCGCGCGCCGCCTGCCAGAGGCGATCAAAGATTTCCAGCGTGGGTTCAAGCAGATTCTCCGGCGGATGCACGCCGCGTCGTTTGTGACTGAGAAATGGCCCCTCCAGGTGGATACCGAGCGGCCGAGCCTGCGCCGCATCATCGTTCGTGGTCTGAGGAACCTGTCCAGCCTCGATCGCGTCCGCAAGGCGTTCGAGCGCAAGGCAAGTCGGGTCAAGCGGCGCGGCCACCGTAGTCGGGAAATAGCCCGTAACGCCGTGAGTCGCAAGAAATTTGTGCAAACGCTGCAGCTGTGCCGGCGATGCTCGCATGACATCAAAACCGGCACCGCCGTGCATGTGAATGTCGACGAACCCCGGCGCCAGAATCGCGTCAGCGAGATCGACCGCCGTGGCAGTACTTGGGACTTCCCGCTCGGCCCGCGAAGAAACAGCGGAGACGATGCCTTCTTCAATAAACAGGAGTGGGTTCTGTATCTCTTCCCGCGGCGTGTAGAGACGACTAGCACTAAGAACAATCATGTCTGGTAGATCAAGATTATGAGATCAGGTTGTGAGATCGAAATTCCATCAGCTCAATTCAGCGTCGTTGCGTATGCCATCCTTGATGCGCCATCAGTGTAGCGCGAAAATGTCATGGGCGAGTGCGGCGAGACCGCGAGGCCTGCAATGTTATAATCTTTGTGCCTATCAAGAAGTAAAGTGCGCGGGTGGAGACCTTCCTTGATTCCGCCCCGCAGCCTAGTCGGGGAGTGGCTCAGCCTGGTAGAGCACCTGGTTCGGGACCAGGGGGTCGGAGGTTCAAATCCTCTCTCCCCGACCATTTCTAATCAAGCACTTGCAGATACTCGAAGAGTCGGGTAGAAGCAAGGACTTCCACAAAAGGACTTACATTGGCGCAAGCGCTTTCTGTGTGGGCATGAACTCCCGCCATACCGTAGCGGCAGCCATACTCACGGCCTCAACTCGCTCTTCCCACCATGTCTTGTTATAGACATTTTGGGTCACGTCGATTGTGGCATGTCCCATATTGTCTCGCGTTACCTCAGGCCGAACGCCAATACTGATCATCAAGCTTGAGTGCATGGTGCGGAAGCTCCGAAAGTCCACGGTGGGAGGCAGACCAAGCGTTCTTATCGTCAACTTGACATTTTAATGAAATTTATCACATTTATGTTGACAATGTCAAAACATGAACCTATCCTGAAGAGGCTCTTAGGTGGTTCACATGCCAGATGGAGATCGTTTTGAACGCAGGCTTAGAGGTAAGGGCTGGAGGTCCGTATATCGTCTCGGCTGCGCCTCGGCGCCGATAGAGGCGGTGGTAGACAGAATCTTGGGCGCTGTAGCCCATGCCTTCAGAGAAGAATCAACCGCAGGTGTGCAGGAATTATTTTCCCACTTGGCCACAGCGGTTTCGGCAATCCAGGGATCGCTGTTCCGAACCGCGGTCTCCCAACAGACCTTCGACGAGCTTTATGCAAACACCGACGGTGTTCTCAAGGATGAATCGTATCCAGAGATGCTACGGCTTGGGCAGAAAGCAGTTCTGCGGACGTTCAACGAAGCTGAAGGAGACGCCAAACTTTTCTCTCGCGAGGCTCTCAAGCAGCAATTTACCCGCAATCTCGCATGAGAGCTGGCCGAGAGGAGATGCATCAGCGCAACCCGCGAGGGCATTATGAGCCAAAGTCGTAGAGATCCTGAGGCACAAATGAAAATGGGAGTCGGATGTTCAGCGCCGACTCCTAGATCCCTCTGCTTCCTTAGGTAAGGCATTGCTGGCAGAGACTCCGACTGTGATTCGCGCACCGAAGTGGCAGTTCAGACCAAAAGAGATGACTCTTGAAACCCTCCGCGAACCTCTTCAAGTTCTCAGGGAGTAAAGGAATGAGTATGAATTTGAAAGTCCGCCCAACTGAATTCGCGTTTGATTTCAGCCGCGCCCGCGCTGCTTAGAAAAGAGGAAGAAGTCATGAATCCGACCATTGAACAAGTTGACCCACGAATTCTTGGCATGCGCCTGCAAGAAGCCAGAAAATCGGCCGGAATGACTCAATCAGAAGCCGCTGATCATCTCCGCATGTCTCGCACTACCATTGTTGCCATCGAGAAAGGCGAGCGAAGGGTTAGTTCACACGAGATCATCCAGTTTGCCAAACTCTATCGGCGTTCTGTGTCTGAGTTGCTGAGTCAAAGAGTTGTTACTGACAGCTTCGTACCGCAATTTCGTGCTGCTCAAAAAGAGCTCGACCCCTCTTTTGAACGTGCAGCCAGCGAATTGCAGACGTTGTCGGAGAATTACGTCGAGTTGGAAAGGATTCTCGGTACTCCGCTGACCAGACGATTCCCCCCTGAGTATGACACTAGGGGTGGGACTGCTGATCGCATTGCAGAAGATGTCGCTACCGCGGAACGCAACCGCCTGGGCGTTGGCGACGGCCCCATCGGCAATCTGCGCGGGCGACTTGAAAATGATGTGGGACTGCGCATCTTCTATTTCCCTATGGAAAGTAAGATCGCAGGTCTATTTGCATACAATGACCTGCTAGGAGCTTGCGTCGGAGTGAATTCGAAGCACCCTAGGGACAGAAGAAACTGGACGCTTGCGCACGAGTATGGACACTTCTTGATGACACGGTACCAAGTAGAGGTAACTGTCCTTACGACCGATACCAAGATGGGTACCAAAGAGCGCCTTGCGGACAATTTTGCGAAATGCTTTCTCATGCCTGGGTCGGGCTTGAATCGACGATTTAGTGAGTTGCATCGGGCGGGCGCAAAGGGCATTACCTTAGCGGATGTGTTCAATCTGGCTAATCTTTATCAAGTGTCTGTCCAAGCGCTGGTTTTGCGCCTTGAAGACCTGGCGCGATTACCGGCTGGCACTTGGCAAAGGTTAAGCGTCGAAGGAGTAAAAGTTCAGCAAGCTCACCGATTGCTTGGGATTGATGCCAATCCACCGCTTCAAGAATTGCTTCCTCCGCGCTACGTGAGCCTGGCCGTCGAAGCCTTCCGCAAGGAGCATCTCAGCGAAGGTCAACTCGCTAAGTTCCTTCGCACCGACCGCGTTTCTGCGCGGTTGCAGGTCGAACAACTCGAAAAAGAAATCCATCTCGAAGACGGCGGCAGCTTCACGCCGATAGCCCCCGATCTGGCACAACCACTCGGAGGAAGATAGGATGGATTAGATTGATCGTCCAGCAGGCACTCGTTGTCGATACCTGTGTTCTTATCAATCTCCTGGCCACTGACCGCTTGGACGAGATCGCTGTGCATGTTGCGCCCGGCCTCCTAGTGTGTTCTGCGGTCACCAATGAGAGTATTTACTTGCGTCCGCTCGATGTCACTCAGCAACCTGAGCAAGTTGTTCTCGATCCGTTCTTCGAGAACAAAATCCTCGCGGCGTGGGATTGCGACAACGACGCAGAAGAGCAGCTCTACGTGAATTACGCTTTAGAGCTAGACGACGGCGAAGCAATGAGTCTTGCGATAGCGCATGCCCGCAATTTGCCTCTCGCGACCGACGAAAAAAAGGCCAAACGAGTCATCCGAGACAGCGCGAAACATATGCGTGTCGTTTCTACTTCTGAAATTCTCTATGCTTGGGCGACTGGCAGGGGCCGAGCGAAAATCAAACCAGTACTCGAAGCAATTGGCATCCGGGCGCGGTTCCGGCCACCTGATGACGACCCTTTGGTAGCGTGGTGGAATTCTTTTAGTTGAAAAGGAATCCCGGTGAGCCTACACATCTCAAGAACGCAGATCAAGAATTTCCGCAACTTCGCCGACATGGATGTGCTACTTCAGCCAACATCTGTCCTTCTAGGAGAGAATAAGGCTAGTAAATCAAACTTCCTCTTTGCTCTTCGACTCGTTCTCGACAACACTCTGCCCGATTCGTCTCGATTTTGCGCCCGGAGGATTTTTATGACGGTCTACCAAATCCCATCGGAGAGACCGTCGAAGTCTCAGTTGAACTCTCTGGTTTCGATGCCAATATCGGGGCGAAAGCCATTCTCCAAAAATACCTCATCTCTGCCAACCCTTCCATCGCTAGGCTCACGTACCAGTTTCGCCCCAGGCAGACTCTGCAAGGAGCGCAACCCCAGAGCGTGCTCGATTATGAAGCCGTTCTCTTCGGCGGGGTCAAGCAGGTTCCTTTCGATTTTCAGCTCCGCAACTATGTTCAATTCATAGTTCTGCCCGCATTGCGAGATGCCGAGTCTGACCTGTCGAACTGGAAACGTTCTCCCGTCAGAAGATTACTGGAAGATCTCTCTCTCGCCCCCAAGCGCATCGAGAAGATCGCGAAATCCCTGGACCAGGTTAGCAAACGCCTTCTCAAAATTCCGGCGGTTGGATCCAAACGGCTGCGACGAAGAACAACGCTCTTGCAATGGTTAGAGGATTGGCCTTCATTTGGAGCACCTACTGATCGAGTTGTATCTGTGCGCGAAGTTAAGCGGTTCAAATGATCTCGCTACTTTTCACACTTTTCGGTTCCTGTGAATTCCTTCACGACCTGGCTGCGTTTCCAAGCTTCGATCTGTTCGCGCGCGTCTTTCACAAGTTTTGTGAACCGGCGGGCCAATTCATGAATGCGCTTCGATTGCCTTCTTGCAATCGCTTCGGTTGGAATCAATTCTGTGCCAACCCCGATGGCGGTTGCTCCCGACAAAATGAAACTGGCCGCCGTCTGCTGATTCACTCCTCCCGCGGCAATTAATGGAATCTGTGGCAAAGATGCGTGCAGCGCTTTGATATAGGCGTCCCCACCGACCGGACCACATGGAAAGACCTTGACGAAATCGGCGCCAGCGCTCCATGCCGTGACCACTTCCGTCGGAGTCAAGGCGCCAGGAAGAACCGCGATATTCTGCTTGGCTGCGAATTCCATGATCGCAGGATTCAGTGAGGGAGCCGTGACAAAACTGACGCCAGCATCCACGCACACGCGCGCCACATCCGTGTCGAGCACCGTGCCCGCGCCCACGATGAGCTTTGGATCCGAACGAATCAGGTGGGTCATCAGCTCCACCGCTCCGGGTACAGTCATCGTGATCTCCACGATCGGTATGCCGCCCCGCGTGACGGCTTCCGCCGCGAAATGTGCATCGTCACCGGACGAAACCCTGATGGCGGGAATGATGGCAATTTCTCGAATTCGCGAACACACTTCATCTTTCGTCATTGGTCACAGCCTTCCCGTGCATAGCACCCTTTTCCTGGAGTCACCATTAGACAACGTCATTGGGATCAGCTTCCGGTAACCGATCATCACTCCGAGCGATCCACACGTACAAAGTCGGCAAGAGAACGATGCTCATCAATAAGTCGGAAATCAACCCGCCAACAATGACAATGGCAAAAGGACGCTGCGAATCCGAGCCGATCCCATGCGACAGCGCGGCCGGCAGCAAACCCAGGGTTGCAACCAGCATCGTCATCATGATCGGACGGAGCCGAAGAACAGCACCCTCAATCGCTGCTTCCTCAATGTCGTACCCACGGGCCCGAAGCTGGTTTATGTACTCCAACATGATCACACCGGTCTGGACTGAAACTCCAAAAAGCGCCAGAAAGCCCACCCCCGAAGAAACGCTGAAGTTGGTATGGGTGAGGAGGAGGGCCAGCAGACCTCCGATGCGCGCCATCGCGACATTGGTGAGGATCAGGAGCGCCCACTTCACAGACTTGAACATGGAATAGAGGATGATGTAAATGAGCAGGATGGCAAGCGGCAGCACAAGGAGCAACCGCCGCTCAGAGCGCTTCTCACTTTCGTATTCCCCCGACCAGTCAAGCGTGTATCCGATCGGCAGCTTAACATTCGCATTGACCTTCTTGATCGCTTCCTCGACCGTGCCGCCTAAGTCTCTCTCACGCACGCTGAACTTGACCGCCACGTAGCGGGAGTTTGCTTCGCGGTAAATCTCCGAGCCTCCGTCCAGCACGTTTATTTTCGTTAGCTGTGCCAGTGAAACCCGCTCACCCGAGGGGGCCAACAGACGGACTTTCTCAATGGCCTCTTTAGTGTCTCGATATTCCGGCAAGTAACGCAGGACCAGGTCGTACCGTTGTTCACCGACAAGCACCTGAGTGAGGGCGTTACCTCCAACCGCAGTCTGGACCGCGTCTTGAACATCGGAGACATTGATTCCGTAACGCGAGGCTTGATCGCGATCAACTGTAAAGTTGAGATTTGGTTGGCCCCGAACTCGGAACACGCCCAAATCCTCAATGCCTCGAATTGGACGCATGACTGCGGCGATCTCGTCCGCTTTCTCTTCCAAAGTCTTGAGGTCGTCGCCGTAGATTTTGACTGCGAGCGCACCTTTTACACCGCTGACCGCCTCCTCCAAATTGTCGGAAATTGGCTGCGAGAAGCCCCAAAAGACTCCCGGAATCTTTTCCAGTTCTCGATCCATCGCAGCAATCAGGCGTTCTTTGTCCTGATGAAAGACGGGCCTCCACTTTTCCTTTGGCGAGAGATCGACGAAGAACTCCGCGTTAAAGAAGCCGGTTGTATCCGTCCCATCATCGGGGCGCCCGATTTGGTCCACTACCTGCGGAACTTCTGGAAATGAAGCAAGGATTTCCCGAGCCCGATCCGCAACCTTCGCGCTCTCGGTCGGTCCTGTGCTGGGAGCCATGGTGCCCCGCACCCAGATCGCACCTTCGTCCAAGTGCGGCAGGAACTCAGACCCGATCACGCCGCCGAAAGCCAAGTAGATCGCTACCAAGAACAGGATCACGCCGCCTCCAATAGTGATCCAGCGATTGCGGATGGCCCAGCGAACATCTTTCCGATAGCGAGTCGTCAACCATCGCATGGCCGGGTTCTCCCATTGCTTCGCGTCCGCCCGGAAGAGCAGGCTCGCTAACGCCGGAGCAATCAGCATTGAGAAGATCAAAGCACCGAGCAATGCGAACGCTACGGTCCACGCCAGCGGCTTGAACAATTTTCCTTCGACACGTTGCAGAGTGAAGATTGGAAGATAGGCGGTAATGATGATGGCAATCGCATAGAAGACCGGACGTTGCACCTCGTGCGCAGCCGTTCGTATACGGTCCGTTAGCGTTCGCGGGGCCTCCTCTGGTCGGTTTAGATGCCGCACAATGTTTTCGACCATCACGACCGCACCGTCCACAACCATGCCGAAGTCCAAAGCGCCTAGCGAGAGCAAATTCGCAGAAATATGCCGTAGGTCCAAACAGATAGATGCAAAGAGCAACGCAAACGGGATGGTTAGCGAGACGATGATTGCTCCGCGAATATTGCCCAGGAAGATTAAGAGGATAATTACGACCAGGATCATTCCTTCGGCGAGATTGTGCAGGACCGTGTGCGTGGTGTAGTGCACCAGATCGTCCCGATCGAGATAAGGAACAATCTTCACACCGGGGGGCAAAATCTGGGTATTGAGCCTGTTGACCATGGTGTGGAGAGCTTCCAGCATCGTCGCAGTGTCCGCACCCTTGCGAAGGAAAACAATTCCTTCCACTACATCGTTATCGTCCTCGACCACACCGTCCGCGCGATGGAGCGCCTTGCCGATCTGTCCGAGGCGAATCTTGGGCCCCTGCGTCACCACGGCTATATCCTTCACTCGGAGAGGAGTGCCATTCTGCGTTTTGAGGACCGTTTTTTCGATGTCGCGGATGTCTGTGACTAGGCCGACTGCGCGCACATTGATCTGCTGTGAACCCTGCTCGATGAAACTTCCGCCAGCGTTGGAGTTGGCATTGGTGAGCTGTTGCTCCACCTGTGCCAGGCTCAGCCCATAGGAGACCAGTTTGTCTGGGTCAAGGCGTATCTGGTATTCGCGAGTGATACCGCCGAACGATGAATCGTCGACCACGTCCGGTACTGATCGGATGTACTTGGTGACCACCCAATCCTGCAGCGACTTCAGTTCCATCAGGTCGCAGGAAGGATTGGTACTCTTCAGTGTGTACCAATAGACCGAGCCAATCGGACTGAAATCGGGGCCAATGCCCCCGCTCACTCCCGGCGGAAGTGTGACCTGCGAGAGGCGCTCCAGCGCTTTCTGGCGATCCCAATCGTTGTCCGAATCGTCGTCGAAAATGAGATTCACGACTGACAGGCCAGCCAGTGAAGCCGACCGCACATGCTGAAGGTGCGGAATTCCATTCATCTGAATCTCGATCGGAATCGTGACCTGCTGTTCGACCTCTTCCGCAGCACGACCGGGCCACTGCGTAATAATCTGCACCCAGGTATTCGCCACGTCGGGATAGGCCTCGACCGGCAAGTTGTGAAAAGAGATCATTCCCCAAATAAAGAGCAGTAACGCCGCACTCAGTACGACGAAGCGGTTGTTGAGGGCGAAATCGACGATGGCGCGAATCATTGCGACTCCGCCGAATTCTGGAATTCCAACGCGTTGGCTACGAGCTGTTGGCCGGGCGCTATTCCTGAAACAACTTCTTGCATGTTGTTCGGCAACATGTCGCCACCGACAACTTCGGTCCGTCGAAACTGACCTTTTTGTAGCGGCACGTAAACCCAATCTCGATCATGCAAATGCAAAATTGCTGTGGCCCGCACGGCGGCTCGCGTTTGTTTCTTTTGACCGTGAAAGGTAGCAGTTACAAACATGCCGGGACGCATAAGGCCGGGGTTCCGCACTTCGATACGGACCTTTGCGCTGCGAATATTCGGGTCCAAAACTGGCCCAATGTTGCCGATAGTTCCAGAAAAAACCTGATCAGGATAAGCGTTAAGACGTATATCCGCCCTTTCGCCAAGCCGTACATTGGCGAGATCGTTTTCGTATACATCACAGAGCACCCACACATACTCCAAATCCGAGATAGTGAACGGATTCGGAGAACCGAGCCCGGCGACTCCAGCGGCATTGGTGACTTGTTGATCGGTGATGACGCCGGAAATCGGGGCGTGAATTTCCACAATACCGGTCGGGCGATCTAGGGTTGGATTGCCCAGCACTCGAAGTTTTTCGGCTGTGGTTTCGACATCGACCTTGGCTTTGTCTTCGGTGTCCTGAGCAACCTGGAGATCGTTGAGGGATATTGCGCCCTTGTCATAAAGAATCTTGGCCCGCTCCAACTGAGTCTGAGACAACTGTTCGTCAGCTACCGCTTTCCGGTAGTCGGAGAAGGCACCCGCAATGTCTGCGCTCTGCACTTTGAGCAACAGTTGGCCCTTCTTTACCGTGTCACCCAGGCGCGCGTCAATCTGCACAACGCGTCCTGTGGCGATTGAAATCACCGGAACCGCGCGCGAAATGTCCGGGGTGACGGTGCCAGTGACTCGTAGCTGCGGCGTGGCAACGTGTTCTGCTGCCTGGGTCAACTGGAAGCGCTCCGGATGATCGACTTGAAACACATTGCGGTCTTCCACTCGTTCCACTTTGAGCGGCGGCGGCGCTTCTGCCTGGGGATCACTTTTTCCGCCACTGCAGCCTGTGAAACACAGAGCCATTAGCAGAGGGAAGGACCAGATTGCGAAATCCCTGCGGTTCATTGGATCACCTCGCGTCCTACGGAAAGATTCAGTTGGCTGGCCGCATTTAGATAAGAGGCAACCAGATTTAAATAGTTCACCTGCACGCTCCGGTAGTCAGCCTGAGCATTGAGGAAATCGAGCAGCGAAGCCGCGCCATGCTGATACGAAAACGAGATTGTGTCCCTTACGCTCGATGCTTCTTCCAGGTACTGGTCCTTATACGGTTTGAGAAGAATTACTGCGCTATTGACCGTGGCGTAGGCGGAATCAACATCGTTGAAAACCTGTGCGCGAGCTGCCGCTGCGAGTCTGTCATTGCGATCAATATCCAGTTGCGTCCGGCGTTTTTCACCCTGATTGCGATCGAAAATCCGCAGAGGAATGCTCACGCTGAAGCCAATGTACTGATCAATAGGGGGATTTCGCCCGACATCAAAGCCTAGGGTCGGGTCTGTAGATCCATTGGCCACAGCGAGCCGGTAGTCGGTCTTTGCCTTATCGACGGACTGCAACGCTGCCCTCAGGTCAGGGCGCGTATCGAGTGCTGCCTGGCGAACATCGTTAAGGGGAGGAGTCTGATCTGCAAAATCAAAGGGACCGATGACGTCGAACTGTTCAACCGGTGTCTGATCATTCAACAGCATAAGCAACTGAATTTTCGCAGTACGCAGATTCACGTCCGCAGTCTGCAGGTCAGAGAGATACTGAACTCGTTGCAATTCCAGACGCTTCAGGTCCACTTGGGCAATTCCGCCAGCTTTGTAGCGCTCGCGATTTACATCCAAAACATGATCGTAGTAAGCCAGGTTTTCCTTCGCGAGATTCAGGATCGCTTTCTCTTGAAGGGTCTGTAT
>CAYOVU010000111.1:0-7762 GCA_964407505.1 uncultured Acidobacteriaceae bacterium | reverse complement strand
CTGAACCTTGCCCGGATCGATCGTCGCGTATTTCACTTTGCGTTTTTCTGGAATCGAGTTCGCGTAACTCTTCTGGTGGCTATCGTAAAACGCTTTCAACTCTTGCTCCGTCGGATGCAGTCCCTTCTGAATGTCATCCTGTTTCAGCACCGCGTAGTCGAACTTCACTTTCGTATTCTGCTTATCGAATTCTTTCCGGATGGAAGCATCGCTTACCGACGCTCCACCGGTGATTAGCGCTTGCAGTTTGCCGATCATGATTTCCCTGCCGACCGACGCTTCGAAAGTCGTGGGAGTCAGATTCGCCCGCTGCAACATGCCTTCGTACTCCGTCTCTCCGACGAAATTTCCGCCTGGAAAGAAATACATGGAATAGCGCCCGTGCTGAAGTTCGTCCTTCACTTCCTGCGGCGACGCCTTCAGCCCCAGACGCTGCGCCTCGGTAAGCAGCGCCTGCCGGTCAATTAACTGATCCGCCGCCCGCGGAGTCGCTTGCTGAATCAGGAACGGCATCAGCATTGACGCATTCGCGCCACCATATTGCTGCGCCTGTTGTTGCGCCATCTGCTTCGCCTCGTCGCGTACTTGCTCGGCGGTAATATCTTCTCCGCTCACCTTGGCCACAACGCCTTTGCCGGGCGTACCCGTCAGGTCGCTGCCCAGCCCACCCGGAATTAGCGTGATCACCATGGCCGCGCAAATAATCAGCAGCAGCCCGCTCAATACGATTTTCTTGGTCGGTCCTTCAGTTTGCAGAAATCGGATCATCTTCTTGTCACTCCAGAAATGTCACGGCGGAATTGTCAATTATAAACTACGCCCACTCGGATGACCTTGGGCGTTGTCATCTTGAGCGAGGATTTTGCTTCGCGAATGCGAAACCAAACCGCAGTCGAAGGATCCCTAATCCTTCCGCGGTTGAAAGCCTCGCAAGGAGTTCAACCTCCGCAGTTGTTGCGTTACATCCTCACAGCCAACAGCACGTGTCAACTCCTCCAAAATCAGCTATTGAAACGTATCAATAGACGTGTTATCCCTCTTACGTCCCCAGCAAGGAACGTTGAAAATATGACTTCTCTAAGACTGCCGGCTTCCCTCGCGCGCCCGCTCGCACAATTTCTTGCAATGTTGTTTCTCAGCTCGCAACCCTTTCTCGCCGCTGCCGCGAACCCAGCCGCAAGTGCATCCCCGCAGGAAACACCGCAGCCCGAGAGACTTCCCCTCCTCGATCATTGGGCCCTCCAATCCTCCGCCAAGGTCGACGCTGCAGGCGAGGCCATCTCCACACCCATCTTCGTCCCCCAGGGATGGCACGATGTCACCGTTCCCTCCACAGTCGTCGCAGCTCTTGTGAAGGATAAAACTCTTCCCGACCCATTTTTCGCCAACAACCTGCGCCAGTTTCCAGGCATGACTTACGGCATCGGCAAGAATTTCTCGAACATCGCCATGGCGCATGACAGCCCCTACGCTGTCTCCTGGTGGTACCGCAAGCAGTTCACCGTTCCCGCTTCCTATGCCGGCAAAACCGCCTGGTTGAATTTCAAAGGCATCAACTATCGCGCCAACCTGTGGCTCAACGGAAAGCAGATTGCCAACTCGAACCAGGTCGCCGGTGCCTGGCGCACCTACGAATTCAACGTCGCCGAATTCTTGAAGCCGGGAGCCGAGAATGTTCTCGCGGTTCAGGTCTTCGCCCCCACTGAAAAAGATCTCGCCATCACCTTCGTCGACTGGAATCCTGCCCCTCCCGACAAAAACATGGGCCTGTGGCGTGAAGTCTATCTCACCACCAGCGGCCCCGTTGCGCTTCGCTATCCCACCGTGGTGTCGAAGTTAGGTTCACCCAGCAATGATTCCGCTCAACTCACCGTCACCGCGCAACTGAAGAATGCTGCAGACCACCCGATCAAAGGTACATTAAAAGGTCAGATCGAAAACGTCACCTTCGAACAAAAAGTCGAACTTGCCACAAACGAGTCGAAAGACGTCACCTTCACACCCGCGCAGTTCCCTCAGCTTGTCCTCTCTCACCCCCGCCTGTGGTGGCCGGCGCAAATGGGCAAGCCAGACCTTTATTCGCTCACCATAGAATTCGACGTCGACGGCGCAACCAGCGATCACTCAGAAACAGAATTCGGGATTCGCGAAGTCACATCAGAAATAAATGCCAGCGGAGGACGCGCGTTCCACGTCAACGGCAAGAACATTCTCATTCGCGGCGGCGGCTGGTCGCCCGACATGATGCTTCGCGAAGATTCACAGCGCCTACACGACGAATTCCGCTACGTCAAAGACATGGGACTGAACACCGTGCGCCTCGAAGGCAAGCTCGAAAGCCAGGAGTTCTTCGATATCGCCGACCACGAAGGCATCCTCGTCATGGCTGGCTGGTGCTGCTGCGATTTTTGGGAACAATGGCCACACTGGCAGCCGCAGGATTTTGAAATCGCCCAACAATCTCTGCGCGATCAAATCTACCGCCTGCGCAGCCATCCCAGCCTCGTCATGTGGCTGAACGGCAGCGACAATCCTCCACCCGCGAATGTCGAGCAGATGTACCTGAATATCGAGAAGGAGCTTCTGTGGCCGAATCCCGTCGTCTCCTCGGCCACCGGCAGGCCCACAACGGTCAGCGGAGACAGCGGCGTGAAAATGACGGGACCATACGAGTATGTAGCTCCCAGTTATTGGGAGCAGGACACTCTCACAGGCCAGCCCCGCCGCAAGAAGTGCAACATCGGCGGATGCGGCGGCGCCTACGGCTTCAACACCGAAACCAGCATGGGACCTGCCGTTCCACCCATCGAAAGCGTACGTACTATGGTGGGCAAAGATCACATGTGGCCCATCGACGACGTATGGAACTTTCACGCCGGTGGCGGCGAATTCAAAGACATCCATGTGTTCAGCGACGCCCTCGCCAATCGCTACGGCAAATCGAACAGCGTGGAAGACTTTGCCTTCAAATCGCAACTGCAAGCCTACGAAGGCGTGCGCGCCATGTATGAAGCCTATAGCCGCAACAAATATCAATCGACCGGCGTCATCCAGTGGATGCTCAACAACGCCTGGCCCTCCATGATCTGGCATTTATACGATTACTATCTGCGACCCGGCGGCGGCTACTTCGGCGCCAAGCGCGCGATGGAGCCTCTGCACCCTGTCTATGGTTATGACGATCATTCGATCTGGTTGGTCAGCAGCCAGTATGAAGACGTCAAAGGCTTGAAACTCACAACCAAGATTTACAACCTCGACATGACCGAAAGATTCTCCCACGAGGATCCTGTCGACGCGCCTTCCGACAGCACCACGAAAATCTTCACGCTACCTCAGCAGCAAGATCTCAGTTCGGTCTACTTTTTAGTCCTTCGCCTTGCGGATTCAACTGGCAAACTCATCGGCTCGAACTTCTACTGGCTCTCGTCCAAACCCGAGACGATCGACTGGTCGAAATCCAAATGGTGGATGACCCCAACCCGTTCCTTCGCCGATTACACAATGCTCACACAACTGCCCAAAGTAAAGCTTAAAGTTACAGAGCGCACCGAGCGCAAAGGTGAGGATGCGATTACGAGTGTCACGTTGGAAAATCCCAGCCAGTCTCTGGCCTTCTTCATTCGCGTACAGGTGAAACGGGAAGACAGCAATGACGAGATTCTGCCCGTCGTCTGGGATGACAATTACATCTCCCTGCTTCCCGGCGAGAAGCGCGAAGTCACGGCAACCTATCGCGCCGCCGAACTGGGAACAGAAAAACCAGCAGTACAAATCAGCGGCTGGAACATAGAGTAGACGAGGGTACAAGCACTAGAAAGGGTGAACTAAAACGAGTGAGACAGTAAGCCGCGGAACCGACGCTATTCCTCGGCGGCTCTCTTCAAATTCTGGAGCCCAGCCTCGAAATGCTTGCCCATCATTCGATCCATGTTCACGAAGACGCTCATAACCTTCATCACGTAGACGTTCGTGCCTCGCATAGTCCACGTCGCACGGGTTGAGGCCCCGTCAGGTTCCAGAGAGAACACGTTCACGTTGTGGGCTTCAAATGGTTTCACCCAGTCGACATTAACGGAAATCCGATGGGGCACGACCGATTCCGTAATCAACATTCGTCCCCGGCCAGCGCTGCCGGTGCTATTCCAGTCCGAGATGGCCCCCGTGCCGCTTTCCGGGCCACTGAACGTTCTTTTCATGGAAGGGTCTTCCGTATCCTGCGGCGCCCATCGAGCCCAATTGCGGAAGTTGTTGATGAGCGCAAAGATTTTTTCAGGCGGAGCTTTGATGGTGAGCGAGCGCTCGATCAGGAAGGTGTTGGGCCTAGTCGCCGCGAAGGCGAGCGCGGCCGCAATCAGAACGGCCACAATGATGAGAGATCTCAAGATCATGGGCAGCCGTAAAAATAATAACTCACCCGCCTCTACTCCAACGATTTCGGATCCGACAAGTTCTTCGGCGACTTCCTATCCAACAACGAGACCAAATCTTTCGCGCATGCTGGCACCCCGACTTTGTGTTCCAGAATAATGTCCCGCGCGTCCAACTTCTTCCCGTACAACTTCTCGTTGGCGTTTCCATCCGACCGCAGCGTCGAGCCTTCCAGAGAAATGCCGGCGAATAATCCCTTGTTGCGCGAGTAGGAAAGAATCTCAGCATTCATCACGACATCGGTAGCGCCTTCGGCCGTGCGTCCCTTCGGACCAGCCGCCGCCGAAGCGTCCGCTCCCAGCTTCACTTTGCTCGACAGCAGTGACCGCGCTCCCCTTGGATTCATCACCAGCAAAACAAAATCCGTTGCCTGGCCGCCGATCTGGAAACCAATGCTTACTCCTTCCAGCGCATACAGCGCCGGAGGTCCCCACGGCCCCGTATAATGCTCCCCGCCGCGGCACACCATAACCCCACGTCCATAGCTTCCGCCAACGCCAAACGCTCCTTTTTTCACCGAGGGCAGGATCACCAGGCACTCCGCTTTATCCAGCAAATCCTGCGGAATATCATCCGGAATATTCAGGATCTCCTTCATCACCATGCCAGCGTCATGCACCCGATCTTCTTCCTTCTCATCATTCACAGCAAACGCGGGTGCGCACAGGCATAATGTCAGAAAGAAGGCTGCAATCTTCTTCATTTTCATCCCCCATCTATCTAGACTTCTTCTCGCCTTTGTGCCGCTTGCGACCCAATATCTTAACCGTTCTTAGCGCTCAGGTTCCCAGAATCACTGCCCGGTTACCGCAGACATAACCCTTGCAGGAAGAGAGCGCCAGAGCATTCTCAGGATTAACCAAATGTCATGACCAAACGGGTGCTCCTTTTGTAACTTGGCACTCGGTTCGAAGCCCCTCTACAGTCAAAGAATTGGCAAAACAGCCATTCGCCCTTCGGCACCCGGCGTGCATCTAATGGTTAGGAGCGCCCTCTGGCCATGGGTGAGAGTGAAAAATTTGGATGGTTCCGGCATGAAGTACACGCGTTTCACGATGGCTCGCCTGGTGGCTGCGCTGGTTGCAGCCCTGGTCTGCGTGTCTCCCGCCGTGGCCCAATCCGGCTCCTACACTCCGTACGCTGCCACTGCCGCCTATCCAACCGCCGCTGTTGCTGACGATTCTCAAGGCACTCTTCTTACGATTCACAAACGCGTCGACGAGGTTAACGTCCTTTTTATCGCCACCGACAAGCATGGCAAGTTTGTCCGCGACCTCAACCAGAACGATTTTGCCATCCTCGACGATCACAAACCGCCGCAATCGATTCTTAACTTCCGCCGCGAAACCGATCTTCCTCTACACCTCGGCCTGTTAATCGATGTCAGCGGTTCGGTCCACGGACGCTTCGATTTCGAACAGAACGCCGCCATCAGTTTTCTGCAACATTCCATTCGCGCCGGCTTCGACAAAGCCTACGTCGTCGGCTTCAACACACACATGCAGATGAGCCAGGATTTCACCGACAACGTCCAATTGCTCTCCACCGGCGTGCACAACCTGCAGGATGGCGGCGGCACTGCTCTCTTCGACGCGGTTTACAAGACTTGTCACGATAAACTGCTAAAAGATAAATCCGAACATCCCGTCCGCAAGGCCATCATCATTCTGAGCGACGGCGAAGACAATCAAAGCGAAGTCAGTAAAGCTCAGGCCATCGAGATGGCGCAGCGCGCTGAGGTCATCATCTACGCCATCTCAACTGACGACAGCGGCCTCATTCTTCGCGGCGATAAAACTCTCGAACAATTAGCCGAGGCGACCGGCGGACGCGCATTTTTCCCCTTCAAGATGAAGGACATTACCCACTCCTTCGCCGCTATCGAAGACGAACTCCGCAGCCAGTACGTCGTCAGCTACAAGCCCGCCGACTTCGACGCCGACGGCCGTTACCGCTCCATCGAAATCTCCGCCAACAAGAAAGACCTCCAGGTTCGTGCCCGCAAAGGCTACTTCGCGCCGCAGCAATAGCTCAAGAAATCATGCCTTTGAACTAACCGGCGTCCGGGTCGTATCACCTCTGCGTCGCGGCTGCTTTTGTCTTGATTGCAGCGTCAAATTGAGCGTATCTCTGCAACTCCTGTTGCAGGCCCTGGCGGATGATGTCGGTATTCCGCTCATAGGCGTCTTCCAATTGCGGCAGTACAGGCTGAGAGAGGTTCGCCACCGGGAGAAAGGGCTCGGCGTTGGCCCGCCGGCAGGCTTCGTTCAGTAGCGGATACTCGTTGACGAGAATACTATCCAGAGTCGCATCTTCCCAGTGATTCACCTGTAGACTTCCGTCTTCCGTGGGAGAAAATCGAACCCCGAAAGTGTCGAGTTTGCGGATGGTCGCGATTTCGGGCGCTTCATCCAGAGTAGTGATGCGCATGGCGACCTGGCGCGCGCCGCACTCGTCGGCGGCCATCGCCACCACGCAATCTCCGTTGGTAAGGCGCAGAATATAAATCATGGGCGACTCCGCGGAAAGCATTGAGAAATAGTTCCCAAAGGCTCGGCCCATCCTTATGATGCTACAGGAAACCACGCTGTTGTGATTAACCAACGAGGCTCATGAAAGTTGCGGGATCAAAAGAGGAAAAGCGCGAGCCTCCGGCTATCAAAAAGACAATCGGCTACCCTAATTTTTCTCCAATCGACTTCGCCTGCGTGAAGAGATACAGGTAGTCCGGGCCACCGGACTTGGAGTCTGTACCCGACATATTGAAGCCGCCGAAGGGATGAGCGCCGACCATGGCGCCGGTGCACTTGCGGTTGATATAGAGGTTGCCGACGTGGAAGTCGCGAATGGCGCGATCGATCTTGTCGCGCGACTTGGTGTAGATGGCGCCGGTGAGGCCAAACTCGGTGTCGTTGGCGATTTCAAGAGCATTGTCGAAACCGCGAGCCTTGATCACGGCGAGTACGGGCCCGAAGATTTCTTCCTGCTCGAGCTTCGACCGGGCGGGAATATCGGCGAAGACGGTGGGGCGGATGTAATAGCCTTCTCCGGCTTCGGTGGCGCGCTCGCCACCGGTGAGCAGGCGCCCATCTTTCTTGCCCTGCTCGATGTATTCGAGGATGGTCTTCATCGAGCCCTCATTTATCACTGCGCCCATGCCGGTGTTTTCGGCGGGATCACCGATCGTAATTTTTTCCACGCGAGCTTTGAGTTGTTCGAGAAATTTGTCGTAGATCCGGTCGTCGACGATGGCGCGTGAGCAAGCAGAGCACTTCTGGCCCTGGAAGCCGAACGCGGCTTGCGCGACACCTTCGACGGCGGAGTCGATATC
>CAYOVU010000110.1:0-2942 GCA_964407505.1 uncultured Acidobacteriaceae bacterium | reverse complement strand
CGACATCGGCGGCATGGCTTCGAGCTTCTTTAATTCCTGCAGCGCCTTGTCCTTCACTTCCTTGGGCATGCCGGCGGATTCGACCTTCTTCTTCAGTTCGTCGAATTCGCTCTTCTCGCCGCGTCCAAGTTCTTTCTGGATCGCTTTAATCTTTTCGTTGAGGTAGTACTCTTTCTGCGCTTTCTCCATCTGCCGTTTTACGCGGGACTGGATAGTGCGGTCGACGTTGAGTTTTTCGATCTCGACATCGAGAACGTCGGCGATGCGGTTCAGACGCTCGGAAGGGTCGAAGATTTCCAGCAGTTCCTGCTTTTCTTCAATCGAAAGTTGCAAATTGGCGGCAATGATGTCGGTTAGCTTGGCCGGATCTTCCATGCGCACGGCCGAAATCATGGTCTCGTAGTTCAGGGCCTGGCACAGTTTTACATACTGCTCAAACAACGTGGTCACGCGTTGCATGCCCGCTTCGAT
Source organism: uncultured Acidobacteriaceae bacterium (assembly GCA_964407505.1). Classification (GTDB taxonomy): domain Bacteria; phylum Acidobacteriota; class Terriglobia; order Terriglobales; family Acidobacteriaceae; genus Sulfotelmatobacter. Next base: position 2,471 of record CAYOVU010000110.1, on the reverse strand, counting down.
TTGGGCATTCATCTCCGTGGGGTAGCGAGCCACCCGCACCGAAGCCTGCATAAAGCCATCAGCGTCGGTAGCCTGGAGAAGACGGCCGCGCTCGATGCCTTCAACCAGAACCTTAATATTTCCATCGGGCAGTTTGAGGCTCTGCACAATGTTAACAATCGTCCCTACCTGATAGATTTCATTAGACTTAGGCTCGTCTATGGAGGCGTCGTGCTGGGTCGCCAGAAAGATCTTCTTGTCCGCGGCCAGCGCCTCTTCAAGGGCGCGCACGCTGGACTCGCGGCCCACTACAAACGGCGTCATCATATAGGGAAAGATGACCACGTCCCGGATGGGCATCATGGGCAGCTTTCTGGTCTCGAATTTTTCTTTGGATGTTGTGGTCACTCAATCTCCCTGGGTAATTGCTGAATGACGTGCGCTCCGTTTCCCGCGCCCTAACCCACAGTAAACAGTTTACTCCCTTTTCCGTGCTGGCTACCCGGCCTTTTCCATCATGGCCAGGCTCGCGTTGCGTTTCTCCACCATTTCCCGCGTAACTTCGAACTCTTTCAGTTTCTTCTGGCTTGGCAAGTGGAACATCAGGTCAAGCATCAGCTCTTCGAGAATCATGCGCAAGCCGCGCGCGCCAACTTTGCGGGCCATGGCTTGCCGGGCAATGGCGCGGAGGGCATCATCGCTGAACTTCAGGCGTACATTCTCGAACTCGAACAGACGCTGGTATTGCTTGATAATGGCATTCTTGGGACGAGTGAGGATTTCGATGAGGGCAAACTCGTCGAGGTCTTCCAACATTCCGACGACCGGCAGACGCCCAACAAACTCAGGAATCAGACCAAACTTGATCAAATCCTCAGGCTGGATCTCGCTGAGCAATTCATAATTGCGCTTGCGCGACACGGCCGCGTCTTCCTTCTCCGCATCCTCGCCGCTGCGGAAGCCGAGCGACTTCTTCCCAACGCGTCGGCCGATGATCTTTTCCAGGCCGACGAACGCTCCTCCGCAGATGAAAAGGATATTGGTAGTATCGACCGGCGTAAATTCCTGATGAGGATGCTTGCGTCCGCCCTGCGGCGGGACATTGGCAACCGTGCCTTCCAGAATCTTCAGCAAAGCCTGCTGCACACCTTCGCCGGAAACATCGCGGGTAATCGACGGATTCTCGTCCTTGCGCCCGATCTTGTCGATTTCGTCGATATAAATGATGCCGGTCTGGGCGCGGCTCACGTCGCCTTCGGCGGCCTGCAGTAGTTTGAGGATGATGTTCTCCACATCCTCGCCCACATAGCCGGCCTCTGTAAGCGTGGTGGCGTCGACGATCGCAAATGGCACGTCGAGCATGCGAGCCAGCGTTTGCGCCAGCAGCGTCTTGCCCGTCCCGGTGGGGCCGATGAGCATGATGTTCGACTTGCTCAGTTCCACGCCGTCGCCGGCAGTTTTCTGCCGGTTCATGAAGATGCGCTTATAGTGGTTGTAAACCGCGACTGCGAGCTTTTTCTTGGTGTGCTCCTGCCCGATCACGTATTCATCCAGGAAGGTCTTGACTTCCTGGGGCTTGGGCAGTTGGTTGGGAGCGGCGGCGGCTGGAGCTGCCGTGCGATCGTCTTCCAGAATCGAGTTGCAGACTGCCACGCACTCATCGCAAATGTAGGCGCGGGGATAGTCACTGGGCGACGAGATCAGCTTGGCCACGGCATCCTGCGACTTGTGGCAGAACGAACAACGCAAAATCTCGTCGGATCCCGACTTGTTTTTCACTCGGCTCTACTCCTCAAAGCTCTTTCGCGGCGAGAACGGGATTCTGTACAAACATCTCCCCGCATGCCGCCTCGCGCTGCTTTTCCCAAACCCGATACACCCTATTGTCCAGGTGCAGCGGACCCAGATTCAAGCGCGAAGGCAGATCATACCGCTTTTCCGGTCTTATAGATGATATCGTCTATGATTCCGTATTCCTTAGCCTGTTGGGCATTCATGATGAAATCGCGCTCGACATCTTTCTCGACTTTATCGAGCTTTTGCCCCGTGTGCTTCGCTAGTAACTGGTTTGTAATCTCACGCATGCGCAGGATTTCGCGGGCATGAATATCGATATCGGTAGCCTGACCTGACAATCCTCCCATGGAAGGCTGATGGATCAGGATTCTCGAATTGGGCAAAGCCAGCCGTTTCTTCGGCTCTCCGGCCGCGAGCAGCAAAGCAGCCATCGAGGCTGCCTGGCCCACGCACAGCGTCATGACGTCATTCTTCACGTATTGCATGGTGTCGTAGATGGCCATGCCGGCCGTGATGGAGCCGCCGGGCGAGTTGACGTAGAGCTGAATGTCTTTCTCGGGATCTTCCTGGGCTAAGAACAGCATTTGCGCAATCACCAGGTTGGCGATGTTGTCGTCAATTGGCGTGCCTATGAAAATGATGTTATCGCGAAGCAGCCGGGAATAAATATCGTAGGCGCGTTCACCCCGCCCGGT
>CAYOVU010000109.1:0-3333 GCA_964407505.1 uncultured Acidobacteriaceae bacterium | reverse complement strand
CGCCGTGCGTTCTTGCAGTAATATGAGGCGGGCAGTTGTGCGGTTTCGACTAACTTCAGGGGGAAACATGAGGAAGCGAGTGGGAATGGTGGCGGGCGGTTTGCTGATGCTGACGGTTGCGGCCGCGGCGCAGGCTGGAATGGCGAAGCAAGAACCTCGCACTGTGTCGCAGGTGCTGGACGCGACGGTCAGCAATGTGGAGCACGAGTTTGTTCCTGCGGCGGACGCTATGCCAGAAGACAAGTTTGGATTTGCGCCGACGAACGGCGAGTTCAAGGGCGTGCGGACGTATGCGCAACAGATCAAGCATGTGGCGGCGGTGAACTATATTTTTGCAGCTGCGATTCTGGAGCAGAAGCCGCCGGTGAATACTGGCGATGAGGATGGGCCGGCCTCGATCACTTCCAAGGCCGACATTATGAAGTTTCTGAAAGAGTCGTTCGAGTACGTGCACAAGGCGGTCGCGACCATTAATGACAAGAATCTTGTGGGCACCGTGAAGAGCCCGTTCGGGGAAGGCTCGGTGACGCGCCTGGGGCTGGCCACGAGCGTGTCGTCGCACTGCTTCGACCACTACGGGCAGATGGTGGAATATTTGCGGATGAACGGGATTGTGCCGCCCGCCAGCCGGTAAGAACCGGTCTTTTACTATCGAATCGCGGAAGTGCTGCCGTAACTAGCGTTAGCGCTAGGCTTCGAGGAACAATCTCGCGCCTGCCGTCGTATATTTTTGACATGCGAATTCGTATTGTCCTTGCCATTCTTCTCGTCTTGACACTCTCCGCAAGCGTACCCAGCTTCTGCTCCGACCTCGCTCTGGTTCACGCAAAAATTTACCCGTCACCGTCTGAGCCGGTAATCGAAAATGGTTCGGTCCTTATCCATGGGGGCCGCATCGTTGCGGTGGGGCCGGCAGCAACCATCAAAGTTCCACGCCATGCGACCGTTATCGACTGCACCGGCATGGTCGTGACATCTGGCTTCTGGAACAGCCACGTGCATATCCTTTTGCCCGGCCTGCTCGGCGCGGAAAAACGTTCGTCGGAAGAGATCACTGCGCAACTGCAAGAAATGTTTACCCGCTGGGGCTTTACGACCGTCTTTGACATAGCGTCCGTGCTGAAAAACACGACTGTCATCCGCCGTCGCATTGAAAGCGGCGAGGTGAAGGGACCGAGGATGCTTACGGTCGGAGAACCGTTCTGGGGCAAGGGCGGAACGCCCGTTTATGTTCGGGGCTTCCTCGAAGCCAATCACATTACGATTCCCGATGTTGAATCCACCGCGCAAGCGACCGAGCGGGTGCGCCAACAGATTCGCGACGGCGCCGACGGCATCAAGATTTTTGCGAATTCCATTGAGGCGGATGGCATTCTGACCATTCCTTTAGACTTGGCCAAGGCGATCGTGGTTGAAGCGCACCGGGCTGGCAAACCCGTCTTTGCTCATGTTTCGAATGACGAGGGTATCGAAGTTGCGGTTCAGAGCGGCGTCGATATCCTGGCACACACTACTCCCAGCGGCGATCTCTGGAGTGAATCTCTTGTCGAACGCTTTATGGCAGCGCACATGGCCCTTACTCCGACGCTGACTCTGTGGGATGTCGAAGGCAGGAAAGGCAAGGCGTCGCCCGACGAAATCGAGAGATGGATGAACCGAGCAGCACAGCAACTGAAGACTTTCTCCCAGGCCGGAGGCCAAGTCCTGTTCGGCACTGACGTCGGCTATATCGAACAGTCCGACACCACTGAAGAATTCACCTGGATGGCCCGTTCCGGACTGAGTTTCCAACAGATTCTGGCGACCCTTACCACGAACCCAGCGTCGCGATTCGGATATTCGAGCCACAGCGGGCGCGTCGCGAAAGGAATGGACGCCGACTTGGTGATCCTCAACGGCGATCCTGCGAGGGATATCGGCTCTTTTTCTAAGGTCCACCAGGTGGTACGCGGCGGGCAGGTCATCTATGCAGTCCGTTAGTTCTTAGTTCTGCCAGGCCTCCGGCTCGGACGCGAATCCTCCCCAACTTGCTAGGCGCGGCGACGGTGTTCGGGTTTGCCAGTGCGGACGAGGGCGCTGCGGTGCTCTTCGAAACTGAGGCTGGGATTCTGGGCAAAGCGTTCCGGATAGGAATGCAGGGCGCGCAGGAAGCACGCGATTTCTTTGCGCACATCTTCGTTGCCCAATCGTCGCTTGTTGGCCAGTTCTCGCATTTTGGGCTTCATTGCAACCCACCCCTGCCCGGCGCACTTCGGCGCTCCCGCTTCGGTACTTCAGCGGGTAGAAAGACTGAGGGCTCCAAAAAAGATCTCGTGCGGGGAGATTTAACCTATCTCAAAATGGAAGCGCTCGTATATGGCACGTTGGTGCCATGGCGCCGTTTTGTCAAGAGCCGGAGGGTCAGGACCTGCTCATTGAAGCGCGGGCGCCGTGAGAAGTGATGGACGTGGGAATGAGTTCGGCGCTGAGGTGATGTTGCGCGAGATGATCGGCGACGAGACGGCGGGTTTTCGCCAGCGCGGCACGGGGGGCGTTGTCCCGTGGGTCGAGAAAGATCAGTACCGAGGGGCCGGCGCCGCTCAAGACGGCTCCGAGAATGCCGGGCTTACCTTTGAGCTCCTGCAAGCACGGGAGCAAAGGACAGAGTGCGGCGCGATAGGGTTGGTGGATGCGGTCTTCGAGAGCCGAGGCGAGAAGATCGGGTCGGCCTTGGGTGAAGGCGGCGAGCAGGAGCATGGAATTCTGCACGTTGAGGACGGCGTCGGCGCGCGAATACTGCGCGGGCAGGACGAGGCGGGCTTCTTTGGTGGAGAGGCTTTCGTCGGGCACGGCCAGCAGGAGCGGCCACTTGCCCTTGGGACGGATGCAGGCGACTTCGGCCTCGGCAACTGCATTCGACATGCGGGCGATGGTGAGGCCGCCCATCCAGCAGGCGGAGGCGTTGTCGGGGTGGTGCTCGCGGCGGGAAGCTTCGCCGATGATTTGCGCGTCGGTCCGGCGCAGGCGGCCGAAGTGGACTGCGAGAGCAATGCCCGCCAGGTGGGCGGCAGCGGACGAGCCGCAGCCTTTGCCGATGGGGATGTCGTTGTCGATTTTGAGAGACAGCGGCTGGAGTGGGCGGGCGGCCGATTGCAGGACTTCGCGGTAGGTGTTGAGGATGAGGTGGTCTTCGATGCGATCGGCGAGCTTGCCGCAGATTTCGCGGTCGCGGCCGCGGGCGGTGATGAAGAATTCTTGGGCGGTGCGGGCTTCGAGTTTGATGTAGAAATCCATGGCGAGCGCGGCCGCGTCGAAGGCGGGGCCGAGATTGGCGGAGGTCGCGGGGAGCGCGAG
>CAYOVU010000108.1:0-8907 GCA_964407505.1 uncultured Acidobacteriaceae bacterium | reverse complement strand
AATACCGATTCAAGCAAGGATTAGTTTTTGGATATCATTACCCGCAGAAAAAAGCAGCAAGCACTCATGACCGAGCTGCTTGAAAGAAAGATCCGCTTGCACGCGCAGCACCTCTACGACCAGCGCGGACAGCAGGAAGGATTGGCCCTACAGGACTGGGTGGAAGCAGAAACTCGCGTTCTGGAGAACAGCATCCTCGCGCCACTCTACCGCAAGACCCGTGAAGACCGCTCGTCGGAAATCAACGGCGCCGGCGCGTAATCAAGAATCTCCTGGCAGGAATCAGAATTTCTTCAAACTGAACCATAGGGGGACAGCCGCCCTCGGCTGTCGGGCGGCCAAGTATATCGGGCCGCAGCGCATAAGCCACAACGAGCCCTTACTTCTTCGCCGCAGCCGCTTTTCCTTTCCCAGCCTTGCTCCCTTTCTTATCCAACCTTTCCAACACCGCCGCCACAATCAGCGGCAGCCCCACGGTAGCATCTACAAAAACTTCTCCAAACCTGCCGCCTTCCGCCGGTGGCACGAACTTGCCCCACGAAACTGCCTCACTATAAGGACTGCCAGACAGCCCTCCCCAAAAAACCGGCTCGGGACAGATGCGCAAGCCGTAGTGATAACGCTTCAGCGGAACATTCTCGCCGAGCCGCCGGTGTCGCAACTCGCAGAATGGACCAAACTGCTGCGACCAATTCCGCGGCACGCCGCCGCCAATGGTAATAATGCCGAGCTTTTTCTGCCGCAGCAAAGTCGCGGCAAAGTGTTCCAGATCTTCGAACGGGTCGAAGCGGATCTTGTGTCTGCCGGTGGATTCTCGCAAACGGTTGTTCAGCGCGGTATCGAGACCCATCTCCGAATCGCTGAACGCTGGCACAAAAACCGGTACGCCCATGGCATGTGCTGACTTCAAAATGCCTCGCTGCTCGCCTGAGTGCTTCGCGAGATAGGCTCCAATGGCGTGATTCAATTTGTAGGAGCACATCACCTCATTGTGATCCCAGCCCTCGAGCACCGCCGACATCACCTCTTCCACGTCGTCAAGGTTCTGCTCCGGCTCCAGCGTGTCATACACACGGTTATAGCCCTGCTCGTAGAGTTCTTCGTCCGACACCTCGGGGTTATAGCGGAAGTGAGCGCGGCCGGTCGCCTCGACGAGTCCATGAGCCATCAGCGCGCCGGTCGAAACCACGGCATTCACAATGCCGCGATCAATCAATTCGGTTACGATCAGCCCCTGCTTGGCCACGGTCATTGCGCCCGAGAGCGTCATCACCACAAAACACTCTTCGTCGCGAGCCATCGCCTCAAGAACATCCGCGGCTTCGCCCAACTGGCGTCCTGTGAATGCCGTCTTCGACATGGCGCGCACCAGATCGTCGATCGAGTGCACCCGGGTCAAATCAAGCGGCTCAAGCGGGATCAGCCGGTCTTCAATGGGATTATGCAGTCGCCGGTCAACGCCGTCTCCGGCATGACCCGCGTGGTCGTGAGATTTTCCAGCATGTCCGCCGCTATGATTGCCCTGCTTCAAGATGACACCTCCAAGCTCGCCCGCAAGTGTTCGACATTACTTTACAGGAAGCGTGCGAAAAGATGCCACGCTCTAGTAGCGGTTTAATATGTGTACAAGGAATGGCGCGTGAGCGCGGCTCGGCGCGATTTCAACAATGAACCATCTCGTCAGTAGCGAGGTTACATCAATCTCAGGACCGACTGCACGGTTGCGGGAACCACGGCTCGAATGATTGCCGGCAACACGACCGTCACGATCGGATACGCAAGGACGATGAGGGACAAAGCCAATAGCCTCCGAACTGTCGGTGTTAAATTGGCGAGATAGGCTCGCATAGCATCCTCATGGTTTAATTACGAAAAGGAAGCCCGAAAAGTTCCATGTCGGTGCTAGTACCCAGTACCTGGTACCCGGTACTGCGTGTTCTGGGACAAGGCGTGCGACACAGGGGCTTCACTGGGTACCAGGTACTGGGTACTGTCAATAACTGGCAACCAGCAACCGCCAGTGATATGCTTACCCCGTTATGGGGATGCAAAGTCTGCTCCGCAAAGTTTTCCTGATCGATCTTCTCCAGGGGTTGAAGGTCACATTTCGCTATCAGGATCCGAAGGAAATCTATACCGAGCAATATCCGCTTGAGCGTCCGCAGGTGGCGGAACGCTACCGCGGGGCGCCGCGGCTGAACGTGAATCCCGATACCGATGAGACCATGTGCATTGCCTGCGATTTGTGCGCGCTGGCTTGCCCGGAAAATCTAATTGTGGTCTCCAGCGCCCGCAACGAGCAAACTCGCCGCAAAGAGCTCACCAATTTCACCTACGACCTAAGCCGCTGCATGTTCTGCGGCCTCTGCGAAGACGCCTGCCCCGTCGACGCCCTCGAACTCACCCAGGACTTTGAACTTGCCAGCTATACGCGCGACGGTTGGATCTGGGATCGCGAGACCCTGGAAAAAGGTCCGCAGCCCACGCAGTATAAGAAGTAGCTTTAGCTTTTGGCTCTCAGTCGTCACTTCCTCTACTCTTTGTCATTCCGAACCGGGCGATAGCCCGGTGGGGAACCTGCTGTTTTCGACATTTTCCGCGCGACCGTCGCATATGCATTTTGATTGTCATCCTGAGAAAGCGGACGGCTCCCAACGAAGGACCTATGCAGTTTGCTAGCAGCATTGGTGCTACTAGGAAGCTGCATAGGTCCCTTCGACAAGCTCAGGGCAAGCTCTTCGGCCCGCCAAGAACGCCAGCCTTAGGATGACAATGCGTTGGTGCTCCCGGTCAATTTCCTGCAGACCCGCAGCTACCGGATCACCTGCGGCCAGCTACGGCATCCGCCGGATATTTTCCATTCATCGTTGCCCTCACACTGAATCTATCGATTCCCGTGAACTGATTCCCGTAAACCAAGCGCGCTCTCCGCACGCGCGAGGAATCGCAAGAGAATTCGAAGGCTGGAGGCCTCATTTATGTCACCAAAAAAAATCACGCTTTTATCTGTGCTACTCTTCTGCGCGACCTGGGTCGTGGCTCAAGCCGCACCAGGCGGAGGAGCGCGTGGAACTTCCGGAACGCCGGGTCAGACATCGCCTACTGCACCGCCGACCGGAAATACGGGCCAGCCTCCGACGGGCAGCACGACAGCGCCGCCCACCGGCAGCACGCCCGGAGCGAACGCGACGCCAGGATCGAATCCGACCAACCCGAGCGCGCCCGGCGGCAGCTCGACGACGAATCCCAACGCCCCCAACAGCACGAACCCGAACCCGAACCCCAACGTAAACCCGACCACGCCCGGAGCGCCCAACGGCGGATCGACGAACCCCCAAAACTCGAACCCCGGATCGAATCCTGGAACTTCGAACCCAGGCTCAAATCCCAACAATCCGAACCCAGGTTCCAATCCCGGGACCTCGAACCCAGGCAGCACAAATCCAGGTACGACGACTCCGAACAATCCTCCGCCAACTGGTCCAAACACATAGAGAACTAACAAAGCTGTCCCCCATCGGCGGGCCCTGTTAAGGGCCCGCCTTCTTATGTGCGAGGTCATGGTGAGAAGTTTAAGAACTGCTTTCAGCCGGCTGTTGCTGCGTCATGCAGTGCATGGTGCCGAGCCCCCAGATGAGGTCGCCAGAATAAATCGGAATCACTTCTCGCGTGGAGAACAAACTCGACAGGGTGTTCAAAGCGATGCGATCATTCGGATCGTTGAAAACCGGCGCGAGAACGACTCCGTTCGCAATATAGAAGTTGGCGTAGCTTGCAGGCAGTCGCCGTTTCTCGAAGACGACCGGAGCGGGCATGGGAAGTTCGACGATATTCAGCGGCTTGCCGGCTTGATCGCCGGCGGCCTGCAGGCGGCGTAGATTCTCCTGAAGAGGCTTGTAATTTACGTCCTTGCGGTTGCTTTCCACCATGGTCACAACCTTGTCGGCAGATACGAAGCGGGTCAGATCATCGACATGGCCATGGGTGTCGTCCCCGTAGATGCCTTTGCCCAGCCAGATTACGTTCGGCGCGCCCAGGTAATCCGCGAAGATTGTTTCGTAATCCTTGCGCGACATTCCTGGGTTGCGTTGTTGCACTTTGCTGAGCAGGCATTCTTCGGTGGTGAGGAGCGTGCCGCGTCCGTTGACGTCAATCGACCCGCCTTCGAGGACGACGCGAGTTCCCCCATGCAAAGGACGGATTTCATCGGCGCGGGCGGCTTCTGCCATGAGGCTGCCGATCTTCTCATCGTGCCGCCAGTTGGAATATTTGGCCCAGGCGTTGAAGCGGAACTTTGTGGCTAGGAGTGACGCCTTACGGCTTTCATGTGGGGACAGCCACCTCGGCTGTCCCGCCAGGGCGTAGCCTGCTCCTGTAACGAAGATGCAGCCAGAGTCGCGCATCCAGACGCGGTTGGTACGCCAGCGATGAAAGCGGACGTTGGCCGAGAGGGCATTGGCTCTGCCCAGCAATTTCTGAACCCGGCGTTCCGCCACCGCATCATTCACGATCAGCTCAACCCGCTCATGCCGTGCAACATTGCGAATGATTTCGGTATAGACCCACGGGATGGGTTCGAACTTACCCGGCCAATCGCCGTGATAGTGCGGCCATGCGAGCCAGGTTGCAGCGTGCGGCTCCCACTCAGCGGGCATTCGATAACTGCGAGATGATCGCAAAAGCGATGAGGAATTATCGAATGAAGTATTCTTCGAATCGTTAACGGAAGGTCGATTCACGCCGAGCTCTTACCGCCCATCCAGCAGGCGGTTTGTAATGGGTGCGTAAGCGTCGATCCGGCGGTCGCGCAGGAACGGCCAATTGCGGCGGATGTCCTCGAGCGCCTTCAAATCCACGTCGCCCACCAGAATTTCCTCTTGATCGTGCGAGGCTTCGGCGAGAACCCGGCCAAAGGGATCGCAGAAAAACGACGCGCCCCAGAATTCCAGTCCATGACCTGGCGTCGACTTGCCGCGGATATTGCCAGTCTCGAAGCCGACTCGGTTGACGACCGCGACGAAAACTCCGTTCGCGATGGCATGGGAGCGCTGAATGGTTCGCCACGCATCGTGCTGCGCCACGCCGAACTCGGCTTTCTCCGCCGGATGCCAGCCGATCGCCGTGGGATAGAAAAGCACGGACGCACCCTGCAGCGCCGTCAGCCGCGCACCCTCCGGGAACCATTGATCCCAGCACACCAGAGTTCCAACCCGGCCTACGTTCGTGTCGAGCGCCCGAAATCCCAGATCGCCCGGAGTGAAGTAAAACTTCTCGTAGTAGAGTGGATCGTCGGGGATGTGCATCTTGCGGTAAAGCCCGCGCAGCGAACCATCCGAATCGAAAATCGCCGCCGTGTTGTGATAAATGCCGGGCGCACGTTTCTCGAACAAAGAGGCGATCAGTACGATGCCGTGCTGGCGAGCGGCGGCCGCAAGCTTTTCGCTGGCCGGACCGGGGATGGGCTCAGCCAGATCGAAAAGAGCATGATCTTCGCGCTGGCAAAAATATTGCGTCTGAAATAACTCCGGCAGACATACCACCTGCGCCCCTCGCCCGGCCGCATCCGCAACGCGTTCGAGGGCCTTTTGAAGATTTTGTTCCGGCTCAGGCCCGCAAGACATCTGCACCAGGGCTACACGAAATTTGTCGGGAGGCACGCGCGATTTCCTCGACGATCAATATAGCACCCAAAGAATGCTCGAGCGGGTTTCCGCCGTTGCCCCGCAGAAAAGATCTTCTTAAACTGAGAAGCGCGATCTAGGGACGGATCGCTACAATAAGCTTCGCGGCTCCGGCAAGAAATCGAGGAAACAGCCACGTCCACTCACGATGAGATTTTTATGGAGGAAGCTCTGCGTTGCGCCCAGCGTGCGCTGGAAGCGGGTGAAGTGCCGGTGGGTGCAATCGTGGTGTGCGAAGGACGTGTCGCAGCCCGGGGATGGAATCGCAACATCAACGACTGCGATCCCACAGCGCATGCTGAGATTGTGGCGCTGCGTGAAGCTTGTGCCGCCATGGGGAACCACCGCCTGGCCGACTGTGAACTCTTTGCTACAATTGAACCGTGCACAATGTGTGCCGGTGCGCTGGTGCATGCCCGTATCAAGCGACTAGTTTACGGTGCGGACGATGCCAAGGCTGGCGCGGTTCGGTCTGTGATGCAGGTGCTGAATCATCCGCAACTGAACCACCAAGTGGAAGTCCGGAGCGGGGTTCTTGCAGGCCGAAGCGCCGAATTGCTGCAAACGTTCTTTAAGAGCCGTCGCTAGCCGTTGGTGTCAGTCGTTAGTGGTCAGTTCAATCAGGTGTCTTGTCAATCAACGGTACCTTGTCATTCCGAGCGCAGCGAGGAATCCTGGGTTTCGCTGACGTCTAAAGAGCTGACGGCCCGATAGCTTTTTCATCCGGAGAGGTGCGTGAGTGGTTGAAACGATCCGCCTCGAAAGCGGACATACCTTAACGGGTATCGTGGGTTCAAATCCCACCCTCTCCGCCATTATCTTTGTTGCGCTAGGCACGAAAGAATATCGCTCGCGTCTGATACGGGCGTAGATATACCTAACGAACAAACAAATCAATTTGAACCCAGCAAAGGCGACCTTGAACATCTCTGCCGACCCGCTCTTGTGGAAAATTCACCTTCATCGCCGCAGCTCTCCCCGCTGAACCGAGCCCTCCACAAATCTTGCAGCAAACGTTTGCCGTATCTGCTGGCGCAGTGTCGACGCTATGATAAGATGCTCAACGGGCTAGGCTTTTGACCAATAACCCATGGATATTCGAGAGATTGCGCGGCGGGCCAAGGTTTCCACTGCCACTGTATCAAGAGCAATTAATCGTGTTCCTACGGTCGATCCTCAGCTCGCCAAACGTGTTTGGAAGGTCGTCGACGAACTAGGGTACTACCCTAACACGCAGGCTCGTGCTTTAGTTTCAGGGCGGAGCCGCATCTTTGGCCTGATTGTTTCCGAGATCACCAACCCATTTTTCCCGGAAATTGTGCAGACGTTCGAAAATCTGGCCGTCGAGAACAACTACGAGATTCTGGTCACGTCCACCGTGCATGACCCCAAGCGCATGGAATCATCGGTGCGGCGCATGATTGAACGTCGTGTAGACGGTGTGGCCATCCTGACTTTCGGTATGGAAGAAACGTTGATCGAACACCTTCGTTTCCGCAAGGTTCCGTTAGTATTTGTCGATGTCGGACCGGACGTTCCTGGGATTGCCAATATCCGGATCAATTATCAAAACGGAATTCGTCAGGCCGTACAACACCTGGCAGCGCTCCGTCACACGCGCATTGCTTTTATCACGGGCCCGTTGCATTTGAAGTCTGCACTGGCGAGGAGAGAAGCTTTCAAGGCATCAATGATTGAGATCGGCCTTTCTCCTGATTTGATCGTCGTGGGAGACCACCGGATGGAAGGGGGAATGCTCGCGCTGGTGGAGCTCAACAAGTTGAATCCGAGGCCCACTGCCGTTCTCTGCTCCAATGACATGACAGCTATTGGGGTAATGCGGGAAGCTTATGATCACGATATCAGGATACCGGACGATCTTTCCTTAGTAGGGTTCGATGACATCCGTTTAGCCGAGTTTACGATCCCTCCCCTCACAACGGTACAAATGTCTCAAGCCGAGTTGGCGAAGATTGCCTTCCAAGCCTTGTTGAACGAGGTCGAATGCGAGAAGCCTTCGCAGTTGCATCACAAGTATGAACTCACCACGAACTTGGTGTTGAGGCGCTCGACGTCTTTAGCTTTAGGTGGGCGGTAAGCGACTACCAAAAGGCCACACGATCCGGTAGCACAAAAGTCCCGGCGCGGATTTGCGTTAGCACCGTAACTCTAGTAGTAATCTACGGTGCGAGAAGCTGGCCGATTGCAAGAGATAAAAGCCCGATCAAACGCAGCCAAAGATTCTTTGCAATTGTGAGTCGGTTAGGGAATAATCAATCATTCATTTATAAGTAAACGATTACTTAAATAAGCTTAGGACAGATACGGCGATCTGGTTGGGCTATTAAGACCGAAGACTATTATGCTGCAACGATTGCGAGAAGAAGTATTGGAAGCCAATCTGGAACTGGTGCGCAGAGGCCTGGTTCTCTACACATTTGGTAATGCCAGCGGAATCTCGCGTGAAGAAGGGTTGGTGGCGATTAAGCCTAGTGGAGTTCCCTATGAAGATATGAGACCCGAGCATCTTGTGATCACCGACCTTCTTGGCAACAAGGTCGAGGGCCAATTCAAACCTTCTTCCGACCTTGGTACGCATCTTGTGTTGTATAAGGAGTTCCCCGAGATCGGGGGGGTTGCCCATACTCATTCCGAGTATGCAACCGCATGGGCACAGGCCCGTAAGCCGATCCCGTGTTTCGGCACTACTCATGCCGACTATTTCCACGGCGAAATACCGGTGACTGCGGATATGTGTGACTCCGAGATTGCAGAAGACTACGAGAAGAATACCGGTCACGTGATCATGCGGGCCCTGCAAAAAACCAGTGCGGACGCGACCCCCGGAATTTTGGTGGCGAATCACGGACCGTTCGCCTGGGGCAAGGACGCCGCAACCGCGGCCCATCATGCCGCCATCCTCGAATCGATTGCGCGGATGGCATACTTCACTCTGGCGATCGATGCGACTGCAAAGCCCGCCGGACAGGCGTTGCGCAATAAGCATTACTTCCGAAAGCACGGCGAGAATGCATATTACGGGCAAACAAAGGACAAGCAATGACGGTGCTGCCAGCGACCCAATTGCCCCCCCGGCTGGTGCATTTATCTGCGATCGATGTGGTGATCGTGGTTTTTTATTTTGCGCTGGTGTTGTCGATTGGGTGGTATCTGCGAGGGCACGCCAACACCGGGGAAGATTTTTTTATGGCGGGGCGGGAGATGA
>CAYOVU010000107.1:0-20100 GCA_964407505.1 uncultured Acidobacteriaceae bacterium | reverse complement strand
GAGAAAGTGCAGAAAAACCTACGCTCACGAAGTTATTCGCGAGGCCGCTTTAGCGTGAAGCAGGAAAAGGGCATCCACGCATTTCACCGGATGTATGCAGAGTGTATGAGAGAAAAATCAAGCGCCGAAGCTCCGGAGTGCAATTAAGAGGCTTCCGCTTTCACCAGCAGACAGGTGATGTCATCGTGCTGCGGAGTCGAGCCGACAAAAAGGTCCACGCTCGCCATGAGACGCTCAAGTAGTTGCTGCGGAGTGTTTGCAGACTCCAACGCCATAGTGCTTAACACGCGCGGCTCATCGAATTCTTCGTCACGGGCGTTGACCGCTTCCACTAGGCCGTCGGTAAACACCATGAGCCAATCGCCAGGCGCAAGGGCGACGCTGGCCGATTCGTACTTCGCTTCAGGCATAATCCCGAGAGGCAAGCCGCCGACATCAAGGCGCTCGATCGATCCCGTGCTGCGCCGCAGGATTGGGTTGTTGTGGCCGGCATTAATGTACGTGAAGACGCGCCCGGACGCATCGTATTCCGCGAGAAAAGCGGTGGTGAAACGCAACCCGCCCTGGCTGTTTGAACAGGCGTACTTGTTCATGTTCGCAACGAGTTCAGGCAGGGCCACCTGCGCCGTGGAAAGCGTTTTGAGACTGGCCTGAAACGTAGCCATCAGCATGGCCGCAGGGATGCTTTTGCCGGCGACGTCGGCTACGGCGAATACGATTCGGTTGTCTTCGTTGGTTTTACCGGGACGCGGAAACACATCGTAATAGTCGCCAGCCACCGTATTGGCGGGGCGCGTGAGGTAAGCGACCGAAATTCCCGGAATCTGCGGCGGAGCGCCGGGCAGCAGCCAGGTTTGAATTTCTCGCGCGATCTGCAAATCACGCTTCATCACCACGCGGTCGGCAATCTCCAACATGAGCAGCAGAAACAGCAGCAGTCCGCCCCAGAAATGGAAGTCAAGTTCGACGACATGCATTTCGTGACCGGACTCATAGCTGAAGCCACCGCTGGGAATCACGAGCAAAACCAACGCCGCCAACAACAGAACTCGGCGTGCCGGCGAGAGTTTTTCGAGAACGGCCCAGAAGAATTCCTTGACGACATGCAGACGGTGACCGCGGCGTGTAAGTCCCTCGGGTGTTTTAGCGGCCACGTCGCGCGAATACAAACGGTAGCTGGCGCGTGCCTCGCCTTCAAACTGCGACCAGAGCTGGCTTATCTCGAGCCCTTCAGTAACCCGCTGCCAGAAGCGGCGCATACGCACGTCAAGGGGAACACGGGCAGCACTTGGTTGGGCCGGTGGGGAGGCGGTCGCCATAGGAGTGCAGTGATTATAGAGGAATCGATGATTGGAATTCGTCGATTACAGATTTCAAATTTTATGAAAGTCGGGGTGGGGGATCGCCGATCTCATCCTCAGAACAGGGCCAATTGCTCGTCGAAAGCCTGGGCTGGCCATTTGTTGGCATATGTCGTTTCCCTGGGATCGGCACGGCGAATGCCATACTTTTCGCGGAGGCTCGCGACCAGCTGTGCGATTCTTTTGCCGTAAGAAGGGGATAGAAACGAGCGATCTTTATAGCGCTGGCGATAGCTCTCGACCAGCTTTGGAAATTGTTGTTCGATGAAAGGAAGGAAAACTGCTGCTGAGCATGGTTTCAGGAACAGCGGGCTCGCGAAGATGTGGCGCGCCCCGGCCGCTGCGGCTGCGGATACCAGAGCTTCAAGATCGGCGGGTGAATCGGTGATGCCCGGCAGCACAGGCGAACAACTCACGCCAACGTTGATGCCCGCAGCGCTGAACTGGCGAACCGCATCCAGGCGCAGATCCGGACGCGGGGCGCGGGGTTCAAGGATCCGCGCCAACTCAACCTTAAGAGTCGTGACCGTCATGTGGACCGACAGCGCGTTATTCCGCGATACTTCGCGCAGAAGATCAAGGTCGCGCACGATCAGATTGGACTTGGTGACGATTCCCAGCTCAAAGCCGCGATGGCGCGCAAACTCTTCAAGAATGCAGCGGGTGACTTCGTAACGGCGTTCTGCCGGTTGGTAGGGATCGGTCGCCGTACCGAGCGCGATGGATTCACCCGGCTTCACTCGCCGCAGTTCGCTTCGCAGCAAATCTGCTGCATGCTGCTTGACATAGATTTTCTGTTCAAACTCAAGGCCGTTGCGCATCTCCATGAACTCGTGGGTGTACCGGGCATAGCAATACTTGCAGGCGAATTCACAGCCGCGATAAGGATTGATGGTCCATGTGAAGGGCATCTCGCGGCGGCTGACGCAATGGTTTAGAAGCGACTTCGACGGAAGTGTGAAGTATTCAACATTGTGCCCGTCGCGCAGCGATTCTCCTTCCGCCGCTAGGCGGGCAATGCCGACTAGCGGGGATTTTTGCGGAAGCGGAAATAACCCGAGATCGTCCATCTGGTACATCTGTATATTCTCTTTTTGTTCGCCAATATTAGTGCCTAGGCTTAACCCTGTCAAGGTCAAATCGTAGGGGCAATCGAGGCTCAGATGAAGATACTTGGAGTTTGGGAAAACAGGGCTTAAGGCAAATAAAAACCCACCTCTTTCGCAAGAAAGAGGTGGGGCTTCTATGAGGAGGAAACTGTTCTGGAGTCTAGACTAGTCTCCGGTACCGCAGCTGCAAATACCGTGGCCGCTGCCGTCCAGAACGATCGCGAGGCACTCGTCATAAGCTCGGACATTCTCCGCAACGCTTAAAGTCGCGTCTTGGGAGGCGGTTTCGGTAATTGTGAAGTTGCTGTTCTGAATATGCGTCGTCCAGCTACGCAGTCCAGCTTCGAACGGCTGGGGAACTGTGGTCGTTCCCGGAAGCGGGCAGGCATTGGCGACTGGAGCAACAGAGAATACCTTGATGGCTCCGGTGGACAGGGTGACGCCGGTCAGAGGATTGCTGGTCAAATCCACATTCACCGACAGCGTGCCCAAACCATCAGGAGTCTGCAGGCAGCCGCAGCACTCGCTCATTTCCTGTTGGGGATCGAACACAAAGATATAGGCGCAAAGGTTACCGTTCGAGGTACCCGCATTGGTGATGCGGAATGTCCCATCCGGAGCGCCACTGGTGTTGGCGTTAGAGAAGTAGTCGACTTTCAGGACATCTGGCGGCTCGCCAGTTGTTGAGGGCTTACCCAAGGCTGGGGCGGCTGTGGTTGCGGCCCAGCTGCTCAAAGAGCAAAAAGCCAGGGCCAGAATTGAAGCAAAGGTTCGACGCATGTTTACCTCCAGTGGAAGACATATAGCGGCAACTCATGCACCAGAATCAGTGCAGCCGGCCGCAAAGTGACGGAGTTACTTTACCTTGTTTTCTAAGAGTTACAATCCCCCCAATGGACTAATCCAATTCTATTAAGCAGTTTGAGCTGCGAAGGGGATTTGTTTGGTTGAACTTAGGATCCGAATTATGGTTTCTCGGTCGCATTTTCGGCTGGCTTCTGAAAAAGCTTGGGGTCGATTGTGGGATTGAACTCCAGCGTGGTGTATTCAGCGGTGCTGGAATCCTGACCATTCTGTTTGTTGTGGCGAACGAACGGAACGGTGAGGCCATTCACCGGTTTCCAGTTGTCCATGTCGGTTTCGCCTTCTACGGGCTGACCTTGGCTGAGCGTTCTGTAGGTTTCCTTCAGGATGTGGCCGCTTTGCGGGTCAACGAACCACCGGATGCCGACGCCTGCGGCATTGACGTCCACGATTCGGGCATCAACGTCGCCGACCTTCTCGCTTCCGCCGGCGCGGAAATACATGTTGGCATCCTTCGCGTGCGAGGCGATGAAAACGGGATCGCGCTTGATCTGCTCGAGCGTTTCCGTCTTCTGCGAGGCCGGGAACTCGCGCATGCCTTGCCCGGGGACGGCCATGAACGCGAGATCCGGCGTGACCACAATATTCATGGTTCCACCCGGAGTTTGCATCTCGGCGTGCAGATGATCGGGAAAGACGATAATGGTTTCCATCTGCATGGGAAACTCGCCCTGCGGCGTTTTCTGCGTTAACGTCAAATTGGCCTTCACCGACTTGATCGCCGCCAACTTGGCTTCGCCGCCCATCGCAGCCACTACTTTCGCGGCCAGAGCTTTGCCTTCATCATTCGATGCGGTGGGTTTGTTCTCCTCTTCTTTCGCACCTTCTTTTGCGCCCGGCGGAGGCGGAATTGTGATATCGATTTCTTTCACCGCACCGAGTGAAGAAAGAGGCTTGTCGAACTCCTTGGTATTGCCAACCACCAGAACCGCCAATTGATCGCGGTGTAAATATTTCGCAGCCACGCGGTTCACGTCGGCGGCCGTGACTTTTTGGATCTCCACCGGAAACTTGTCGAGCCAGTCCGCAGGGTATCCGTAAAATTCGTAGGCCATTCTTTCCGCGAGAACCTTGTCGGGAGAGTCGAGGCGAAAGATGAAAGCATTCAGGATCGCGTCTTTCGCGTGCTTGATTTCGTCATCCGTGATCAGCTGCTTGGCAAGGTTGTCGATATCTTCATCGAGCGCCTGCACGGATTCGATCGTGCTCTGGCTCTTAGTGCCCATGGTGAACTGCTGAATGCCGGGATGCCCGAAATTGGTTCCGATGCCGCCGCCTACGTGGTACGCCAAGCCGCGCTTGGTGCGAATGTCGTTGAACAGGCGCGAGGAGAATCCGCCGCCGAACGCCTCATTGAACACCGTAATCGAGTAATAGTCGGGATTGTTGCGGGTTGTGCCCAGCGTGACCATATGAATAGTGCTCTGGTTCACGTCGTCTTTCGGGATAAGGTAATAGCCCGGCTTGGCGGAGTGATACTGAATTTCGTTCTGCGGAATTTCGGGGCCTTTGGGCCATGACTCAAACGCTGTGCGAAGCTTGGCTTCCATGGCCCGTGGATCGAAGTCTCCGCTGATGCCCAGGATGATGTGATTGGGGTGAATGTAGGCGTGTTGCCAGTCGAGCAAGTCCTGGCGGGTGATGGCGGCGATGGTGGAGTACTCAGGCTGACGAGCATAGGGATTGTCGGCCCCATACGCCAGCTTGGCGGATTCACGCGCAGCTATCTCGCCGACCTCGTCGTTGCGCCGCGAGATGCTGTCTTCCGCTTGCTTTTGCGTGAGGTCGAGTTTGTCGGCGCGAAACTCGGGATTCTGGAGCAGGTCGGCGAAGACTTTGAAAACATCGTCGAAATCGCCCTTCAGGCAGGACAGGCTGATGCTGGTTGAATCGGGACCGCCGCCAGTTTCGACTTTGGCGGCACGCACTTCCAAAAAGTCGTCGAGTTGATCGCCGGTTTGTGACTTGGTTCCACCGGTGCGCCATACCTCGCCAAAGATATCTACCAATCCAACCTTGTCGGCAGGTTCACGGGTTGAACCACCGCGGATGCGTGCGGTTCCCTGAATCAGCGGCAGTTCGTGATCCTCCTGGAGAAAGATCACCATGCCGTTGGAGAGTTCGACGCGCTTGGGTTGCTGAGCCTGGAAAGCCGGCAGAGGTGGAATCGGAATCTGTTGCCAGTCCGTGGCTTGCGAAGCGGCTCTTGGCAACACGACTAACAGAGTGGCGGCAACAAGAATTAACGATAAGACGATGGGCTTCATACCGACCGCGTTCGTCTGCATCTTCGTTGTCTTCATTGGCCACCTCCCTGAGCGTCTTCGTCTTTTGCACCACCCGCGACAGTCTCGATCACGCCCACGGTACGGTTCGTATCGTTGAAAGTTTCGTTGGCTACGCGTCGAATGTCCGCTTTCGTCACTTTGTCGATGCGGTCCACGGACCGGAACAACTCGCGCCAGTCGCCATAGCGGGTCTCGAAAATCGTCAATTGAGTGGCCAGGCCTTCGTTTTCTGCGAGACCACGAATCAGGTTGGCCTTGGTGCGAGTCTTGATCATCTTTAACTCGTCGTCGCTGATGTCTTCTTTCTTCAGCCGCTCGATTTCAACGTGAATGGCGTCCGCCACCTCCTGCGTGCTGTGTCCGGGCAGCGGGTAGGCATAGAACGCGAACAGGTGCGGATACTTCGTTCCGGGAAGCCCGCTGAATCCTGCCGAGAAAGCCGCGATCTTCTTATCGCGCACGAGCGCGCGATAGAGACGCGAGGTGCGGCCCTCCGACATGAGATCGGTGATCGCGTCATACACCGCATCGTCTTTTGTTCTGTAATCGGGCCGGTGGTAACCCTCGAGATAAAGCGGCTGCGACTTCTCCTTGAGCACAACTTTGCGCTCGGAGTTCTGCGGCGGTTCGGTGGTCGTGGTCTCATCAGGCTTATGGCTCGCCGGTAGCCGGCTGAAATATTTTTCGAGAATCGGCATGGCCTGGGAAGCCTTCACATCGCCCGCGACCGCAACCACCATGTTCGCCGCAACGTAATACTTGTCGAAGAAATTCTTGGCGTCAGTGGCCGAGAAAGTATTCAGGTCAGACATCCAACCAACAGTCGGCCTGTGATAGGGATGAGCCTCGAAGGACATGGCGTCAAACTGCTCCAGCAGGCGACCGGTCGGATTGCTATCGGTACGAAGGCGCCGCTCTTCGATGACTACGTTGCGCTCCTTATAAAACTCGCGCATCACAGGATGCAGAAAACGCTCCGATTCGAGATAAGCCCACAGCTCAAGCCGGTTTTCGGGCAGCGAGTAGTGATATCCCGTCTCGTCGTAATCGGTGAATGCGTTGAGATCCTGGCCGCCGCTCTGCTCGATGATCTTGCCAAACTGGTTTGCCACCACATACTTGTCGGCAGCGGCGATGGCGTCTTTCCAGGCTTTTTCCAGTTCCTTGAGTTTCGCTTCGTCGCGGCCCACGCTCTTGTCGCGCTCGGCGATATAGGCGGTGTAGGCAGTCTCGACTTTTTCCAGAGCGGGCTTCTCGGCAGTATAGTCGGTGGTGCCGATCTTATCCGTGCCTTTGAAAGCCATATGCTCGAACATGTGAGCCAGACCGGTTTTCCCCATGGGATCCTGCGCCGAACCCGCATCGACCATGGTAAAGAATGAAAATACCGGCGCCTCCGGCCGCTCACAAATAATCAGGGTTAGGCCGTTTGGCAACTTCTTGACCGTGATGCGCTTTTCAAACGACGCAATATCCTGTGCCGTGGCAAGAACGCTAAGAATAAGAAAAGCGAGCGCGACAAGAGCGTAGAGCCTAAGCATAGGGCGTTTCATTGGACCTCCAGAAAGCCGGTACGGATTACTGGCAGAACAATTCCGACACACATTTTGGGACAACCATAGTTTTAGACGAACGGAAGCAGCAGAAGTTTGAAATTACGTGGCTGGCGGGGAGGTTGTCAAACAGGCCTTGTGCAGTCGTTCGAGCCAATCAAGGTAATCGACTGTATTTTGCGCACGTGGCCGTTTGGTGCAAAATGCATGCGGGAGCGTGCGCGCCATGGATTCGACGATTGATGTTCAAGGAAAGCAGCTCAAGTTGTCGAACCTGGAAAAGGTTTTGTATCCTGCCACGGGCTTCACCAAACAACAAGTCATCGACTATTACGTTCGCATTGCGCCGGCAATGATCCCGCACATGGCCGGACGTCCGCTGACCCGCAAGCGTTATCCCAATGGCGTGGACGAGGAATTCTTCTACGAAAAGAATGCGCCCCAGCATCGCCCTGACTGGGTGAAGACTGCGCCCATCTGGAGCGAAGGGAACCGGCGCATGGTTCACTATATTCTGGCTGACGATTTGCCTACGCTGGTATGGCTGGCGAACTTGGCTGCTATCGAACTGCATCCGTCGCTCTCGCTTGCGAAAGAGATTACCTGTCCTACGATGATGGTTTTCGATCTTGACCCCGGGCCGCCTGCGAACATCGTGCAATGCTGCGAGATTGGATTATTGCTACGCGAGATCTTCGAACATTTCAGTTTGCGAAGCTTTCCGAAAACTTCGGGGTCGAAAGGTTTGCAGATTTACGTTCCCCTGAACACTCCAACCAACTACAAGTCGACCAAGCCATTCGCTCACGCGCTGGCGCAATTGATCGAGCAGGATCGTCCGAAAGAAGTTGTGTCGGACATGAAGAAGCAGGTGCGAACCGGAAAAGTTTTCGTCGATTGGAGCCAGAACGACGAGCACAAAACTACGGTGGGCGTGTACTCGCTGCGGGCACGCGAGCATCCCACGGTTTCGACTCCGGTGACGTGGGAGGAAGTGGAACGTACGTTTAAGAAGAAAGATGCGAACCTGCTCGTATTCGAAGCCAAGCAGGTGGTCGCGCGCGTGGAAAAAATGGGCGACTTGTTCGCTCCGGTGCTGGAGTTGAAGCAGCGTTTGCCGGATCTTAAGAAACTTGCCGCTGGCGCGGATGAAGAGACGGAGCCGATCTCGATTGCCGCTCAAGCGGACGAAGACTCAGAAGAGACGCCAACAGAGGTTCCCGTGCGCCGTTCTGAGAAAAAGACCGCAAAACCGCCTCAGGCGCGCCGGGTGAAGCGCAAGGTATAATCCCATGCGCCGTCTTTTGCTTCGGGATCTTTTGATGCCTCAACTTTTTGTGGGAACGTCGGGGTGGGCCTATCCGAGCTGGAAGCCCGACTTCTATCCCGCCAAGCTCGCCCAGAAAAAATTTCTCAGCCACTACGCCACGCAACTCAATACCGTCGAGGTGAACTTTACCTTCCGGCAATTGGTAAAAGAGACCACAATCCAGAATTGGATTCAGGAGACTCCCGCGCATTTTCGCCTCGGCATCAAGGCTCACCAGGTGATCACGCACATCAAGCGGTTGAAAGGAACGGAAGACTTTGTTCCCCGCTTCCTGGCGACGATCGCGCCACTAGCCAGCGCCGGCAAGCTTGGGCCGGTACTCTTCCAGTTGCCGCCGAACCTGAAAGCGGATCCGGTGCTGCTCAAGGATTTTCTCGCTCTGTTGCCGCGTTCGCTTCCGGCAGCATTTGAATTCCGTCACGAATCATGGTTCACCGAGTCGACTTGGGAGGCATTGAAAGCGCATGGGGCCGCGATATGCGTGGCGGAGACTGAAGAACGCACCACGCCCGACGTGGTCACCGCGCCTTTTGTTTACTATCGGTATCGCAAACCGAGCTACACCGACGAGGAGCGTACGGCGATGGTCGCGAGGACTCGAGAGCATCTGTCAGCCAGCCGCGACGTGTTTGCTTACTTTAAACACGAGGAAACGCCGGAGGGAGCGCTGTACGCAGTCGAACTCCTGCGCGAGGCCAGACGTAGTCTGATCTAGCAGCGCACCCTCTTCAGCACTTTTCGTGGAGTCCGATAATACGCATAATTTATTCTCACTGCACAATGAAGTCGGAATCCAATTCACGACTGCTCTCGAGCTTTCTCGACTATTTGCGAATCGAGAAGGGGTTAGCGCCGCTTTCCGTCAGCGCCTATGCCACCGATATCGGCCAGTTCTCTGAATTCCTAGAAAAGCGCAAGCGCCTGCTGCTGACAGTTCGCCACATCGATGTGCGTGAATTCCTGCAGCAGCTTTTTTCCTATCAGGTCGATGGCCGCAGCGTGGGACGAAAGCTCTCGGCCCTGCGTCATCTCTATCGATATCTGCTGCTGGATAAGAAAATCGAGCACGATCCTACGCTGAACATCGAGTCTCCGAAGCAATGGAAAGTTCTGCCGAAGGCGATGGCTCGCGATGAAATGGAAGCGACATTAGCTGCTCCACTTACCCTCCGCAGCAGTTCGGCGCACGGCAGTGCATCATATTCATCTGCGCTAGCGGCTCGCGACCACACGATGCTGGAGGTTTTTTATGCGGGAGCGTTGCGAGTCTCGGAGATCATCAATGCCAAGCTCGAAGACCTGAAGCTTGACGCCGGGTACATGCTGGTGCGCGGCAAAGGCGATAAGGAACACGTCGTGCCGCTGGGAAAGTCGGCGCAGGACGCACTGAGAAAATATTTAGCCGAGGCACGCCCGGCGCTGACAGCGGGGAAGCGAGGCATAGCATCGGCAGCCGCCGCAGCTCATGCGAAGAATTCACCTCTTCTCTTCATCGCGCGCGGAGGACGAAAGCTGACGCGCCAGCGGGTTTGGCAGATGGTGCGCGCCGCCTCGGCAGCGTCAGGGCGCGCCGCTTCTCCGCATATGCTGCGACACTCTTGCGCCACGCACATGGTGGAAAACGGGGCGGATCTGCGCACCGTGCAGACGATCCTGGGCCATGCCGATATTTCAACCACGCAGGTCTATACGCACCTGGCGCTGGACCGGCTAAGGACGGTTTATCAGAAGCATCACCCACGGGCCAAGGCTAGATGAAGACAAACACCATCGTCGGCAAAGCCGTCAGCGATTTCATCCGCCACCTGCGCGAGCGTAACGCTTCTCTGCACACTACTAAGGCCTACAGCAGCGATCTTTCGCTCTTCTCGGCTTATGCCGGTTCGCGAGGATGGAAGCAGATCGACCACATTGCCGTTCGCGGATTTCTGTCGCAACTCTATGACAAAGGATTGAGTAAGACCTCCGTGGCCCGAGCCTTGGCTGCGGTGCGTTCGCTCTATCGCTGGCTGGCGCGGGAAGGTTTGGTCGAACAGAATCCGGCAAAGCTGGTCGCCACCCCCAAACTTCCCAAGAAGCTTCCGCGCGTTCCCACGATTGAAGAACTGAACTCCGTGATCGACGGGGAAATGCCGGAAGTCGCCGCTTTCCCTGAACGCGATCGACTCATGCTGGAGTTGCTTTACGGCTGCGGCATCCGGAATTCCGAGCTTACCGGGATCAATCTCGATGACATTCGTCTAAGCGCGGAGGCGATTCTCATCCGCGGCAAAGGGAAAAAAGAACGTTACGTTCCATTCGGCGACTCAGTGACCGGGGCTCTCAAAGCTTACCTGCCCGAGCGCCAGAAAATTATTGCCGCATTCAATAAGCAGAACGCCGCGCTGCTCATTAACCGGCGTGGTGGCAGGTTGACCACGCGCAGCGTCGGCCGGATCATCAAAAAAATTGCTGTTGCCAAAGGGCTCTCGCCAGACGTTCATCCGCACACGCTGCGTCACGCTTTTGGCACGCACATGCTGGAGGAAGGCGCCGACTTGCGCGCGATTCAGGAGTTACTCGGCCATGAACGCCTCGCGACTACACAGCGTTACACGCAGTTGTCGATGAAGCATGTGCTGCAGGTATACGACCAGACGCATCCGCGGGCGAAGTAACGCGGCGCTAAACTTGGTCGCGAAGTCCTTCCCACATCTTAACCACGCGACTCTTCAACTCTGCAGTTAATTTTTCGTAAGCTACTTCCGACGCTTCACTCTCTGGCGGCGGAAAAATTGGATCACCAAACACCATCTTCAGCGGCGTGAAACCTTGAAACGATTTGTTGCGCGGCCAGGCTCTATAGAATCCCTCGATTGCGACGGGCACAATTGGCACCTGCATGTGAATCGATAAAATGGAGGCGCCCTTTTTGAAGATTCTTGGAGTGCCATCGATCGAACGCTCGCCCTCGGGATACAAAATGAGCGGCCGGCCTTGCCGCAGGCCGAACGCGCCCGCGCGCATCGCCGGAACCAGATTCGCGTCGGGATCGACCACGAGAACACGAAGTGAACGAGCCAGCTTAAGCATGAAGCCCTCACCGAAGATTTCGCTCGTCCCCACGGCAAATACTTTGGCGAACACCTCCGGCGGCAGAACCCCCGCCAGAATCAAAGGATCAAGGTAGCTCTGGTGATTGGACGAAATAATATAAGCGCCACTCTTCGGCAGCTTTTCAATACCGCGAACTTTCAAATCAAAGCGGTCGAGTGCAATGACCTGCGCGAGTCTCGACACCACATACCAAAACGTGCTGCTGATGCGTTGTGGCTGGACTAAGGAGATCACGTCGGTGGCATCGGGTGCTTCGGTGAGAATCGCTTTCCATCCCGCGAAGGCAGGCCGCGTGCCCGGAGCGTTCGCGCCGCTGGTCGCACTTTGCAGCACGGCATCGACCAGGTCGCGCACCGTATAAATTTCAGCAAGTTGCGACTCTGGCACGTTCCCGCCAAGCTGTTCTTCTATCTGGCTCAACAACTCGACGCGCTGCATGGAGTCGAGGCCAAAGTCGAGCTCCAGGCTTTGAGTGGGCCGCAAGGCCGGTGGTGGCGTGCGGGCTGACTCGCGCACAATCTTCAACGCTTTCTGCACATTCGGCCGATTAAGCCATGCCTGTTCGTCGGCGGTCAACGGCTGTTCGGTTGGGAGGTCGGAATCGTCATTGACTCGACGGCCTTGATTCGCCTTGACGCGCTTTTCTACTTCAAAGCGTTTAATCTTGCGCGTGGTAGTGCGTGGCATGTCTTCCTGCCAAATCTCATAACTGCCGATGCGCTTGGTGGACGCGATCTGCTGCGAGAGGCTTTCGATGTCGAAGCGGATGACCTCTTTGGCATTCACAATTTTTTTCTGCCGCAGTAAATCGAAATTAGGGACAATTACGGCGTGTAAGCGGTCGCCGCTTTCGCCAGGCTTGCCTTCCACTCCCATCACGGCCAACTCCTTGATATGTGGCGATTTTAGGTAGTGGGCTTCCACTTCCTCGGGATAAATATTCTTCCCGTTGCTGAGCACGATCACTTCTTTTTTGCGTCCCGTGAGAAACAAATTACCGTCGGCGTCGAAATAGCCGAGATCGCCGGTGTAGAACCATCCGTCGCGCAGCACGGCTGCGGTTGCATCCGGACGATTCCAGTAGCCCTTCATCACGGGTGCGCCGCGCAGTGCGATTTCGCCGCTGGCCAGTCTGCCATCTTCCTGCTCGTCATCGATCTGGATTTGCGAATCGATGATTTTGGCTTCGACGCCTTTCATTGCTTTTCCCACAGAGCCGATCACGTTGTCGCCGGGAGAAGTTGCAAATACGGCAGCCGTAGTTTCTGTGAGACCGTAGGCCTGCAACACGTCGATGCCAAGCTCGTAAAAATCTTGGGCAATGACGGGATCAAACCGCGATCCTCCGGTCACGAGGTAGCGCATTTTGCTTCCCAAGGTCTCGTGGATTTTGCCGAACAAAAGCGGACCGGCGTTGAGTCCCACTCTTCGCAAACCTTGGTTCAGGTTCATAAGCACGCGCAGCAATTTCTTTGCAATCGGTCCGCGTTTCGCGACTTCCTGAAAAATCCGCTCATAAATCAGATAAAAAAACTGCGGCACAACCGCGAATGCAGTGATTTCACGCTGCTGCAGCGCTCGCAGCAATTCCGTGGTGTTCAGAGTTTCGAGATAGACGACGCGCGCACCCTTCACCAGGGGAATCATCAAGTTCGCCATTTGAGCCAGCACGTGGAACATGGGAAGAACACCAAGAAGCGCATCGCCGGGACCGATGTCCACCCAGTTGAAAACGGCCTCGACTTCACCCAGCAGGTTGGCGTGGGTCAGCATCACGCCCTTGGGATCGGCAGTCGTTCCCGAAGTGTAGAGCAGGGATGCTATTTCATCAGGCTGGGCATCGATTGGCCGAAACTTCCCGGGGCCGGCTGCAAAAATCGACGGCAAATTTCCAAACCACTGCTCTGAGACGGACGGGCTGGTCGCACGCTCCGGGTCCATCCGCACGAGGCCGACATCGATGCCGGAAACCGCCTCGTGTGCCGCTTGCGCGTGCTTCGCATCGCAAAATAAAGCCGAGCTGCCACTGTCTTTCAGCAGCTTGTTCAGTTGGTCGGAGTGGAGAGCGGTGTCGAGCGGAACAACGGTACATCCTCCTGCAATGATCCCGAGATACGCCGCGACCCATCGCGGATGGTTCTCCGCCAGAAGGGCCAGCCGCGCCCCGCGCTCGAATCCGTTTTCTGTGACCCAACGCCCCACGGACTCCGCCATGCCGCGAAGCTCAGCGTAGGTGCAACTCTCGATTTGATCCTGGCGCTGCAGTTCGAGCGCGAGGTTACTGGGCCAGTGCTCCGCGCATTCGACAAAACGGTCATAAAAGGTGGGCATGGGAATATACACGAAAAAGCGTTTTCGCCGCTCTCTTGGAATCCTTCTATTTTCTTTTGCCAATGCTTCCGCTAAGGCGGATGCGCTTCCGGACATTGCCAGGGCTACCAACGCGCTGGTACATTCGTTTCCGTTGTGAAGACTGGCACCGCCCTTAGCGTGTGAAGAAGCAACACCCAGGTGTCGCGGATCTTTCCATGTTCATCTCCGAGAGACAGTTTATCCTGTGCCGTTGGCGATTGCTCCGTTTCTGTTAAAGAGAACGGCTGCGAAGTGCCGGTAAAGTGCCGGAACTTGCAAACTTTGGCTGGTTATTCCACGGCCCTTGTCTTGCATCTAATATGCTAGGCTTAAAGAGGTAAAAGCTCTCGCCCACCGAGGATTTCATAGTTTGATTAACACTCTGATAGGCAAGGTCTTTGGGACCAAGAACGAGCGGGTCGTCAAGAGCTTGATGCCCAATGTCGCGGCGATCAACGCCCTCGAACCGCAGATGCAGAAGCTCACTGACGCCGAACTGCGCGCCAAAACCGACGAGTTCCGGCAACGCATCCAGGAGCGGCTGAGTCGCGTCGATAGCACTGCGGTGCCGGAGCCGGAACCCGAAATTGCCGCCGGTTCCGACCGCGCGAAACAACTTGAAAAAGAGCAATACGATGCTCTGCAGGAAGTCCTGAATGAAATTCTCGTGGAGGCTTTCGCGGTGGTCCGCGAGGCTGGGCGTCGTGTGCTCAACATGCGCCACTTCGATGTGCAGTTGATCGGCGGCATGGTGCAGCACAAGGGAATGATTTCAGAAATGAAGACCGGCGAAGGCAAAACGTTGGTCGCCACTCTTCCGGTCTATCTCAATGCATTAAGCGGACGCGGCGTGCATGTGGTTACTGTGAACGACTATCTGGCCAAGCGCGACTCCGAGTGGATGGGCAAGCTCTATCGTTTCCTCGGCCTCACCGTGGGCGTAATCGTTCACGACCTCGATGACGAGCAACGTCGCGCAGCCTACGCTGCCGACGTAACCTACGGAACCAACAACGAGTTCGGCTTCGACTATCTGCGCGACAACATGAAGTTCGATCTCAAAGATTGTGTGCAGCGCGGGCATAATTTCGCCATCGTCGACGAAGTCGATTCCATCCTCATCGACGAAGCTCGCACGCCGCTCATTATTTCTGGAGCGAGCGAAGAATCGACCGACAAGTATTACAAGGTGAATCGCATCATCCCCAAGCTCGAAAAAGGAGAAGAACTCGACGTTGCTCCGGGCGAACCAGCGCAGCTTACTGGTGACTTCGTGGTCGATGAGAAGCATCGCAACATCACCGTAACCGACGAAGGTTGGACCAAGGTTGAGGGACTACTTGGCATCGGCAACATCGCCGACCCGGAGAACTGGCCGCTCAAGCATCACGTCGAGACTGCGGTGAAAGCGCACGCGCTCTATCGCCGCGACGTGGAGTACGTGGTGAAAGAGGGAGAAGTCATTATCGTCGATGAATTTACCGGACGCATGATGCCGGGCCGGCGCTGGTCTGATGGTTTGCACCAGGCCATCGAAGCCAAGGAAGGTGTGAAGATCGAGCGCGAGAACCAGACGCTTGCCACCATCACCTTCCAGAATTATTTCCGCATGTTCAAGAAGCTTTCTGGAATGACCGGTACGGCGGAAACGGAAGCGGCCGAGTTTGACAAGATTTATAAGCTGGAAGTTGCTGTTATTCCTACTAACAGGCAGATGTTGCGGCTGGAGAATCCCGACGTTATCTACCGGACGGAAAAAGAAAAATATTTCGCGGTTGCGGACGAGATTCAGAAGTTTCACGAAAAAGGCCAGCCGGTGCTGGTGGGTACCACGTCGATCGAAAAGTCTGAGCGCCTCTCCGAGTTGCTGAAGAGGAAAGGACTGAAGCAGCATGTCGTTCTGAACGCCAAGTTCCACGAGCGCGAAGCCGAATTCGTAGCGCAGGCGGGCCGCAAAGGCATGGTCACCATCGCCACAAACATGGCGGGTCGCGGCACCGATATTTTGCTCGGGGGCAATCCTGAATTCATGGCCAAGCAGGAGTTGGTGAAGAAGGGAATCGCGCAGCAATTACGCGTGGCACAGGGCAAGATCGAAGGTCCGCAGGAAGATGGGATCACTTCCATCTTTTATTACAACGGCAATGAATATACGGTGCCGACCGATAAGTGGGCTGAGGTCTTCAGCTGGTACAAAGAGCAGACCGACAAAGAGCACGACGAGGTGACCGCAGTAGGAGGATTGCACATCCTGGGCACCGAGCGTCACGAGTCGCGCCGCATCGATAACCAGTTGCGTGGACGCGCCGGCCGCCAGGGTGATCCCGGTTCCTCGCGCTTCTACCTCGCGCTTGAAGATGATCTCATGCGAATCTTCGCCAAGGAGTGGGTGTCGAAGCTTCTCGAGCGTCTAGGAATGGAAGAAGGTGTGCCTATCGAGGGCAAGCTCATGAGCCGGCGAATCGAGGCGGCTCAGAAGGCGGTCGAAGGCCAGCATTTCGAATCGCGCAAACATCTGCTCGAATATGACGATGTAATGAACAAACAGCGCGAGGCTGTGTACGGCCTGCGCCGCCGCCTGCTCGAGGGCATGGATCAGAAAGATCTGATTCTTGAAGAGTATGTCTCAGGCATTCTCGGCGACCTGATGGACGAATATTGTCCGCCGAAGGGGCACGCAGCCGATTGGAATTTGAAAGGCCTGAAAGACGCCGTATTCACTCGCTTTGGTGTGGATTTCATCGCCGAGGGTGTGAAGGCGGAGGACTTGAACCGGCAGGAACTCGGGGATGCGATTTTTGAAAAGCTGAAAGAGCGTTACGACGCCAAAGAGAAATTGATCGGCCCCGAGGCCATGCGACATCATGAGCGCATGATCATGCTCAGCGTGCTCGATTCGCAGTGGAAAGATCACCTCCTCAGCATGGACCATCTGAAGGAGGGCATCGGACTACGTGGCTACGGGCAGCACGATCCCCTGGTCGAGTACAAGAAAGAATCGTTTGAGATGTTTGAGGCCATGCTGCAGCGATTCCAGGAAGATACGGCGCGATATCTCTACCTGATGCAGATTCTCGATCGCCCGCCGGATGCGGACGCAGGCGGCCCGCAGGCAGGCGGACCCGAAGCCCAAGGTCCAGGTCCTGGAGTCCCTGCACAGCAAGGTAGCGGTGGCAACGGACATCATCCGCCGCGTTTGGTCGCTACTTCCGCCGACGACCTGGAGGAAGCCTTCATGCGCCGCAAGCGACGTGAACTCGAACAGGCTCGCATGGCCGGGGCTGGCGACGTGCAACCGGTGCAGCAAGTCGTTCGCGCCCAGGAGAAAGTTGGCCGCAACGATCCCTGCCCCTGCGGATCGGGAAAGAAATTCAAGAAATGTCACGGGGCGGGCTAAAGCCACACAGAAACGTGCGGAAACCCTAGGCCTTCGACTGTGCTCCGCTAGACGTTCGCCATTGAGCCAACCGCGATCGTCTACGGAACAAGGCGCATGCGGTAAATGCTGCGTGGATTCTTCGGTGACCGTGAATCCCAATCGCTCATAAAGAGACCGCGCAGCGGTATTCACTTTCAGGACTGAGAGGACGACGGCGCAGCTCCGGGCGCGAGCCTCGTCGAGGACCCGACGGGTGACCGCTGTACCGAGGCCATGTCCTTGATGCTCAGGAACGATGCAGAGCGTATGGAGTTCGATGTCCTGATCACTTTCAAGGGTCATCACGAATCCAACGCTCATGCCGTTGTGCTCAATGACTCGCGTGTGCAGAACCTGAAGCTGTTCGTAAAACTGCTTTCGCTGCTTGACTTCGTCCCAAAATCCACGAGTAGCTGTAATGGGAGCGCGCATGGAGCGCAAAAACACGTCGGCGAGAAACGCAAGATCATCGTCGGTTGCTTGACGGGTGGTCACCATGATTTGTCATAGCCGTCATATGATGTCGTCTAGAGGATATTCATTCACGAACTCCGCCTAGACGTCTTCGAGCTGGCCCTATGGCGCGAAAGGTCATCTCCTCTACCGCGCTCGAGTTTTCGCTTTTCCACTCCAGAAACAATCCCGCATAGTTCTGGGTAATGTAGTCGGAAGAACTGACTGCTAGCTTCTTCGCCGTCGCATCAATCCATCGCGGCATGCCTTCGATCTCACAGAAATTTCCAATCGGAGTTTCGTCGACCACGACCTGACCTTTGCCATCCGTCCACTCCGCGCGAAACTTCTCGTAGCGGAACGACGGCGTATATCCCAAAGCGCGTAAGATCAGGTCCATCTTCTTACCGTCGCTCACGCATGTTTCCAACTCCTTGCGGCTGCTATGGCGGCCAGTCTTTTTGCCAGCTTTATGCGTCAGCGTCCACTCCAAGCCATACTTCCGGATTCGCAACAACTGTTTACGCTTCCGCAGCGCTTCGCTAGGAAGGTCATAAAGCGTATTCGTCTCGTGCGTCCGCGGCGTGACAACACGAAACCCCGCGGCACGCAGTTTACGCGCAAGTGAGTGCATATTTTCAATGCGAAACTTAACTTCGATCTCTTCGTGGGAGGTCACTCTGGGAGTATAGAAGGTAGGCGGTCTTACAGTATTCAAACAGGTGCTAGCTTGGGACGGCGCAGCTTATTGCTCACTTACTCTTTGTTGGAACCTGATCGTCGCTCAGGAACCGGAAAGATGACGAACCTTCTTATTTGCTGGCAATGTTCGCGAATCGCTTTCTTGAGGTGCCCAAGGATGGAGTTCAACTCAGCCATGTCGTGCGTCGCCAGGGCCTTGGCAACAAGTTGCATGATTCTATCTTCCGAGCGGCGCTGCATGCGTGGAGTTTCTCAAGGATCATTAGAAATGTTCGATACCCTACATTCCGTATTGCCTCTGTAGGAAATACTGTAGTTGGAGCCTGCCACGGGTTGGCCTAATTAAATGTGGGCAGCCTCACCAAATCATTCTCAGGAACCGATTCGACCGGTTCTCCGGCCTTGCGCCATGCGGTCAATCCGCCAACAATTACAAACGTGTTAAATCCTTTTTCCCGCAGCAGATGCGCCACCCGGGCGCTAGTCGCTTCGCGCGCTCAAGTACAGTAAAGATAAATGTCCTTGTCTTTGGGAAGGTTCTTGATTTCCTCCTCCAGATTATTGGGCTCGATGCGGATTGAATTCTTGATCCGTGCCCCTCCCGAATCGTAGTAGCCATGGCTGCGGACATCGACGATCAGCACCCGGCTGGCATCGTCTGACGCGAGCCGGTGGGCTAGTTCCTCAACCTGCACCCGCGGTACGATGCGATACATCTTGTTTTTGCGGTATTGCAGTACGCGGTAAATCGCATACACAACAAGCGCGGCGATAATCACACCTTCCATCGCCAGCCCGGCTGTGTGAAAACCGCGTAAGATCGCCGCCAAAAAATCGCGCGAAAGGTAGCCCACCAACAAATAGGTCAGGGCATAGAACGAGGCTCCGACAAAGTCCAGCCGCAGGAACTGCCAGAAGCGCATCTTCATGCTGCCGGCGAGCGGCGCAGCCATGGTGTTGACACCTGGAATAAACTTCGCGATCACCAGCGTAATCTTGCCCCGTTTGTAGAACGACTCGGCCGACCGCAAAATACAGGTTTCCGGATTGATCGATACGCGGCAGAGGAACCCCAGCAGTA
This sequence comes from uncultured Acidobacteriaceae bacterium, assembly GCA_964407505.1. Lineage (GTDB taxonomy): Bacteria > Acidobacteriota > Terriglobia > Terriglobales > Acidobacteriaceae > Sulfotelmatobacter. The sequence continues at coordinate 493 of CAYOVU010000107.1, read as the reverse complement.
ACCAGCCCATGTACCGCCCCAGCCAGAACTGGACGGTATCGCCCATCAGTAAGCCCGCGACGGCGGCAACCAAAACGTACGGACCCCACAACGTGTGCGACGCCACCGCCGCGCCGGCCGCAACCAGCGCAAGTGCTGCAGGGAAGGGAAGACCAATCGCCTCCGCCAGCAATAGGCCGAAGGTCAGAGCATAGCCGTGGCGCGCCATTAAAGAGATCAAATTCATTGACAGTGTTGGATAGAAAGAATCAGGAAAGGGTTCAGTATAAACAAAGCCGGCCAGATTCCGAAGAATCCGGCCGGCAAAGAGTAGCTGAGCCATCATCTCAGGCTCGGCTGGTTACGCTTTGTCTCGAACTAGTGACTCATCGAGCCGCCCATCGAGTTGTCGCCACCCTTGAGCATCTTCACGCTCATAATGTGGATGCTCATCTTGTCGGCGTAAACGTGAGCGCTGAGCTGCACGTGATGTCCTTCATGCCCTTTCAGTTCT